>CACYHD010000005.1 GCA_902774125.1 uncultured Lachnospiraceae bacterium
GCTCTTCTCCCTTCTCGTATGTATTTTCAATTTTTGACCATTCAAGCTTTTGCATACGAGAAGGCCAAAGTGCCTTCTCGTATGCATTTTCATCGTTCTAGAACACAGAAAAGTGCGAGGGCTAACAAAAAAGCTCGGGCGCATGCCCAGGCTTCCCAGAAAAGCGCCCACACAAAAAAAGCTCAGCGCGCCCACAAAAAAAGCCCGGGCACGCGCCCGAGCTTCAATATCTTTTCTAAAACTATATTATAGTCTCTTTAGTAATTCTTCTGTCTTGTCTTCGTAACCTGGCTTGCCAAGTAGTGCGAACATGTTAGCCTTGTAGCTTTCTACACCTGGCTGGTTGAATGGGTTAACACCTAGCATGTAACCACTAACGCCACAAGCGAACTCGTACATGTAGAATAACTGTCCTAGACTGAATTCATCCTGTGCAGGAATGTTAATCATGAAGTTAGCAACATCACCGTCTGTGTGAGCTAGAATTGTACCCTTCATAGCTGACTTGTTAACGAAGTCCATGTCCTTGCCAGCTAGGTAGTTAAGACCATCAATGTTTTCTGGATCTTCACCGATTGTGATTGAGCTCTGTGGCTCTTCTACGTTGATAACTGTCTCGAACATAATTCTTGAACCGTCCTGGATGAACTGTCCTAGTGAATGAAGATCTGTTGTTAGATCAACTGCTGCAGGGAAAATACCCTTTCTATCTTTACCTTCACTCTCGCCGTAAAGCTGTTTCCACCATTCAGCTACATAGTGTAGGCTTGGCTCGTAGTTAGCTGTGATTTCTACTGACTTACCCTTGCCTAGCATTACGTTTCTTGCTGCTGCATAAAGCATAGCATCATTTTCCATAGATGGTGTGTTAAGTGCTAGCTCTCTACCACTCTGTGCACCTTCCATTAGCTTGTCGATGTCAGCACCTGAAACAGCGATTGGAAGTAGACCTACTGCTGTAAGAACTGAGAATCTACCACCTACGTTATCAGGAACTACGAAGCTCTCATAACCTTCTGCTGTAGCTAGGTCCTTAAGAGCACCCTTGTTAGCATCAGTTGTAGCATAAATTCTCTTAGCTGCTTCTTCCTTACCATATTTCTTTTCAAGCTTGTCTTTGAAAATTCTAAAAGCGATAGCTGGCTCTGTTGTTGTACCAGACTTTGAAATAATATTAACTGAGAAATCTCTATCACCAACAACGTCAAGTAATGCGTTTAGGTATGAAGAACTGATGTTGTTACCTGCATAGTAGATTTCTGGAGTTTTTCTAATTGACTTAGGAGCATTGTTATAAAAATCATGTCTCAAAAACTCGATTGCTGCTCTAGCACCAAGGTAAGAACCACCGATACCGATTACAACCAAAACATCTGAATCGTTTTTGATTTTTTCAGCTGCCTCTTTGATTCTAGCAAACTCTTCCTTGTCGTAGTCAACTGGAAGGTCTACCCAACCAAGAAAGTCATTGCCTTCTCCTGTTCCTTCTACCAATGTCTTCTTAGCTTCTTCAGCTTTTGGCATAATTGCTTTGATATCATCTTCTGAAACAAAGCTTGCTGCCTTAGAATAATCAAAACTTACTTTACTCATCTCTTTTTCCTCCATGTTTATGATTAAATTGATTTATTAGTATGGAATAACTAACTTGATTTTTCATCTAATAGATTTCCATTAATTACTATAATTATTCGCTGATTGCTTCCTCTAGTCCTTTGGCTAGCTGGTCTGGACAAGATGTTCCTCTGCCCTGGCAATCAATATTTTTCATTCGCTTGATAGCTTCATGCACGTCCATTCCCTCAACAAGTGCAGCAACACCCTGAGTATTTCCGTGACATCCACCTTCGAACTTAACATTTGTTACTTTGTCATCAACTATATCGAATCTCACTGCTCTTGAGCAAGTTCCAACATTAGCATGTCTGATTCCTTCTTTTGTCATCTCTATACCTCACTATTCATTTAACATTGCGTCGTATACTTCTGCCACTTCGCCGATATCACCCTGAGCGATAATCTCACCGTGCTCTAGAAGAATCGCTTTGTTACACAATCTCTTAACCTGTTCCAAACTATGTGAGACAAAAAGAACAGTAACGCCGTGGTCGAACATTCCCTTCATCTTCTTCTCACACTTCTTTCTGAACTTGGCATCACCAACTGACAACACCTCATCAAGAATTAGAATTTCTGGCTCTACTACAGTTGCAATAGAAAAACCAAGTCTGGCCTTCATACCCGAAGAGTAATTCTTAATAGGAACATCAATAAAATCTCCCAACTCAGAAAACTCAAGAATTTCTTCGTACTTAGACTCAAGAAACTCTCTAGAAAAACCAAGCACTGAACCGTAAAGATAGATGTTTTCTCTACCTGTGTAGTTAGGATCAAAACCAGCTCCCAGCTCGATCATAGGTGCCATGTGCCCGTTACGAGTAACAGATCCTGTTGTAGGCTTGTACACGCCCGCAATAATTTTGAGCAATGTAGACTTACCCGCGCCGTTGAGACCGAGTATGCCCAATCTGTCACCTTTTTCTAGTTCAAAATTAATATTTTTAAGAGCCCAAAACTCATTGAATCTGATTTTTTGACCCTTGATTTTTTTGATTAATAACTCCTTAAGGTTATCAACATTCTCTTTGCTCAAGTTAAAAAGAATACTAACATCCTTAACTTTTAAAACTTTGTTAGCCATCTTTCCTCCTAGATATGCAATATGAACTTATCCTGGTTCTTTTTGAATATAAAAATACCAAAAGCTAATGCAACAACACTAAATACCATAGAATATAGCATCATAGTTAAGTTAGAAATGCCGTAGCTGTAATGAGTAAAGATTGACCCCTGCTCCATTAGTGCACATCTGAAGTTACTAATAATGCAATACAATGGGTTAATCATAATTAAGCTTCTTGCCTGACCGATACCATCTATATAATAGAAGATAGCCGAACAGTACATAATAAGCATTAGCATTACATCCCACAAATATTCTAGGTCTCTAAAGAATACACAAACTGTTGATAGTATCAATCCCGCTGCTATGCTCATCACGAACAAAATAATCAACGGAATAAACACTTCAATAATATGCCATGTAAAGTGTACTCCCAAAACAATTGAAGTCAAAGCCAATATGATTAGCGATAGCAAAAACAAAATGTAGTTGTACAAAACACTAGACAATGGATACAAGTACTTAGGTACGTATACCTTTTTGATCATCGCCTGGTTAGATCGAATAGATCTCATCGCTATCTTTGTTGAACTTGAGAAGCAGCTGTATATAAGTCTACCACTCAAGATATAAACAGGATAAAGGGCTCCGCCTCTTCCCAACAAACTACCGAACACGAACCACAATACTAATGTAGTTAAAAGTGGTTCTAGTAATGTCCATACAAGACCCAAGTAAGATCTTCTGTATTTTAGTTTGATACCTTTTATAACAAGCTCCCTTAAGAGATATCTATATCTCAAGAAGCCGTCCCAATATTTTTTCATAACACCTCCGCGCTATACACATAGGTCTTAGACCAGGCTATCATCTTTTCTGAAGACGCCTGTCACGTAACTATATTTAACGCCTGTCACGTAATTGTCCTGCGCAAAAACTATTATTACGCCATTAAAATTATATATTATTAGTTTACAATGTCAATAGATTTATAGCGCATCCGCAAATACTTCCTCTACAACTCTTTGAGCCGCATGACCGTCATCTATGCAACAATATGTGTCGTAGAACTGCTGGTAACGCTCTTTGTAATCTGCCTCAATCTGATCAATGTTTTTAATAGCTTCAACTACGTCATCGTTAGTTAGAAGTATAGGACCAGGAAGATCCTTTTCCATATCAAGATAGAAGCCTCTAAGCACATCGCGATATTTTTCTATATCGTATGCGTAATAAAGAATTGGTCTCTCCAGATTAGCATAGTCAAAAAATACTGATGAGTAATCTGTAATCAAAATATCCGAAACCAAATACAAATCTGTAATATCATCATAAGTACAACCGTTAATTGTAAAGTCGCCGTACTTATCTAGATCCATCTTTTCTACAACGAAGTAGTGAAGTCTCAACAACACAACGTACTCGTCGCCAAACTCTTTTTTCAATCTATCTAGATCCAGCGCCAAGTCAAAGCCATACTGACCAGCCTCGTAGAAGTTGTCATCTCTCCAAGTTGGAGCATAAAGTATAACCTTCTTGTCTAGAGGAATGCCAAGCTTCTTCTTAATCGCGATAGCCTCCTCTTCCTTGTTAGGACTATATAGTGGATCGTTAGCAGGATAACCTGCCTCCAATATTTTTTCTTTTTCGAATCTAAAACAGCTCTGGAACTTTTCAGTAGAAAACGGATTGTCAGAAAGTAGATAATCCCATTCTCTTGTTTGCTTGAAAACAATGTTTTTGTATTCCGGATTAGCTGAATGCACATCATCCATGTCAAAAACAAGTCTCTTAAGCGGAGTTCCGTGCCATGTTGCTAGCATGATTGTCTCTTCACGTCTAGGAACACTAAGTGGCTGTCTCATATTGTTAACCCAATATTTACTTCTATTCATATAGTAGTAATATCTTATTCCGAAACGCTTGCAAGTTACATGCTTGCCTGGAATCTTAACGCCTCGTCTATCAACAACCCATATACATTTGAACTTGTTAGGATAATTCTCCTGCAAGTACTTGTAAATATACTTAGGCTGACCGGAGCAGTTTCTTCCCATAAAACTTTCAAAAACAATCCAGTCATTTCTTGTCTTGAATCTGGAGAAAACATAAATAGTAATAGTCTTGTTGAAGACTCTTCTATTAGTAAGCATCTTCTTCCATTTTCTTCTGAATAAAACTTTAATACCCTTCTTATATGTATAGTCGATATCACCAAGGCCGCAAGCCTTAATCATATTTTTTTCAAGACGGTTAAAGTTCTTGTGTGTGATAGCCTTCATATTTATTTCCTTGGCTCTCACACTTATTCCCTGATAATATTCGTTAGGCCATACGTCATTCCACTCTTCCTTAGGATTTCTAATCTTGCGTAGGAATGGCTTAACAATGAACTTACCGAGAATTACATTGAGATGATCCTTAAGCTCCTTGTCGCCCTTGGCCGCAATCATTGCGTTGTCATAAGCGACAAAATAGTTAGGCATTGTTATCTCTTTGGCTATCTGGTTGAGAGAAGGATTTTCGTTTTTGTCGTTGTGACTTCTCTTAACATAAATCGCCTCTGCGCATGACTTGGCCGCTCTGATCTTAGTCAAAAGTCCGACCAAAACTTTGGCATCTGCAAAATAAAACTGCTCGTTGTTAAAGCTAATGTTATGCTCGATGAACAGAGACTTGCGATAAATTGCTCCTAGTACAGATAGCTTTTCCAATCTCTTGTATTTGAAAAACATATACTCTCGCACATCGTCAAAGTTGTACTGAGAAATAGTCTCTTCGATTTCGTCTTCGTTTTCTTCCTGCTCCTGCTGCGCCTTGTTGAACGCACTCTTCTGGAACCATGTATGTCTGAACTGAGAATAAACCATATCTGTTTTCTCATCAAACTTCTCCATCATTGAAGCAAGATAATCAGGTGTTAGGTAGTCATCGTTATCCAAAAACATAACATACTCGCCGCCCGCCTTGCTAAGTCCAAGGTTTCTTGCTGCACTTACACCTTCTGCATCTTCAAGCTGATAAAGCTTAAGATTAATTGAGTCCTTCACACTGTTGATCAGATCAGTTAGATCATCCTCTGTGTGGTCTAGAACCAATATTGTTTCTATATCATCATAGTTTTGCTCTGCGATACTCTCAAGACAGTCTTTAATATAGTGAGTGTTTCTCTTGTGAGTCACAATAATACTTATCATATAAACTCCTCATGCGAATAATGATTAGCAGTACCTCTGTTAATAATCTGCTGCAAGTTTTTATTTCTTGTTAAGATCTTCCTTGATCTGAGTTGTTGAGATACCTTCTGTTCTAGGCAAGTAAACAACCTCGCAGTAATCCTTCAAAAAGTCGAACTTACCTTCCCAGTCGTTGCCCATTACAAAAACGTCTACATCATTATCAACTACATCACTTATTTTTTGATCCCAGTTCTCTTCTGGCAAAACTTCATCAACGTACTTGATTGCTTCCAAAACAGCTTTTCTCTCTTCATAAGTGAAGTAACACTTCTTCTGTTTTTCGTTCCAGTTGAATTCGTCTGTTGACATTACTACGATCAAATAGTCGCCGAGAGCCTTAGCTCTTCTTAGCAAATTGATGTGTCCGTAATGTAGCATATCAAAAGTTCCATAAGTAATTACTTTCTTCATTTCAATTCTCTTATAATCCAATGCAAGCTCGCACCGGATTATTCCTTTCTTTTTTATAGCATGCGTCATTCGGCACATACCTTTCTTTATTATAGTATATTCTAATCTGAATAGTCAACGAAACCAAATTATGATAAAATAATACCGAATATGTCACGTGGAACTATTATCGTTCCGTGCATATCGATAAACATATATTTTTAAGTACATTGGAGTATTACTATGGCAGTTATCAAAGGAAAAATAATGAAGGTTTTGGCTTTTTTTGTCAAACAGCTATGTAGATTTTTTAGATTCAATCCCAAGGTCGTTTTGTTCGAGAGCAGTCTTTTCAGGAACTACACCGGCAACCCTCGATACATTTACGAGCAAATGGTTGCGGAGGGCTTGGACGAGAAGTTCGACATTTACTGGATAGCCAAGGACCCTTCAACAATTAACAAGGATATTATTCCTGGCAAGTTCAATATATGTAAGTACAAGACTTTTCAGTTTTATAAACTTTTTTCGTCTGCTGCTTTTATCGTTTCTGACAGCAGACTTCCTAAGTACTTGTACAAAAACAAAAAAACAACATACATCCAAACATGGCACGGCACTCCTCTTAAGAAGCTTGCCTTGGATATGAAGACATTAGACATGGGTGGTAGCAACGACATCAAAACTTACCACAAAAACTTTAAGAAGAGTTCCTCAATGTGGGACTACTTCATTTCACAAAACCCATTTTCTACAGAGACTTTCCGAAGATGTTTTGCCTACGATGGCGAGTTTTTGGAAATCGGTTATCCTCGCAACGACAAGTTGATCAACACAACGCCGAGCGACATCTATTCTCTCAAGCGTCAGATGGGATTGCCACTCAACAAAAAAATAATTCTTTACGCTCCAACATGGAGAGACAATCAGTTTTATAAGCAGGGCGAATACAAGTTTGCCAACCAGGTAGACTTCGATGCATTGCGCGATGCACTTGAAGATGAGTACGTTATGATCGTTAAGTATCATTACCTCATCAAAGATTCTGTTGACTGGAGTAAGTACGAAGGCTTCGTTTATCAGTACGGCGAAGAATATGATATTGCTAATCTTTATCTTGTTTCGGATATGCTCATAACTGACTACTCATCTGTAATGTTCGATTATAGCGTTCTCAACAGACCGCTTGTATTCTTCACATACGACTTGGAAGAATATATGAATGACCTTCGCGGCTTCTACTTTGACTTCAAAGAAGAGGCACCTGGTCCAATCGTTCTAACTAACGACGATCTAATCGATGCCATACTCAACTATGACGAATCACAGTGGAAGGAAAAATACACCAAGTTCCACAACAAGTACAATCCGCTAGATGACGGACAGGCGTCAGCCAAGGTTGTAGAACTAATCAAAAACAAAGCAAACTTATAATCAAAAACATATTTGCAAACAAAAACATATTTGCAATCAAAAACATATTTACAAACAAAAACAAAGCTACCGCGTAACAACGGTAGCTTTTTCATTAAAGTCCTATTCTCTCAATTATTGTCCGTGCACAATGTCCATTGTCCAAGTAATTGAACTTGGCATTAAATGCATCATACTTATCTTGCCATTCTTTATTGCCATTATTTATCATTTGGACCAATTCATCTTGCGTCCTAGCAACAGGTCCCGGCAGCTCTTCCTCGCCAATATAAAAATCTCGCGCATTAGTTTTGTAATCATCTGAGTCGTACATATAAAAATAAATAGGTCGATGCAGATTAGCATAGTCAAAAAATACCGACGAATAATCTGTGACAAGAATATCACTTGCTATGTATAACTCGTTGACATTCTCATATGAAGAAACATTGAAAACGAACCCTTCATACTTACTTACATTGAGCTGCTTAGCAACAAAGTAATGAGCTCTAAAAAGCACAACATAATCATCGCCAATTTGCTCTCTCAATTTATCCCAATCCAATCCATCAGCATTGGAATATCCGCCAACCTCTGAGTGCTTGTTGTCTCTGAATGTCGGTGCATATAATATCACCTTTTTATCAGCTGGAATGCCTAGCTGCTTTTTGATTTGTTCCACGTCCCCAGTGCGACTTTGCAATTCGTCATTTCTCGCATAGCCTGTCTCTAGCACGATATCCTCTTTGCCCAGCTGATCCAGCCCAAAAGCAGAAATCAACTTTTCTGTACAATACTTAGAAGGGGAAATCATATATGAAAATTTTTGTGCCTCGTTTTTGTAATTGAGCGGGCTTGTCGGTACATCCATTCCAATTTTTTTGAGCGGTGTTCCATGCCATGTCTGCACAAAAATCTGCTCAGCCTTAGGCTTGAGAAATGGTCTCACATTGGAGTTAAAAATCCAATATTTAGCTCTGCCTAGCGCTCTGTAATAACCCCAGCTTTCGTATTTAACTGTGCTTGCACCTTCCACCTTTTTGTTTGAGTCCCTGAACGACCATATCAAAGTGTAGTTCTTGTTTTTGGCGTCCCTCAACTCCTCAAAAATTGCGCGCGGATTGCAAGCGTAGCTTCTTCCCTGGAAACTTTCAAAAACAACCGTTTCTGATTCCACAGATGTTGTCGCAAAGGCTAGTTTACATAATATTCTTTTGTATAGGAGCATTATAGCTCTTAAAATATTTCTTACTATTTTCATATCTAATTCCTATACAGCTATTTGATATAATACTGAACAATACGCTTGGCGCTGTTACCGTCCTGATAATCGTTCATGATATTGTTAACCTCGAAGCGCTTGTTTCGGTATGAATCTACACCGAATTCAACTCCGTTAATAAACTTGACGAAGTCCTCCTTACAGTCTAGCGTAGGTCCCGGCATGTAATCTGTAGGATAGTCAAAAATAAATCCTCTCTTTTTGTCATACTCGCCGATATCTGTAATCGTAAATCCAATCTGTCTGTTGAGAATCATATAGTCAAAGTAGACAGATGAGTAATCGCTTATAAGTGCATCTGCATTGCGCAAAATATCATACACAGTAATTCCCGCCTGAGATAACTGGTCCTCAGTTATAACTTCAATATTGGAATAATTGATTCCTGCGATGTCCACCTGCTGCAATGGATGGAGTTTAATAATCATTCTATTGTTATGGAACTTGAGAATTCTATTCAAGTCCTCCATGTCATCCTTGTTAAGAATCGGCACAAAGAAATCCTCATCGTATTCTCTATATGTAGGAAGCCATGCAAACATTTTGTTGCAGCCCCTTCTAATAGCCTGATCCAATTCCTTGTCCGGCTGTAGCAGCGCATCGTTTCTCGGATAGCCTAGAACATCCACTTCGCTTTCATCGCATCCAAAAATATCAGCCATAATCGGGATATACATAGACGATGCTGTTACAACATTTGTGAAATAATGATAGTCTATTTCTTCTTTGCCCTCTTCTAGATTTCCAAGACACTTGATAGGTGTGCCGTGCCACAAATTCACGACTGTCTGACTCTTGGCAGGCTTAATCGGATACTTGCCAAAACAATAAAAAGCGTATTTGCATTTTAGGAAATACTTGATACCCTCTTTGTTGCTAACGAACTTAACACCTCTAGGGGCTGTGTCAGCATAACGTTCATAGTCATCTGCACTGACTACAATTCTGTAGACCTTATTAAACTCTTCTTTGATCATATAATCGTATAGAGCTTTCACATTATCCCTGAATCCTAGATTAGTATAAAAAAAGATTAGATTATCATTTTTTTTGCTGATTTTATTCCACCACGTTAGTGGCTTGAAAAAAACTTTTAGTAACTCTTTGTTCATTATTATCCTCGTAGTTTCTTCTTATATAAAAACTTTCTAACGAAGTTAGGCATAATACTTACTATAGACCTAGCAGCAGATTGAGTCAAAAACTGCTTAGTAGTAATGTAGCCTAGCTCTTTCATATACTTGTTGAATCTTACAATGCATTTGACATAGCCCAGTCCGCCACGTCTATTATAAAGTTCATCGCCGGCTCTCATGTTAACGAGAACTTCTCCAACGTTGTATCCTTTGTCTCCTTGGCTAAGCATCGTTACCCACAATGCATAATCCTCAAAATAATCATAGCGTGGATATCCACCTGCTGCTTCTACCTTGTTCTTTTTGAATACAACTGATGGATGATTGAACGGATTGCGCTTTTTGGCAAAAGCCTTTATGTCCTCGTCCTCTACTGGAACGATTCGCTTGCCGCCTTTGTTGCTGAGCGTTCCATTAAATTCTACAACATAACTTCCCACAATGTCAGCATGCTGTTCCTCTAACGCCTCAAGCTGCTTGGCCATTCTGTTTGCTTCGCTAATATCGTCGCTATCCATTCTGGCTATTATTTCGTTTTTGCAATATTTCATACCCTTGTTAAGAGCATTAGCCAATCCACCATTTTTTTCAAGGCGTACAATATTGAATAAGCCCGGATGTGACTTATCAAAATCTTCAATCACGTCATCCAGGCTTTTATTCAAGGGGCCATCGCACACTATAACAAAATCGTTAGTCATAACGGTCTGTCTAAGCATGCTATTAATAGCCTCACTAAGATTTATTGCTTTTTCCTTATGGTAAACTGACATCAAAACTGAGTAATCTGTCATTTGTTTCACCTTTAATTTTTACTTGTCTTTCTTTTCTATTATAGCTGTTTTCTGATCTTTCTCTACACCTTCTGTGTTTTCCTTGATAAACATAATCTTAAATGTCATAAGAATAAGCTGAATATCTCTCCACACAGTATAGTTCTGAATGTAGAACAAATCAAGTTTGAGTTTGTCGTATGGTGTTGTGTTGTACTTGCCATAAACTTGTGCAAAACCAGTAAGACCAGCTTTAACTTTGAGTCGATAGTTGAACTCAGGTATTTCTTTGAGATACTCGTGTGCAATCTCAGGTCTCTCAGGTCTTGGTCCAACAACAGACATCTGACCAATAAGAATGTTGAACACCTGTGGTAACTCGTCTAAGTGAGTTGCTCTAAGCACTTTTCCAACCTTTGTGATTCTATCGTCGTCCTTGGCTGCTAGTCTAGCGCCTTCTGTCTCAGAGTCAACCTTCATACTTCTGAACTTAATAATGTTAAACTTCTTGCCGTTTCTAGTAAGTCTTGGCTGTGTGTAAAAAATAGGTCCTCTGTCCCAAATCAAATTGCCGATAGCAACTACTACCGTAATAAGTACAGCCGGCACGCAAAGAATTAATGAAATAACAATATCGATCAATCTCTTAACCGCTGCCTGCTCCCACTTAAGACCTTTGATTTTTGTCACAAGAAGTGGTGAGTCGAACAATGTGTTTTGGTTAGCACCGATAATAATCAAGTCAGATAACTTAGGTGTGATGTAAGTTCTCTTATCGTGCATATAACAATACTTAACAATCTTGTTACGACGTCCACTAGGAATGTCGCAAAGAAGAACTGCATTGTGTCGTCTTATGGCAGCTCTTAGATTGTCGTTGCTTGTATCACAATGAATAGATTCTTTAATTAAATACTTGTCTTCTCTTGTCGCAATTTTTTGAACTAGGTTATCCGGGTCACGGTCACTATATATAAGAAGTAACTCGCGAGGTGGATAGAGCCATCTATATACGATTAGTGCAAAAAAGCACCAAACTACACACACAATTACATTGAGGAATGACATTCCGATAATAGGAACTACATTGACCATTCGATATGAAAGCAATGATGTCTGCAAATAAATAAGAGCATTAGTAAACAAAATAGCTAATATCTGTGAAAATACTATATTGGAATACTGCAAACTTCCTAGCTTGAATGCGCCGTACACATTACAGAAAACTGTGAACATCAACGCGTACAATCCAAACAATACAATGTATCCCTTAAGGAAGAATACCTTATTCAATCCCAAGTTGTAACTTGCGAACCAACTATGTGCAAAAATAAAAGTTTGTGAAGCTACAACTATAGCTAGTAATATCAGAATAACTATTCGCCTAAAAGCTCTTGATTTCCTCATAATAACTCCCTTTTTATATTAAATAAATTTTAACAGAGGGCATATTGTTTGTCAATCAATCCTGCCCGTGTTATAATGTTGACAACTTCGGTTTAATAACCGATTTTCTAACAATATTTTAATCAATTTGTGTTAATTTTATTGTATAATTATTAAAAAGACATTAGTATGGAGGACCATATGAACAATTTATATAATTCTGATTCTATTCAAAAAGGTTATTATGGATATTCTTCAGAAGCAAACGCTTCTAATTCAAATAAAAAACCACCCAAAAATCGTAGGGACAGCGGTATGCGACGCAAACTAAGACGAAGCACTATTCTTGGATTGATTCTTGTTTTGATTCAGGCAGCGTTATCAGGCTATCTGGTCTATACAGTTATGACTAAGAAGTTCGCCTTCATTACTCCAGAGTATTTGTATGGCGGCATTGGCATTCTCGCTTTCTTCCTATTATTAACTCTAATAATGGAGATCAAGGGCAAGCTTGGTGTTAAGAGAGCGGGCAAGGTAATATCTATTCTCATTTCGCTCTTGGCAGGTCTTGGTATTTACTTGCTAGGTCCATGGTCACCAATGAGCGGTAACAAAGTAGACGAATCTCCTTTTGTTGTTTTTGTATCCGCTAGCGACACATTCGGTGCACTAGATTCTGATAAAACTAACTCAAGATCAGATACAAACATAATAGCAGCAGTTAATCCTAAGAAGCATACAGTTATGATGGTTTCTGTTCCTAGAGATTACTACATTCCTATTGTTGCTAAGGATGTTGCTCCTGGCTCAATGGATAAACTTACACATATCGGAATGTATGGTAATGGTAAGGCATACGACGCTAACAACAATGAGCTCAACGCTACTGAGTGGAACTACGGTGGCGACGTACATCACTGGGGTCTAGGTCGTCAGGCTATTATGGATTCACTTAAGAGTACATTTAATTTCAATATAGATAAGAAGCATTACCACTTCGCCGAAATCAACTTTACTGGTTTTGCCAAGGTTATCGATGAGCTAGGTGGCATTAACGTTCACGTTGACGAGTCATTCTCAACTAAGACTTATGCATCATATGGCGACAAGGACACAGGCAAGCGTAAAAAATACAAGTACAAAAAAGGTGATATGGAAATGGACGGCGCAACAGCACTTACATTTGCAAGAGAGCGTCACTCATTCTCTAACGGAGATATGCAGCGTAACAAAAACCAGGTTAAGGTTATCAACGCTATGTCCAAAAAGATTCTTTCACCTTCAGTATTGTTCAGATACAACGGTGTAGTTAATGCAGTTTCAGAATGCTACGACACAGACATGGACATTTCTTCACTAGTTGACCTTCAGAGAAAGGTTTCTGGCGGATGGCAGATTGTTTCATTTGGCGTTATCGGCGATCCTTCAAGACAGGTTCTTACGTGGAACGGTCTATCTAAGTCTGTAGTTATGCAGGATGTTGACTCAATCGAGCATGCTCATCAGCTACTTAACGATACACTTGCAGGCAAGAGTTACAAAAAGCTTAAGAAGCAGGCAGCAGAGTATGAGGCAGCTCAAAAATAATTTATTACTTTTAATATGTACAATAATTTAATACAATATATAAGGCAGTGACGTTATGTCCTGCCTTATATAATATATAGAACTATTTGGGGACTAACGTCCATTCAATTGAAGAGGTTAAGCTTATGACAACAACAAACAAAAAAATAGTTTTGACTGGCGGCGGTACTGCCGGCCACGTTACACCTAACATCGCTCTAGTTGGAGACCTTAAGGAAGCTGGATTTGACATTAAATACATCGGCTCTTCTAAAGGTATGGAAAAAGAGCTTGTTATGGAAGCAGGTTTGGATTACGAGGGGATATCATCAGGCAAGCTTAGAAGATATTTCAGTTTCAAAAACTTCACAGATCCATTCAGAGTTCTAAGAGGTTACTTCCAGGCCAAAAAGATCATAAAAAAATATCGCCCTAATATTGTTTTTTCCAAGGGCGGTTTTGTAACAGTTCCTGTTGTGTATGCAGCAAGCAAATATAACATTCCTGTTATTATTCACGAGTCAGACATGACTCCAGGTCTAGCCAACAGACTAGCAATCAAGAGAGCAACTAAGGTATGTCACACATTCCCAGAAACTGCTGCTCACCTTGGTTCTAAGGCTGAGTTCACTGGCTCACCTATAAGAAAGGAATTGTTTACTGGTGACCCTGAGGTTGCCAAAAAGCTATGTGGCTTCACTGGAGACAAACCTATTATTATGGTTACAGGTGGTAGCTTGGGCGCATCTAATGTTAACAAGTTAGTTCGCGAAGCACTTCCTACATTGCTAGAGACATTCGACGTAGCTCACTTATGTGGAACAGGAAAGCTTGACGAGTCACTCACTAACCTTGAGGGCTACAAGCAGTTCGAATATATTAAAGATGAGATGAAAGACTTTTTCGCTATGGCGGATCTAATCATTTCTCGCGCAGGCGCTAACTCAATTTTTGAAATTGCTGCTTTGTGCAAGCCTAATGTTTTGATTCCACTATCTGCTAACGCTAGCCGCGGAGACCAAATCCTCAATGCCAAGTCATTCAAGAAGCAGGGCTTTAGTGAAGTTTTGGACGAAGACACTGCTACGTACGAGGACTTGATAAAAACTGTAAATGATGTATACTCTAACAAGGCTAAATATATCGATGCCATGTCACAGTCTTCTGTTGCCGGTGGCGTCGACAACATAATCAATCTAATCAAGAAACTTGCTACTGACTAATAACAATTACTCACAAGTTTCTACGAATACGAGGTAAAAATTATGGCAAAAAAATTAGATACTAACGACTTATATGACAAAGCCGTTAAGCTTATGAATTCTACAGAATGTCTTGTAAAAAATTCTGACAAGGTCAAAATTCTCAAGACAGCTTCTAAGCGTTTTGAAGACTTGGAAGACTATAAGGATTCAGCACAGCTTTCACAAAAATGCCTAGAGATGACTAAGCAGTTTGAGGGCAAAAAGGATAACCTTCCTCCACACCCAGTTAACCCTCTAGACAACAAGAAAAAAACTAAAGTTGGAAAGATCCTTACAGCAATTGTTGTTGTAGTAGCACTTCTTGCTGTTTTTTGGCTCATCTATTCTAGAGTTTCTGAGAACGGTCGTTATCTCAAAGCCAACTTCTACGGTGCAATCGGCAACCACGAGAAGGCATACAAGATGTTAGATAACCTTAAGGACTACAAAGATGCTCCAGAGCTTAGAGTTAAGCAGCAGTATCTTTTTGCCAAGAGCAAATATGATGCTAAGAAGTACAACAAAAAGAAATATTGGACAGCAATTAACTCATTTAGAAAAACACTGGATTACAAAGACACAAACAAGCTTTTGACTGATGCCGAAATCGAATTCATCAAGCACACTGACAAAGGTCACGATGTTTTGTTCGGCGAGGCTCATTGGATAATAGTCGAAAAATATAAGCACAAAGCAATGCTTGTCAGAACAAAACCTCTTGCAGGTTTTTCATACAACTCAACTAACGCAAACGTTACATGGAAAACTTCTACTATTAGAGGTTACATCAATGGTCCAATATATATGAATTCAATTTTCACTAATGAAATGCAAAAACATATTATGGACACTAAGATTAGAGCTAAGGCTAACAAAGCCATTAAGGGGTACAGAACAACAGATAAGTTGTTCTTCCTAAACAGTAAGCAGGCTGAAAAGTACGAAGAACTACTTACTGCTTTTAGAAGAGACTACTGGTTGATAGAATCAGGTAGTGCTCCTAACAGAGCCAAATATGTTTCATTTGGACAGGTTATGGACAACGGCTACGAAGTAGACAATCCATACATCAACATTCGTCCAGCAATGTGGATCAATTACTAAAATAAAAAAACGCATACACTTCACAGTGACTAACAATCACTAAGAAGTATATGCGTTTTTTGTTTTCTTATAATAATTGTCTAGAACAATTCCTGAGCCTTGTTGATAATAGAATCAATTGCTTCCTGGTCCGGTTCCTGTGTTTTCCACATAAGCATATCGCTCTTGTTATATCTTGGAATAACGTGAATGTGGAAATGGAAGATAGTCTGTCCAGCCATCTCGCCGTTGTTCTGAAGAATGTTGATTCCCTCGCAATCAGTTATCTCATCAAGAACCTTGGCAACATTTTGTGCCAACTTGTAAGCCTTACCGATAAGCTCCTCTGGCATCTCGAACACATTAGCGTAATGCTCTTTAGGTAATATTAGAACATGTCCCACTGTGGCTGGTGCCGCATCAAAGATAACTCTAAAGTCATCATCCTCATATAGAGTATTTGTGTCAAAAACACCATTGGCTAGTTTGCAAAAAATACAATCGTCTTTCATAGCTATTCTCCTTTTCTTCTATTTATTTTTCTTTGCTTTTTTATATTTTTTTATTTCTTTTTTGGCGTAAGCAAAAGCAGTTTTTTCGCCATGCTCTGCTAGTATCTCAAGCAGCATCTGTAAGTTGGCGCTTGTGTTAGGGTGCATCTTGAATCTGGCGCCACCGCGCATAAAATATTTCAGTGCATCATCGTCCTTGTACGCCTTCTTGCGATACACCTTGCTGGCCGCCATTCGATCACAAAACATCTCAACAACATAATTGTATGGCATATCAACTGACTCGTATGACTTAGTTTCCATGTTGATATCTATCCAATATTCGTAATGATGCTTGTTGCGTCCCTTGTGGTGAATCCACGCATATGAGCATCCCAGGTCGATTCGCTCTCCCTCGTTGGGACTTCGATCTCCCACGAAATATTTGACCCCCGGCCAAAACTCAGTTGGCGAATACTTAGACAAATCATGTCGCAGACCTTGACCCAAAATTCCTGCCTTAGCGCAGTGCTTAGCCACCAAAAATCTATGTTTATTTATCGTATGCAAATGTCCAAAAAATTTTTGTAAATTGTTCATATAATTCCTTCTGTCTGACAACTTGAACTTCTTATATTAATGCATTGTTTTTGCAATATGCTCAGCGAACATTTTTATAATGTCTACGCTACTACTATTATAAAGCATTCTCGCACCAACTGCATCTTCCATTTCATTAAACACAGGCTGACCCATGTTGTATATTAGATCAAGCCCAACATAATCAGCATAAATTCCATCGAGCAAACTGCCAATCATTTTTTGCTCCTGGTCAGTCACTTCGCTGAGCTTGGCCTGACCGCCCAGACTAAAGTTGCTCCTAAAGTCATCCGATGTTCTAAGTACAGCTGCCACTATTTTGTTACCTATAACATAAACTCTCTTGTCCACGCCCAAGTCAGTCGCAACTTCCTGGCGTATGAAATGCTTGTTAGAAGAATGCGTCACATTAGCTAGCGCTTCTTTTTCCTCCGCCTCTGACTTGACCAAAAACACTTCGCTGCCACCGTGGCCATCCACAGTTTTGACAACAGCCGGATAACCGTCAGTCAGTGGCATCATAGAAACTTTTGATTCAAAATATTGCTGAGCCTTACTCTTGTCGTTGCCCAGCTCAGTGATGATAGAGTTGTTGAAAACTCTTATGCTTCTTTGCTCATAAAGCTGGGACAACTTGTAGTCTCTGCTTCTATTCACAACAAAGTCTGTCGTCTCACTGCCATCAACCTCACTTCTAAGTTTAAGTTCGAGATAAATTCCCAAGTCAGACATTTCCTCAGTAAGCTTGCGAATAAAAAAATCGTTTTTTTCCGCGTCAGACTTTTCGTATATTATTATTCCTTTTAACGTATCGTTTGTCATTATTTGTTCCTATCAGCGATAATGTAGTCTGCTGTTTTTTAATTAGCGATAAAGTAATCTATTATTTCGCATCAGCGATAATGTAGTCTATTATTTTTTCTGCCACGTTCACTCCGGTGCAGTCAAAAATATTTTTGAAATGCGCATTAGAATTAACTTCACAGAGCAGCGGCTTGCCGTCCGCGTCCCATATTATGTCAACCCCGGCAAAATCAAGTCCAAGTGCCTTCGTAGCCTTAAGTGCAATTGCTTGTTCCTCTTCAGTAGGGCTGTACTCCTCCATTGTTCCACCGCTTGTCACGTTGGACACGAAGTCCTGTCCGTTAGTTAGTTTCATAGAGCATACAATCTCACCTCCAACAACTTGGATGCGAGCACTTTTCCCTTTACTTGCTTCAACTAGCTCCTGCATAATGAACTCGCCTGGTTGAAGTTTTTCTATAATTGTTTTGGCTCCCTCCAAATCATCCGCCAGATAAACCTGCACACCGAACGAACCTTTGCACGCCTTGATGATCATAGGATACTCCAAGTACTTGGCCGCCTGCATCAAGAAGGAGTAGTCCGGATATTTTCTCTCAAAACACATTGGCGCACTGTAAGTTCGTGGCATAGGGATGTCTGTGTTTTTCAGTTCCACGAATGTCTTGGCCTTGTCGTCACATATCTCGATAGCCCTAGCGCTGTTGTAAACTCTGAAGCCCTCCTGCTCGAGCGCTCTGGCAAGCACTGTATCCTTGTCCCAAAAAAGCACAAAGTCTGGTCTAACTCGCCAATCCATTTGCCCGCTGTTAATCTGCAGAATAGATGCAACTCTATCCCCTGGCAAAATCTTCAGTTGAATGTCCTTGTCGCCAGCCGCCTTCACCAGCCAGTTATATATTTCGTCGAACTTAGGACTGTTAAGATATCCGTTTACAATTAACCATGCGTTTTTCATAATTACCCCTTATCTTTTTGTATAATAAGCTTATTTAATTCTAACAAATTATAATATTTTTTTGAACGCAAAAACCTCAATATCTTCCTTTATATTTATTATTATTTGTGCTAAAATTTCAAATAGTTATATATGGGAGGTTACTATGAATAAAAACACAAAATTAATAGCAATTGTAACAGGTTTTATTGTAGTTGCTTTGATAGTTGCTGCTATTTTGGCTAATAGCGGAGACAAGTCTAACAACTCTACTCAGTCAGGACAGGTTAAGCAGACACCTAAGCAGATTAAAGTTTTGGAAGAGCACGGAAGCATGGACGCTTTGAGTAAGAAAAAACTTTCTGTTAGAGACGTTAAGTTTGGTGCTAAGTATAAGGATGTTATTGCTAATGAGAAAAAGCAAAAAGATACTTTGAATAAATATAGCGAAGCTAGCTCACAGGATGGTTATACTTATGTAAGTTACAAGTTCGACAGCAAGAAAGTTAAGAACTTCTGGGGTGTTAAGCCTAATGTTAAAGATCCTTCATGTATGCTAACTTATGTATTTTTCAAGAAACGTTTGATTGAGTTAAGAGTTCAGTATGGTAAGCAGGCTCCTGACGCTGTAAACAAAGCTGTGGAAAATGCTTCTCAAGTATTTGGCAAAACAACTTATGACCGTAAGTACGATAATGGTTGTCTAGATTACTGGTGGAAAACTAAAAAGGCTACTTTGAGAATTATGAGAAGTGATAGCACTAACAATTCTCTATCAGCATATTTTTCACAGAACAGATAATCGGATAGGGTCATATAATGGAACAACAAGGATTTTTTAAAAAATTAATTAGACTAGTTTTTAGCAAAGAGTTTATTATGTACGGCATCATGGGTGTTTTGGCTACAATCGTCAACTGGGCGGTTCATGCACTTGTCGTTAATCACATGATTGCTCTTGTAGGCAATAAAAGTTTAGGTATTACAATCACTACTATCATAGCCGTTATAGTTTCGGTAATATTCGCTTTTTTCACAAACAAGATTTTTGTTTTTGAGAGTAAGTCATGGGAAGCCAAGATTTTCCTAAAAGAATTTATCAGTTTTATTACGGCTAGAGCTTTGACAGGTGTTCTCGAGGTTTTGGGTGTACCATTCCTTGTGAATATAGGACTAGACCAAAAACTGTTTGGCGTCGAAGCAATGGTAGCCAAAGTTACTGTAAGTTTTATTGTTATTATACTTAACTATGTATTTAGCAAATTGTTTATATTCACACATAAAAGTGGAAAATAAAAAAACGAGGCAATGCCTCGTTTTTTTTATAATTCTGAGGCGAAAGTTTAACTTAATAATCCAACATTATCTTTTTCAAATTCGCCTCATTTTTCTTGTAATGTAAAAAGCACCATCCCAGACAATTTAATGCCCGAAACGGTACCCGCGTGCACCTCCAGGGGCTCGAACCCTGGACACCCTGATTAAGAGTCAGGTGCTCTTCCAACTGAGCTAGAGGTGCGTTTTTATTCATGTTGTCCACAGCGGAACAGTATTAATTATATACTATAGTGTGATGTTTTGCAACAAGTTTTTTCACTTTTTTTCATTTATTTTTTTCTCTTGTTTTGACCACCCTTTTGCCTTTATACTTATAGTATAGTAGTAATTTGATCGGAGGTAATTATGGATAAAAAGATTAAGTTTAGGCCAAGCAGTAAATATTTTACTATTTCGCTTTACACGATTATAACTTGCTTTATTATCACCTTGATTATCAAAACTGTTATTTTTTGGGAGTCAACTTCTCGATTTTTTAACAGCTTGATTTCAACTCTTGCACCATTTTTCATTGGTATTCTTATCGCGTTTTTGATGAATCCACTAGTCAATTGGTTCAAGGTCAAGGTATTCGGACGCTTTGTGAAAAAGAGCAAAACGCTTAGCAACACATTGGCAATTTCTGTTTCTTATATCTTAGTTATTCTAGTTGTTTTAATTGCCCTTACTATTGTTATTCCAGAACTTGTCGAGAACATTAGTAAGTTGACCAAGTTAATTCCTGAGTGGAAAGATTCCGCTCTTTCATTCGTTCACGACTTTAACAAAAATCATCCTACTATTGATTTGACTGCTTTGGAGAAGTCACTCAAGAACGCGGACAAGTCTATTGTAGAATACTTGAAAGGTTCAATTTCTTCAATTTCCAAAACAGTTGTTTTGACAGGTATGAGTATTGTTTCTGTTGTTATTAATGTAGTTATCGCTATCATCGTTTCTCTATATATTATCGTTGATAAAGATTTACAGAAGCGAAGCGTTAAGCGTATTATTTATGCAACATTTGAGACAGAGAGAGCCGAGCATTTATGCTATATGATTCGCAAAGCTCTAAAAATCTTCTCAAGTTTCTTCAGTGGTAAGGTTGTTGACTCAGTTGTTTTGGCAATACTCAACGCACTTGGAATGTGCTTGTTTGGCATTATCGGACTAGATGGTTTCTTCGAAACAATGGCTCTAGTAACACTTCTTATCGGTGCTACTAACATGATCCCATATTTTGGTTCATACATCGGTTCCGTTCCAAGTATTATCTTGCTACTTATTTACTCGCCAATGAGTGCATTAGTTTATGCAATATTCATTATCGTTCTAATGCAGATTGATGGTAACGTTATCGGTCCTAAGATTCTCGGTGACTCAACAGGCCTAAGACCTTTGTGGATTATTTTTGCAATCACATTCGGCGGTTGGGTTTACGGCGTTCCCGGAATGCTTATAGGTGTTCCTGTCGTTGCTACAATTTCTGGTTTGATTGAAGATGCAGTTAATAAGAAGCTAGATAACAAAGAAATAGAAATGCCTTCTCTCAAAACATACAGTGACATTAAAGAAGAGGAGCAAAAACGTAAAGCAAAAAAAGCTAAGAAGACTGATTCCAAATCAGAATAATATTAGCTGAAATAACACAGCAAAAAAGCTTACGGATTTCCGTAAGCTTTTTATTTATCTACTTATAATCATTTTGTGGATTTTGTTGCCCATGCTAGAAAACTTAGTTTCGTACTCTGTCATGACATTGCCCTCGTTAAGTTCTGCGTCGTTGTGCAAGTCCCATGTGAATGCGTCAATATTCCACCCCGCCTCAGGCGCCTGCTCTAGCGAAAACTCAAAAAGCAAATCGTTATCTGTCTTAAACTCAACAACACCATCTTTTTTCAACACGTTGTTGTATCGATCCAAAAATCTGTGAGATGTAAGTCTTCTTTTGGCATGTCTATCCTTGGGCCATGGGTCTGAGAAGTTAAGGTAAATCTTATCAACCTCGCCCTGCTCAAAAACATTTTCGATGTTTTCTGCATCCATTCTAATAAATCTAATATTATCTAGCTCGTTATCCTCTAGCTTTTCAAGCGCTCTTACAAGAACACTAGAATATTTTTCTATTCCTATATAATTAATGTTAGGATTGCGTTCCGCCATTTGTGTCAAAAACTGACCCTTACCCATTCCTATTTCAATATGAATCTCGTTGTCGTTGCCAAAAACATTTTTCCAACTGCCCTTGTAATCCTCCGGATTAGTATAAGCCTTGTTGCTATTCTCTATTGTTTCGTCTGAACCTGGAACGTTTCTTAATCTCATAAACTGACCTTTCTTCTTTTATTATTATATTTGTCCTATACATTTTATATTTTATTCGGAACAATTACAACATATTAATTAATTTATTGACGCAAAATAGCACATATTAACCCTAAATGTAATTTATTATTTTTGAGATTTTAGTATTGTATTTTGTGACATTTTTAAGTAAAATTGTTTTGACTATAAAAAATCAAAAAAAGAGGTACGTATGATTAGAAAAACAAATATTATTGCGATTATACTCAGTGTACTATGCTTAAGTTTGTGCCTAGATTGCGGCACAAGTTTTGCGGCAACTAAGTCATGGCCTTCTTCTAAGGTTAACACTGTTGCCAAGTCATCTATTGTAATCGACGCAGACACAGGAACAGTCCTTTATGCTAGCAAGGAACACACTAAGAGATACCCTGCTAGTATCACAAAAATAATGACTGCTCTTCTTACAATCGAAAAAGGAAATCTCAATGACACTTTGACATACTCTAAGCACTCACTTGCATGCATCAAAGACGGTGCTGCCAACATCGGCGCAGTTGTTGGTGAGAAAATGACTGTCAAAGATGCACTATATGGATTGATGCTTCAGTCCGGTAACGAGTGTGCGTCTGCTCTTGCAGAATATGTTGCAGGCTCCGAGGCCAAGTTCGCAGAGATGATGACTCAGCGAGCTAAGGAAGCTGGCGCCAAAAACACTCAGTTCAAAAACGCTAATGGTCTTCACAACGAGAAGCATTACGTTACAGCATATGACATGGCTATGATAATGAGACAGGCACTTAAGTATCCAACATTCCGCGACATTATCAACACAACAGCTTACACAATTCCTAAAAATAACAAACGTAAAAAACGTTTCTTCGCATATCAGAGACACAAGATGGTTTATCCTGGAACAGCCAATTATTACGAGGGAATCATTGGTGGTAAAACAGGTTTTACAGACCAGGCCAGAAACACACTTGTAACTGCAGCCAAGAGAAACGGACTTACAATTATTTCTGTTGTTCTTAAGTCTGACACGTTCAACGTGTACAAAGATACAAGAGCGTTACTCAACTACGGTTTCAAAAATTACAAGGCTGTAAATATTGCGCAAAACAATCCTGCGTTTAATAAAAAGAAAAGTATTTTTGTCTCACCATTTTATGATGAGGATGACGAGGACGGCTCACTTTATATCGATCCAGTCGCTCACGTTGTAATTCCTAAGAAGGCTTCATTTAACGACTTGACTATGAAGGCAAGTTTTTCTAACAACGCTGATTCATTCGCAACACTTACTTATTCATATGGCAGCCACAACGTAGGTTCTGCACAAGTATTGTACAAGCCTAAGGAAGAGCCAACTACACAGGCCAAGGCTGCAGCGGCAGTTAACACTCAACCTACAACTGCAGTTGCCCAGACTAAGCCAGCCCAGACACAGGCAGTCGACCAAAAACAATCTAGCAGCCACTCCAAACCTAGTGTTTGGCTAAAAATTGTTAAGTCACTTGCTTTCAAAATTGTTTTGGCCGCACTAGTTGTTTTGATCATAATCGGAATATTGCTAGTCAAGAGAAAACGCAAGATTGATCGAATCAGAGAAGAAAAACGAAACAGATATAGACACTAAATTATGGGAGGTAAATTATGAATTGGGTTGCACCTATCAAAGATTTGGAAACTCAGCAGGAGTTCAAGGAAGCACTCAAAAAGGTAGACTACAAGTACTACATTCTTTTTGAACTAGGCATCGGTACAGGCCTTCAGCTTCAAGACATTCTTGCGTTCAAAAATAAAGATGTACGCGGCAAAAAAGAAATCGATGTATCAATCGGCAAAAAGGGAACTAAAGTTACATTCAAGATTCCTAAATACTTGCAAAAAGAAATCGATAACTACACAAAAGGAAAGCCAGCATCTCACTATCTCATTCCTGGACATGCCACACAGGACAAACCTGTTTCACGTGAACAGGCTTACAGAGTTCTAAGAAAAGCTGGCCTCAAAGTTGGCTTGAGTTCAATCGGTGCTCAGACAATGAGAAAAACTTTTGCATACAATTACTACAGAGAAACAGGCGATATTTATTATCTTCAGAATCTCTTCAACCACGCTTCTCCATCAATCACTTACAGATTCATCGGCGAGAAGCCTAATGTAGAAATCTTCATGAGAAAACTTACTCCTCAGGAGAACGAGAGAAGTCGACTACTTCTATATATGAACGGCAACGGCAAAAACAGACTTAACGGAATCATCGATGTTCTAGCAGCTATACGAGATAGAATCGACAGTCCGATCAACAACGATGCTTTTTATGGAAGAGTTGAATGTCTGCTCGATGAGCTTGATTCAATTATGGAATCATACAAAAAAGCAGAAGAACAAAACTAAAAGTAAATACAAAAAAACAAAAACAAATACAAATACAAAATTGAAAACAAACTACAAAAAAAGAACTGCTATACAGCAGTTCTTTTTTTAGTCATCTGAGTCATCGTCGTTAAACCATTCATCAGAATCCCAGGCAGCTCCTCCGTGATTGTTTTCGCTGGAGCGTTGTCTTCTCTCTCGTCTTTTTTCTCTCAACAACTCTTGCCTTTCTTTAATTCGCATAGCTCCTTCCTCATCTGTCGATTTCATAATCTTGATTGCGAAGAAGCTATCCTCTTCATATTTTTTAATTTTGATTTTGCCTCGCACCAGACCATGCTCCTTGCATCGTCCCAGGCAGTAGTACATTTTTCCGTTATCCGAGAACCAGTCGATAACTCTCTCAAGTTTCTTGTCACATATGTTGCAATCCATGTGCTCCACATCTTTATCCTCGAACATTTCTTCCTTCGTCAAAAACTCTCGAGTGACAAGCTTCGTGTACTCGTCAAACCTAACAAAAATTTCTTCCTCTTTGAGTCGTGGTGGATAATATGTGTCGATAGAAAGTCTCTTAATGTATCTTCCTGGATCCATTGCCTTAAATACCTTTGCAGTATACTCTGCATCTTCCAAGGCTCTGTGGAATCCGCCTTCGTCTTCTATGTTCAAAAACTTAACGGCATCACTCAATGTACTTTTTTTGTGACCATCTCCATATCTCAGACTGAATATTTTTTGCAAGTCCAAGTAGAATAGAGGATAGTCCAAAACTCTTTCAAGTTTGTAGTACTTCATATTTTTTTGGAGTTCGGTCAAATCCATTGGTCCCCACGTACAAAACATAAAGTCATCTCCACACCATTCCAAAAAGTCTCGAATAGTTCGATAGAAACCTTTGCCCTTGCTGAGTTCTTCGTCAGTAAAGTGAGTTATCTCTTGAATTCTATAATGCAGCTTTCTATAAACTCTCGGTCTGATAACCTGATGGAAGGAGTCTAGCACCTCGCCATCTTCTGTCATTCTCACTGCACCAATTTCTATTATCTCAAATGGCATTTCAGGATGATTGTTTTTTTTGCCGTAAGGATTCTGGTTCCACTCCAAGTCCATTACTATGTAATCCATAATCCTCTCCAATATATTCAATTGTTTTTGGCTGACAATATTATGTCAACCTAACGTCCCGTAGAGGATTCGAACCTCCGACCCCTCGCTTAGGAGGCGAGTGCTCTATCCAACTGAGCTAACGAGACGGATGGCAAAGTTAAACTCTGCCTTTATTTTTATTTCTTTGTGATTTTTTCCATGCCACCCATGTATGGTCTTAGCGCTTCAGGAATGTTTACACTTCCATCCTCATTAAGATTGTTTTCAAGGAACGCAATCAACATACGTGGTGGAGCAACAACAGTGTTGTTAAGTGTGTGAGCGTGATAGTTGCCCTCAGCACCTTTGATTCTGATGCCCAATCTTCTAGCCTGTGCATCGCCTAGGTTAGAGCAACTTCCAACCTCAAAGTACTTCTTCTGTCTAGGTGACCACGCCTCAACGTCAACTGACTTAACTTTAAGATCAGCCAAGTCACCTGAACAGCACTCAAGTGTTCTAACAGGAATGTCTAGAGTTCTGAACAAGTCAACTGTGTTTTTCCATAGCTTGTCGTACCATTCCATACTTTCTTCTGGCTTACAGATAACTATCATTTCCTGTTTTTCAAACTGATGTATTCTGTACACACCTCTCTCTTCGATACCGTGAGCACCTTTTTCTTTTCTAAAACATGGTGAGTAACTTGTCAATGTATATGGTAGCTCATCTTCCTGGATGTGCTTATTAATAAACTTACCGATCATTGAGTGCTCACTTGTTCCGATTAGATACAAGTCCTCGCCCTCAATCTTGTACATCATTGAGTCCATCTCATCAAAACTCATAACGCCAGTTACAACGTTACTTCTAATCATAAAAGGAGGAACACAATATGTGAAACCTCTATCAATCATAAAGTCTCTAGCGTAACTGATAACTGCTGAGTGAAGTCTAGCGATGTCACCCATTAGATAATAAAAACCGTTACCCGCAACATCTCTTGCAGCATCAAGATCAATTCCGTCGAACGCTTCCATAATTTCTGTGTGATATGGAATCTCGTAATCTGGAACGACTGGCTCGCCAAACTTTTCAAGTTCAACATTCTTGCTGTCGTCCTCACCGATTGGAACTGATGGATCGATGATGTTAGGAATAACCATCATTCTCTTTTTGATTTCTTCCTCAAGAGTTCTTTCCTTTTCAGTTAGCTCGTCGATTCGTGCATTGCCGGCAGCAACTTCTGCCTTAACTTTTTCTGCCTCATCTTTTTTGCCATCTTTCATCAAGCCACCAATCATTTTTGATAGTTTGTTTTTGTTGGCTCTAAGAGCTTCAACCTCTTTTTTGTTATCTCTGTTCTGCTGGTCTAGTTCAATAACTTCATCAACTAGTGGAAGCTTCTTGTCCTGGAATTTGTTTTTGATATTCTGTTTTACAATATCAGGATTTTCTCTCAAAAATTTAATATCTAACATGTTGTTTCCTTTCTTGTGGTTGGTTTACATAATATTTATACTGTAGTTTTTGTTTTTCCTATTGATTTTCCTGCTGTGTTACTGGTTGATTGCTTTTTCCAAAGCTTCTTTTTCTTCCTCACCAAGTGTTGCGTACGCCTCACCTTTTATGATTTCTTTGATGTATGTGTAACTACTGTCTCGGCCGTGCATTGTGTTTAGTATGAAACCTGTGTTCACGTCGTCCAAAACACAAAGTGCAAAACTAAGGTTGCCGCCCATTTCCTTGAAAGCGTCGTACTTGACAATTCCTAACTTGTGGAAAGTTGTCTTGATTTCCTTGAGCGCTTCGTCCATCTTTAGTTCGTTGGCTTTGTAGTCTTCTTTAAGTATTTCCATTTGCTGAAAATTTTCTTCAATTGCCTCTGCAAGATTCTCAGCATTTTTTCCTTTCATAAAGTTTTCGTATCTTGCCATTAGATGTTTAATCTTTTGGTTCTGAACTATAAGAATAATAATTGAAACCAAAAGTATAAACGCAACAGCACCTAAATAAATATATTCTCTCATATTGTTAACCTTTCATTTGTATTTTTGTTTTAGTCTTTTGGGCCCGTTATTTTTAGTCTCTGTTAAGACTTTCAAAAAGAGCAAATAATCTTTCGAACTCATCTGTTGAATAATAGTCGATTTCGATTTTTCCCTTGCCATCTTTTTTATGGTTAATAGAAACTTTTGTTCCCAAAATATTTTTCAACTTTTCTGTAAGTCTTACAACCTCTGCGTCGTTCTGTTTTGGCAAAGGTAATTTCTTTTGTTTTGGATGAAGAATAGATTTGACATATTCTTCAGTCTCTCTAACACTCATGTTTTTTTCTACAACACTCTTAGCAGCGCGCTCCTGAATTTCCGGAAGCTCAAGTGCTAGCAACGCTCTTGCGTGACCGTTGGATATCTGTCCTTCAATCACCATGTTCTGAACCTTGTCTGTAAGGTTGAGAAGTCTAAGTGTGTTAGTGATAGCAGATCTTGACTTGGACAACCTAGATGCAACTTCTTCTTGCTTGAGATTGTACTCGTCGATAAGACTCTTGTATGCTCTAGCCTCTTCGATAGGATTCAAATCTTTTCTCTGTAAGTTCTCGATTAGGGCAACCTCAGACGCTTCCTGCTTACCCATATTTTTTACAACGACAGGAACTTCTTTGATGCCGGCTAGCTTGGCAGCTCTCCAACGTCTCTCACCTGCGATGATTTTATAATAGTCATTTTCTTTTTGAACTACGATTGGCTGAATCAAACCGTACTGGCTAATTGAATCAGCAAGTTCCTCTAACGCCTCCTGGTCAAAAAACTTACGAGGCTGATCTCTGTTAGGCTCAATATCCGATATAGGCAACATTGTATCTGCCGGAACTTTTACCTCTTTGATTACTTCTTTGATGACTTCTTTCTCAACAGGAACTTCTTTGATAACTTCTTTTTCAACAATCTTTACATTTGAGTCATCTTTTGATTTATTATCTTTCTTAGGTTTGCTACTTGGGATAAGTGCATCAACACCTCTTCCTAAACCTTTCTTTCTAACAGCCATTTTTCCCTCCGTTTTTGTTGGTTTACATAATATCTGGTTGTTTTTTCTTATTATAATCTTTAGATTTATATATTATGCTCTATTAATTCTCATTAATATTATTTTCTATTTTTTTATGCTCTAGTGTTTTTGATTATTTCCTTAGCAAGATTTTCATAAGCCTCTGCACCAGCAGACTTCTTATCGTACATGTGGATTGGAATTCCATAACTTGGTGCTTCTGCCAATCTTACATTTCTAGGAATTACTGTTTCATAAATGTGAAGGTGAATATTATCCTTAACATCGTTTACAACGTCTGATGAAAGATTAGTTCTTGAATCATACATTGTGAAAACAATTCCATCGATTTCTAAGTTCTCATTCAATCTATCCTGAATAAGATTGATTGTATGAATAAGCTGTGACAAACCTTCTAGAGCGTAGTACTCACACTGAATTGGAACAAGAACAGAGTCAGCAGCTACCATAGCATTTACTGTAAGTAAGTTAAGTGAAGGTGGACAGTCAATAATAATGTAATCGAACTGATCCTTAATCTTGTCTAACTCATTCTTCAAAATAAATTCTCTATCATCAATACCTATCAAATCAATTTCTGCACCAGATAAGTTTACGTTAGATGGAAGAACCTTAAGGTTATCCACAACACTATCTACAGCACATTCCTCGAATGTAGCTTCCTGCAAAAACAAATCATAAATAGTATTTTCTAATGTTTGCTTTGTTACACCTGTACCACTAGTTGCATTTCCCTGAGGGTCGATATCTACTAGCAAAACTTTCTTGCCCAGTTCAGCAAGACATGAGGCTAGATTGATAGATGTAGTAGTTTTTCCTACACCGCCCTTTTGGTTAGTTATAGCCATTATCTTTCCCATGATAACACCTCTTCCTTTAGTCTTCTCTAAAGAAATATTCTAACACAGATGACTAATCTTTGCTATAAAAGAATGAAGGAATATATCACCATATATCACCCTAAAAGTCAGTAAAAATCAACAATATAGAGCATTGAAACAATGGCAGCTCTACAATATATTGTGCTTTAAGTGTATAATCCAGGCCTAAAATAATTCTAAAAATTTTTTTGAATAATTCTGGATGTTTCACGTGAAACATGTTTTGCTATATAGTTGTCTTATGTTGAACAGTTGATTTATGTTTCACGTGAAACATTTCTTGTTCATAGATTGTTTATTGTTTCACGTGAAACATTTCTTGTCCATGAATTGATCATTGTTTCACGTGAAACATTTCCTGCCCATACATTTATTATTGTTTCACGTGAAACATAGCAGACATTCTTTCAAAAAAAAAGGAATGCATTGCGCATTCCCTTCATTACATATCTTTCAAAATATTTTTTAATTCTAGCGAAACTCGATTTCCATCGACTCTGCATATCTTCAAACAGAACTCCAACTTTTCTTTTATCTTTTTGTTCTGAACATATTGTTCTTCATCAAAGTTCTTGTTCGTAACATCAAGAGATATGTTAAAGCTGCTTGGTTCTTCATTTTTAATTATATTAGTGCTTGTCTCAGAATCATTCACTAATGTTTCACGTGAAACATTTATTTCTTCAACTTCATTCTGACAAAGCTTTATTAATTCAATTTCCTGCTTTTTTTCTTTAATCTCTTTGTTGTAGTTGTTTATTTCTTCATAACACTGGTTGATATGCTTTTTCATATTATCAACTTCTTCATCCTTAGATGCAAGAGAATCTCTAACTGTAACAGAAAGCATCTTTGATATTTCATCTGATTCATTCTCTACTTCGAAGATTTGTGCATTTATTTGCTTGATAGAAACCTCGCACATTTTTTTCTTTTCATCCAATAGATCTAATTCTTTTTCAATTATTCGAATTCTATCTGCCAAATATTCTTTAATCATTTTTCCTCCACTTATATCAAATACCTTATAATGGTTTCTTTGTAGGCTTACCAGCTCTTCTGGGATATTTATTATCTGTACAATTCACCTTATTAATAATAGCAAATGTTCTATCTATATCTGTTTCTGGAATGCTAACTGTTTCTACTTTTTCTAATTCTCCTCCGAGAACTTTTATAGCGTTAGAAGATTGATTAATTTCTTCTTCGCTATTAGCTGACTTGTAACTAACAAACTTGCCTCCCTCTTTAACAAAAGGAATACAATACTCTGCTAGTACCGATAGATTAGCTACTGCTCTAGATACGCAATAGTCGAACTGTTCTCTATAACTTTCATCTCTTCCAAAATCCTCAGCTCTTCCATGAATAGTATACACATTCTCTAGTCCTAGCTTTTCTATAACTTCATCTAAGAATTTAATTCTCTTATCTAATGAATCTAGAAGAACAACTTCCAATTCAGGAAAAACAATTTTTAGAACAAGACCTGGAAAGCCTGCTCCAGTTCCCACATCAATTATTTTTCCATTAGTCATTGGCACAACAGAATTGATGAGAGCACTGTCAACAAAGTGCTTGCTTATAATCTCATCTACATCTGTAATTGCAGTTAGATTCATTACTTTGTTTTTTTCAATAAGAAGAGAGCAGTAGTTCTTCAACTGATCAACTTGCTTATCACTCAATTCAATATTTATTTTTTTTAAACTACTTATTAATAATTCATTATTAAACATATTTGCACCTTGGTTTACATAATATAGGTTTACATAATATTTTGTTCCATATAAATCATAAGCACAGAAATATCAGCAGGAGACACACCAGATATTCTAGATGCCTGGCCTATATTGATAGGCTTATACAATTTGAGTTTTTGTCTAGCCTCAATACGCAAGCTCTTTACCTTATCATAATCGAAGTCACTAGGTATTTTTTTGCCTTCGATTTTTTTAAAGTTTCTAACTTGCTTTTTTTGTCTCTCAATATATCCGCTGTACTTAATATTAATGTTAACTTGTTCCTTAACATCATCCGGCAATTCTTCTCTGTCGTGATCAAGCTCAGCAATCAAATCATAGCTAAGCTCTGGTCGTCTGATTAACTCGGCGAGAGTAGTTGCAGTCTTGAGATGTGTTGAACCTATCTTTTCAAGAATTTCTTGGTTTTCTCTAGCAGCGCCGATAGAAGTATTTTCAAGTCTTTCAACTTCCTTGGCAATTAATTTTTCTTTGAGACAAATTCTGTCATATCTTTCCTGACTAATCAAACCAACTTCATAACCAATCTTGGACAATCTAAGATCTGCATTGTCCTGGCGAAGAAGTAGTCTGTACTCTGCACGACTTGTCATCATTCGATATGGTTCGTGACTTTCTTTAGTAACTAGGTCATCAATCAACACTCCGATGTAACCTTCGGATCTGTCGATTACAATTGTATCCTTACCCTGGCAAAAACGTGCAGCATTAATTCCAGCAACAATACCTTGCGCTGCAGCTTCCTCATAACCTGAACTTCCGTTAAACTGACCTGCACTAAACAAACCTTTAACCGCCTTGAACTCAAGGTCAGGCAAAAGCTGTCCATACTCAATACAATCGTATTCAATAGCATAAGCATTTCTAACAATTGTTGCATTCTCCAAACCTGGAACAGAATGATACATAGCATCTTGAACATCTTCAGGAAGTGATGATGACATTCCACCCAGATACATTTCATTAGTATATAATCCTTCAGGCTCAATAAAAACCTGATGTCTGTTTTTGTCCGCAAACTTCACAACCTTATCTTCAATAGAAGGACAATATCTTGGACCTGTTCCCTCAATCATTCCTGAGAAGAGAGGAGAGCGGTTAATATTTTCTTTTATAATTTCATGTGTCTTTTCTGTTGTATAAGTTAGCCAACATGAAACCTGATCTTTTTGAATGCTTTCTGGATCAGTTTCAAAAGAGAATGGAACAACTCGCTCATCGCCAAACTGTTCCTCCATCTTACTAAAGTCAACAGTTCGCTTGTCGACACGGGCAGGAGTACCTGTCTTGAATCTTCTCATCTTGATTCCATTTTCTTCAAGAGACTCTGTTAAGTGAGTTGCAGCGCTAAGACCGTTTGGACCAGTGTGCTGACACACATCACCATAAATACATTTGGCCTTGAGATAAACACCAGTTGCAAGAACAACAGAAGTAGCATAATAAGTTGCATTACTTGTTGTCTTAACTCCTTTGATAACGCCGTCTTCAACAATAATGCTAGCAACTTCACCCTGCTTAATTGTTAAGTTGTCTGTATTCTCAAGAGTTCTTCTCATCTCTCTTGTGTAATCTTGCTTATCCGCCTGAGCTCTAAGTGAATGAACAGCAGGACCTTTGGACTTGTTAAGCATCTTAGATTGAATAAACGTCTTATCAATGTTTTTGCCCATCTCGCCACCGAGAGCATCAACCTCGCGAACAAGGTGACCCTTTGATGTTCCACCAATATTAGGATTACATGGCATAAGTGCAATGCTATCAACACTAATAGTAAAAACAATTGTTTTTAATCCAAGGCGCGCCGAAGCAAGAGCTGCCTCGCAACCCGCATGACCTGCTCCAACTATAATCACATCATATGTTTCAGTTATATTTCCCATTACATTCTCCTAGTTTAACTAACTTTTTCTAATTGTTTTGGGTGGCCAAAAAAATTATTTGCCCATACAAAACTTCGAAAAAATTTCTTCTGCCAAATCATCCTCAACACTCTCACCAATAATAAGACCTAGCTGCTCGTAAGCATTCATAAGATCTATTGAATAAAAGTCCTCAGGCATCTGGTCATTAACAGTTTGCACAACATTCATAAGACTAACCTTGGCCTCATCAAGCGCCTCCTTATGTCTTATGTTAGTGATGTACACTTCGTCATTCATATTTATCTTGCCCAGATAAAACTTGTTTTTGATTTCTTCCTCAAGCTGACTCATACCGTCACCTGTTTTGGCAGAAAAAAGAATAGCATCCAGGCCATAATTGTTTTTGATTTCTTCCTTATCAAGAACAATATCCTTGTCAATCTTGTTGAGCAAAACAATTGACTGCTTGCCCTTAATGATATCGATGATTGCCTTGTCATTGTCATCAAGAGGTTTACCTCCATCAACGACAAAAATAATAAGGTCTGCATCCTCAGCCATTTCCTTAGACTTGCTAACACCAATCTGCTCAACCTTGTCGTCAGACTCACGGATGCCGGCAGTGTCTACTATATTAAGACTGATTCCAGAAAGATTAATATTTTCTTCGAGCGTATCTCTCGTTGTACCTTCAATATCTGTTACGATAGCTCGCTCTTCTCCAAGCATTAAATTGAGAAGTGAAGACTTACCTGCATTAGGCTTTCCTAGAATTACAGTTTTAATTCCCTCTTTAATAATCCTACCGTTTTCAAAACTTGAAGAAAGTCGCTCAATCTCTTTTATGTTTTTGTCTAGCATCTTGCTAATCTCATCGCTGTAACCGTCAAGGCTAATGTGCTCCGGATCATCAAGTGCAGATTCAATAAACGCGATATGATAAATAATATCTTCTCTTAATTTTTTGATTGCATCAGAAACTCTTCCGTTAAGCTGACCAATTGAACTTTTGTGGGCCAAGTCGTTTTTGGAATTAATCAAATCCATAACAGCTTCCGCCTGTGTCAAATCCATCTTGCCGTTAAGAAAAGCACGCTTAGTAAACTCACCAGGTTCTGCAGTTCTTGCACCGGCTTTAATAACTGTCTCCAAAACTTTTTTGAGGACAAGCATTCCGCCATGACAATTTATCTCGATAGTATCCTCACCGGTAAAAGAATGTGGCCCTTTCATTATAAGCACAAGTACCTCATCAATCTCCTCGCCGTTGTCTACTATCTTACCAAAGTGAGCTGTATGACTTTTACATGAAGCCAAAAAATTATCTTTTTTATTATTATGTGAAACAAAAATCTTGTCTGCTATAGTTATGGAATCTTCTCCGCTAATTCTTATAACGCCAATTCCTGAATTGCCATAGGCAGTTGATATAGCAGCAACTGTATCAGTTATTTTCATAATATCCTCTTCTTACATATTACAATGCCAAAAATTTATAATTACTCTGATGCAAAAAAGCATAGTAATTCAATTTAAAAGTATAGCACAAATAATAATAAAGTCATAGAAAAAGGTTTTTGCATAATAAAAAATCCTTTGCAACCTACTTAAAGATTACAAAGGATTTTTATTTAATAAATATTATTATTTATTTTTAAGTACTACTGTAACGTGTCTGTAAGGTTCTTCACCTTCACTAATAGTAGTGCAGAACTTATCGTTCTGAAGAGTAGAGTGAATGATTCTTCTTTCATATGGATTCATTGGCTCTAGAGCTACAGGCTTCTTAATTCTTTTTGCCTTCTTAGCAGTATTTCTTGCTAAGTCTTCAAGTGTAGCTTTTCTTCTCTCACGATAGTTTTCTGTATCAAGTCTTACTCTGTAGAACTTGTCATCTGACTCTTTGTTTACTACTAAGCTAGTTAGGTACTGAAGTGAGTCAAGAGTCTGACCTCTCTTACCAATAAGAACACCCATGTTCTCACCAATAATTTCGATGTTGATTGTACTTCCATCTTCTGTTTCTTCTTCGTTAACTTCAATGCTAACTGGAAGATTCATTGAGTTAAGTACTTCTTTAAGGAAACCTTTTGCAATATCTTTTGCATTAGCTTTTTCCCTAGCTTTGATGACTGCATTCTTTTTTCCAATACCTAGAAGACCACTTTTGCCTTCTTCAACTACTTCGTATTCAAGTTTGTCAGAAGTAATTCCTAATGATTCGCAAGCATTAGTAATTGCTTCCTCAACATTTTTTCCTTCAAAATTTTTGTATTCCATAATTACCTCTTACTTATTCTTTTCATCAAAATCTTTTACCATATTAGCCTTTGCTGCAAGACCACTTCCTGAAGCTGCCTTTGCTCTAGCCTGCTCAATACGTCTTTCTTTTTCCTCGGCAGACATTTGGTCTGAATCCTTAACATCAGCTTTGGCAGTTGATGCTTTAAGAACCTGCTCTCTGTAAATGCCTTTTTTCTCTTTTTTCTTCTCAGCTTTTTTATCAGCTTTGGCTTTGCTCTCAGCAATAATAGCATCAGTTCCCTTCTTATTAAGATAAAGGTTGATAAATACCTGCTGTACCATCATTACTAATGAACCAACACACCAATATATACCGATACCAGTCTGAAGAATGTAACACATATAAATAGAGAAAATTGGCATAACGAAGTTCATAATCTTCATTGAACTTCCCATTGATCCAGCCAAGCCACCATCGGCCTGAGTAGCAGCTTTGTTCATCTTAGTAGAAAGCTGAACGCTGACGAACTGGAACAAACCAGACAAAATAGGAATAATCATAGCTACTACTATTGAAATCATTCCCATCTTAACCATTGTGTTTGGTGAAAGACCAATATCTAGACCAAAAAAGTCGTTAATATCTTTGATTTTGCTAGCGGCACCTTTATCAGCTACTGCCAAAATATCATTGATAGTAAACTTGCCCTTCAAAGAAACATCAGAACCTCTAGCTGCTGTCAAAGCATCAATGTACTTGTTGATGTTGCCCTTACTAGGCATACCGATTTTTTTGTGACTAAAATACTTATCGATTTGTGTAGCATTAAGACTAAAAATAACTTTCTTATAAAGTGTCTTAACTGGTGCTACGTAAGCTGGAACATTCATAATCACTCTATATAGAGCAAAAAGAATAGGCATTTGGATAATTAACTGTAGACAACTTCCTGTAGGACTAGTTCCATACTTAGCATAAACAGCTTTGATTTCTTCCTGCTGTGCCATCTGTGAAGCCTGGTCTTTTTTATCCTTATACTTCTTCTGAATTTTTTGAATTTCCGGCTGCATAACTGCATTAAGTTTACTAAACTTCTGCTGTTTAACCTGCATAGGTAGCATTAGCATTCTTACAACAATTGTAAAGAATATAATACATATACCGATGTTATAAACACCTAAAGCAGTAAAACCGTTATAAATAAATTCAAGAATTTTTCCTAATACATAAGCAAAAGGCTGTAAAATACCTGTTTGTTGTGTTGCTAAAAACATACTATAAAAATCCTTCCTTATGGGACCGGATCATAACCACCTTCATGTAGAGGATTACATCTCAGTATTCTTCTAATAGCAAGATAAGATCCTTTGATTGGTCCGTACTTTTGTAATGCCTCTATTGCATACTGAGAACAGGTTGGTATATATCTACAATGGCTTGTTCTCTTGAGCGGAGATAAAAACTTCTTGTAGAATTTTATCAACCCTATAAATATTAATGTTATTCCCTTAGAAATATATTTAAAAATTTTTTTAATAGATTTCATTTTTATATACAATAGATTATTTTCTTAATTAATTGTTTTTCATAAATCAGAGAAATAAAAATTTCTTACTAATTTATCTTATATTCTGAATATAAAAACTACCACCTAGTTTTCAGACAGAATACGCGAAATCTTACCTAAGTGCAAAAGCGCACTCTCGATTTCTTTGTAAGTTTTGCCAACTGCGGCACGCTTTGCCACAATGACTATGTCTAGACCACTACTAAACATATCAATATTTAGTCTGTAACTTTCCTTGATTAAACGTTTTAGGCGATGTCTCACTACACTATTTCCTACTTTTTTGCTTACTTGAATACCTACTCTGTTATAATTACAAGCATTATCTTTAATGTACATCACTAAATATTTGTTTCCTACAGATTTGTGTTCATTAAAAACTAACTTAAAATCTGCATTCTTTTTCAATGATTCTACTTTGTTCATTTGTAATTTCACAAAAAGAAAAAAGTCACATTATAGAGAATGTGACTAAGCTGATAATTTCTTTCTTCCTTTTGCTCTTCTAGCTGCTAAAACTTTACGTCCGCCAGCAGTTCTCATTCTTTTTCTAAAACCATGTTCTCTAGATCTCTGTCTCTTTTTTGGTTGAAATGTCATTTTCATAACTTAGTTACCTCCTTCTCTTTCTAGTAGTAAAACATCTCTACTATGTAAGAAATTCGTAGCAATTATCAATTAAACCATATTTTGTCATTATTTTCAACACTTTTATGGCATATTTATTAATATTTTTTAGTTATTATCATTCTATCCAAAAAAACACACCTTTTTCAATTTAATTTACATAATACTATGCAACTTAACATAAGTTATGCACATTTTGTTAATAAGATGTTAATAACTTTTCTTATTAACACCGTTTTTACTAGAGTTTTTGCCATTATTAACATATTAATGTTAATAACTATGATGTATATTAACTTATTTCTATTCAATTATGTAAATCATTTGGCTATATTATGTAACCATAATTTTTATTTTCGCTGATTTTGGCTTATTTCGAGTTTCTTCCTATTATATATATATTCGATTGAAATACTTGTCAATTTGGTGTATATTATTATTGTGCGATATTTTGCGAATTTTCGCATTTTTTTTAGGAGGGTATATGATTGAACTTGACAATAGTAAATGGCTTGAAATAATAGATTTTTTCAAAAATGAATATGATATAGCTAATGTTACCTTCTCAGTTTTTATTGAACCACTAGAATTCATTTCATATAAAGACGGAGTAATAACTCTTTGTTATTCCGGTCAAACATCATCCAATCTAGTACAATACATAGAAAAAAAGTATCTTGCATTGCTCAAGGCTTCTGCTTTTGAAGTAACTGGAGAGAACGTAAGATTCAATATTATAATGCCTGAAGATAAGGATACACCAGTTATTGAAGCAAGTTCTGTAGATTCTAAGCTTGATGCAAGAATCCAGGAATCTAACTTAGATAAAAAGTATACTTTTGATACTTTCGTAGTTGGTGCTAACAACAATGCAGCAAAGGTTACAGCTATGGCTGTAGCAGAAGCCCCTGGCGAAATATACAATCCACTGTACATATACGGTGGTGTAGGTCTTGGTAAGACTCACATTATCCATTCTATTGGTAATCATGTGTTGGCTAACAATGAAGACGCTAAGGTTCTATACACAACTAGTGAGAATTTCGTCAACCAAGTAATCGACTTATTGGGTGTCAAAAACACTGAGCAGGAAGACTTTAAGGAATTCAGACGCAAGTACCGCAATGTAGATGTTCTTTTGATTGACGATATACAGTTTTTTGCCAACAAAGATAGATGTCAGGAAGAATTGTTCAACATCTTCAATGACCTACATATGAAAAACAAACAAATAGTTTTGACAAGCGATAGATTGCCTAAAGACATTGAGGATATCTCAGATAGACTTATTAACAGATTCGAGATGGGACTTTCTGTAGATATGAAAAACCCTGATTATGAAACAAGAATGGCTATCCTCAAAAACAAATCAAAGTCTTGTCCTATAGAGATTGAGCCAGAAGCACTTAGCTTTATTGCTAACAACTTTACTACTAACGTAAGAGAACTGGAAGGTTCGCTTAACAATATAACTGCTTTTGCCAAGATTGAAAGACTTAAGGTTATTACTGAAGATTTTGCCAAGTCTATATTGAAGGACAGACTAGATCCTGACAAAGAACCTACTATTACATGTGACCAGATAGTAGAAGTTGTGGCGGATCACTTCAATATTAGTAAAGCTGATATCAAATCAAAAAAGCGTAATAGTGATTTGGTTAACGCTAGACAGATCTGTATGTATCTATGCCGCAAGCTAACTGATGAAAAGCTAGATACAATAGCAAAGGAACTTAACAAGAAATCTCATAGAACAGTTCTTTATAGTTATGAGACAGTTCAGAATGAATTGCTAACAGATGCTAAGATGCAAAAAGATATCAATATCATTACTAAGAAAATAGGAAAATAAATAACTGTTAATAAATAATGACTTATTGAAAAGTTATTGTACACGAAAAAACAATAACTTTTGCCCATTTTATCTGGGCTAGAGTGAGTTATTATCATATTAACAGCCCTTATTATTACTATTATTATATATATAATATATTTATTTATACGAAGGAGAGCTCCAATGAAATTAATTTTTAAGAAATCGGATTTAACAGAAAGCATTAATATTGTAATGAAAGCTATCTCTAATAAGCCAGCTATGCCTATAATGGAATGTATTCTTATTGATGCTACAGAAGGAATTATTAAGTTCAGTTCTAACGATATGGAATTAGCTATCGAGACTATAGTTAATGGAGATATTGTTGAACCTGGTAGAGTAGCAATTGATGCTAAGGTATTCTCAGATATTATTAGAAAACTTCCTGGTGATGAAGTTACATTATTAATGGATAATGATTCTAAGGTTATAATTGAAAGCAATCAGGCTAAGTTTAATATTCTTACAAAGGATGCTGAAGACTTTTCACCACTTCCTTCTATTGAAAGAGATAAGATGATTAGTATTTCTCAATATACACTTAAGGAAATGATTAATCAGACTATTTTTGCAATCGATGATTCAGAAAAAGGAAAGATGCTTAACGGCGAGAGATTCGAAATCAAAGGAGACAAAATCAAAGTCGTTGCATTAGATAAGTTCAGAATTGCAATTAGAAGTGTAGAGATTAATGAAGAATATGAAGACTTCACTGTTGTTATTCCAGGTAAAGCTTTAAATGAAATAAGCAAAATTCTTACAGGAGAGATGGATAGCCTAGTAAATATTTATTTCTCTAACAATTATGTTTTATTCGAGTTCGATGACACATTAGTTCTTTCAAGATTGATCGACAATGCCTCATTGTTTGATACAGACAAGATGCTTAGCAACGATTACAACACTAAGATGAACATCAATAGAAAAGAATTAATGAACTGTATAGATAGAGCGACTCTTCTTAATAAAGAAGGCGAAAACAAACCTGTGCTACTTACAATTAAGGAAGACCAGTTAGAGCTATCAATCAACACTGTTCTTGGAACAATGAATGAAGTTATTCCTATTGTAAGAGAAGGTAGAGAGCAGATGGTTGCATTCAATCCTAAATTCTTGATCGATATTCTAAGAGTTTTGGAAGATGAAACTGTAAGCTTGTATTTCACTAATTCTAAGGCACCTTGCTTCATCAGAAACGAGGATAACAGCTACATCTATATCGTGCTTCCAGTAATTTTGATGGAGGATGTTGATTATGGAAATAACAATTAGAGATGAGTATATCAAACTAGGACAGGCCATGAAGTTAGCCGGAATAGTTTCATCAGGAGTTGATGCTAAGTTTCTAATAACTGATGGACTTGTCAAGGTTAATGGAGAAGTAGAAACAAGAAGGGGCAAAAAATTATATCCCGGCGACACATTTGAGTTCGAAGGAGATGTAGTTACTGTTAAATAATTTAAGAAATGATAGTTAAAGAAATTGAGCTAAAAAATTTCAGAAATTATAAAACATTAGATTTGGGTTTTGACGAACACATCAACATATTATATGGAGATAATGCTCAGGGTAAAACCAATGTTTTGGAATCTATATATATGTGTAGCACTACCAAGTCTCACAGAAGTAACAAGGACTTAGAACTTATCAAGTTTGATAAAAAAGAAGGTCACATTAAGTTACATGTTGAGAAAAAAGGTAAGAACTACAGAATAGATGTCCATCTCAAAAAAAACAAAAGTAAAGGAATAGCAATAAATGGTATTCCTATAAAAAAAGCAAGTGATTTGTTTGGTGTTTTTAATGTTATATTTTTCTCTCCAGAGGATTTGAGCATAATTAAGAGTGGTCCATCAGAGAGACGTAAATTTTTGGATATAGAATTATGTCAATTAGATAAAATATATGTTCACAACCTTATTAATTACAACAAAATTCTCAACCAGAGAAACAAACTACTCAAGGATATTTACAATAACAGCAATTTGATTGAGACTTTGGATGTGTGGGACATACAACTGGCATCATACGGCAAAGAGATAATCAAAAAAAGACGAGAGTTTATTAAAAACATAAATACTATTTTGGAACCAATCCACAAAAAAATAACAAACGGTGAAGTAATCAGAATAGAGTACAACAACAATTGCGACGAAGAATTGATTTATGACAATCTTCTAAAAAACAGAGATAGAGATCTCAAATACAAAACAACTTCAGTTGGACCTCACAGAGATGATATGTCATTCATAAGTGATGATATTAACTTGCGAGTGTATGGTTCACAGGGACAACAAAGAACTGCAGCTTTGTCTCTCAAACTATCAGAGATTGAGCTGGTAAAAAGACAAATAGGTGATACACCTGTTTTACTCCTAGATGATGTAATGTCGGAGCTTGACTCTAAGAGACAAAAACATCTTCTAGACAGTCTGGATGACATACAGACTATTATCACATGCACAGGTCTGGATGATTTTATCGAAAACAGATTTAGCATGGATAAGATTTATCAAGTAGATAGTGGCAATATTGAAGAATATATTAATAATTAATTGCAAGACGAAAGGAGTTATCAAATGAGTGATAACACAAATGTGGCAAATGAATATGGTGGAGATCAGATTCAGGTCCTAGAGGGATTAGAAGCTGTTAGAAAAAGACCTGGTATGTACATCGGTACAACTAGTTCAAGAGGACTTCATCATTTGGTTTATGAGATAGTTGATAATGCTGTTGACGAGGCACTAGCAGGTTATTGTTCTACTATCGAAGTAGTAATTAATGAAGATAATTCAATAACAGTAAAGGATGACGGTAGAGGTATCCCAGTAGATATCAACTCTAAAACTGGAAGACCTGCTGTTGAAGTAGTATTTACTGTTCTTCATGCCGGCGGTAAGTTTGGCGGCGGCGGATACAAGGTATCAGGTGGCTTGCACGGTGTAGGTGCATCTGTAGTTAACGCTCTTTCTACTTGGGTAGAGGTTAAGGTTAAGAGAGATGGTAAGATTCACTTCCAGAGATATGAGCGCGGCGCAATAATGAATGACCTAAAGGTTATCGGCGAGTGCGATCTTAACGAGACAGGAACAGAAGTTACATTCTCACCTGATCCGGAAATTTTTGAAGATACTATTTATGACTTCAAAACACTTGAGACTAGACTTAGAGAGACAGCATTCCTTACAAAAAATCTTAAAATTATAATCAGAGATACTAGAGAAGAAAAGGAAGTAAAAAGTGAGTTCCACTACGAAGGTGGTATTAAAGAGTTCGTTGAATATCTCAACGACAACAAGACACCACTTTACGAAGATGTTATTTATTGTGAGGGAGAGTCTAACAACGTTTATGTAGAAGTTGCTCTTCAGCATCACGGAGATTACTCAGAGAACTTACTCAGCTTCGTAAACAACATTAATACACCGGAAGGTGGTATGCAGGTAGAGGGATTTAAGAGAGCTTTGACTAAGACTCTTAACACTTATGCCCGTAACAATAAGATTCTCAAAGAAAAAGAAGATAACTTATCAGGTGAGGACTTTAGAGAAGGACTTACTGCAGTTATATCAGTAAAAATAGAAGATCCACAGTTCGAGGGACAGACTAAGCAGAAGTTAGGTAATAGTGAAGCGAGATCTGCAGTTGACTCAATTATGAGTGAGCAGATGACTTACTTCCTAGAACAGAATCCTGCGGTTGCCAAAACAATATGTGAAAAAGCGGTTCTTGCATCTAGAGCTAGAGATGCAGCGAGAAAGGCTAGAGAGGCAACTCGTAAATCAGCACTATCTGTTTCTGCACTTCCAGGTAAGTTGGCAGATTGTTCTAACAAGGATCCAAAAAAATGTGAGATATTCATAGTCGAGGGTGACTCTGCGGGCGGCTCAGCTAAGACAGCTCGTAATAGAGATACTCAGGCTATTCTTCCACTTCGTGGAAAAATCTTAAATGTAGAAAAAGCACGTATCGACAAGATTATGGGTAATGCCGAAATCAACACAATGATTACAGCATTCGGTACTGGTATTCATGAAGACTTCGACATCGAGAAGCTACGTTATGACAAAATCATTATCATGACTGATGCCGACGTAGACGGTGCTCATATCGAGACACTTATGCTTACATTCTTCTACAGATTTATGCCAGAACTAATCAAGCAGGGACATGTATTTTTGGCTACACCACCTCTATATCAGTTGACTAGAAACAAGAAGGCATATTATGCATATTCTGACAAAGAGTTAGATGATATTCTCAACGAGGTTGGTCGTGACAATCAGAATAAGATTCAGCGTTACAAAGGTCTAGGTGAGATGGATGCCGAGCAGCTTTGGGAGACAACAATGGATCCTGAGACTAGACTTCTCAAGAAGGTTCAAATCAATGAAGATACAATCTCAGAGATTGATGCTACATTCAACACACTTATGGGTGACGAAGTAGAACCAAGAAGAGAGTTCATTGAAGCTAATGCTAGATTCGTAGAGAACTTAGATATATAATTTTGCCTGCGGTATTATGTAAACCACAGCAAAAACAAAAAGTAAACCATAAAATTCGTAAATGCGAATAGGAGAAGATATGGAAGATAATATTTTTGACAAAATAAATGATGTAGATCTGAAAGATACCATGGAAAAATCTTATATCGATTATGCCATGAGCGTTATAGCTTCACGTGCATTGCCAGATGTAAGAGACGGTCTTAAGCCGGTTCAGCGAAGAATACTTCACTCCATGGTAGAACTTAACAACGGACCAGATAAGCCACACAGAAAATGTGCCCGTATCGTCGGTGATACAATGGGTAAATATCACCCACACGGTGACAGTTCTATTTATGGTGCTTTGGTTAACATGGCTCAGGAATGGAACACTAGATATCCATTAGTTGATGGTCATGGTAACTTTGGTTCTACTGACGGTGACGGCGCTGCTGCCATGCGTTATACAGAGGCTAGACTAAGCAAGATTTCTATGGAATTAGTTGCTGATATCAAGAAGGATACAGTAGACTTTGCTCCTAACTTTGACGAGACAGAGAAGGAGCCTACAGTACTTCCAGCTAGATATCCCAACTTACTAGTTAACGGTACTAGCGGTATCGCGGTAGGTATGGCTACTAATATTCCACCACACAACCTAACAGAAGCAATCGATGCTATCGTTAAGATTATTGATAATCAGATTGATGAGGATAGAGATACTACTATCGAAGAGATTATGGATATAATCAAAGGACCTGATTATCCAACTGGTGGTACTATTCTAGGTCGCGCCGGAATTGAAGAAGCTTACAGAACAGGTCGTGGCAAGATTGTTACAAGAGCGGTTTCTGAGATTGAGACAATGGATAATGGCAAGAGCAGAATTATTGTAACTGAGCTTCCATACATGGTTAACAAAGCTAAGCTAGTTGAAAAAATAGCAATGCTTCATAGGGACAAAAAGATTGATGGAATAACAGACCTAAGAGATGAAACTAACAAAGATGGTACTCGAGTAGTTATCGAACTAAGAAAAGATGCCAATGCTAATGTTATTCTCAATCAGTTATACAAGCATACACAGCTACAGGATTCTTTCGGTGTAATTATGCTAGCACTAGTTAACGGAGAGCCTAAGGTTCTCAACTTGCTACAGATGCTAATGCATTATCTAGATCACCAAAAAGAAGTAGTAACAAGACGTACTAAGTACGATCTTAATAAAGCAGAAGAGAGAGCTCATATTATCGAAGGTCTACTTATCGCCATCGATAATATCGATGAGGTAATTAGAATAGTTCGAAACTCTCATACAACTCAGGATGCCAAGGACAGCTTGATTAAGAGATTTGGTCTAAGTGATGCACAGGCACAGGCTATCGTTGATATGCGTATCAGACAGCTAACAGGTCTAGCCAAGGAAGATCTAGAAAATGAGTTGGCTGAGCTCAAAGAAAAGATTGATTATTACAAAGCTATCCTAGCTGATGAGAAAAAACTTCTAGGTGTTATAAAGGAAGAAATTGAAATAATCAAAGAAAAATATGGTGATGAGAGAAGAACAACTATCGGTATCGATCCAGGTGATCTTTCTAACGAGGATCTAATTCCTAGAGAAGATACAGTAGTTGCTATGACTAACCTAGGTTATATCAAGCGTATGACTCTAGATAACTTTAAGTCACAAAACCGTGGTGGTAAGGGTATCAAGGGTATGCAGACTATAAACGATGACTACATCAAAGAAATGTTTATGGTTAGCACACATGACTTTATACTGTTCATTACTAACACAGGTAGAATATATAAGATGAAGTGTTATCAGATTCCAGAGGCTAGTAGAACAGCTAGAGGTATTGCGGTTATCAACTTACTTCAGCTCAAACCTGGCGAGTATATTTCTGGAATGGTTGCTATGAAGGACTTCGAAGAAGATAAGTATCTAGTAATGGCAACTAAAAATGGTACTATCAAGAAGACTGGTCTAATGCAGTATGTCAACATTAGAACTAGTGGTATCCAGGCTATCTCACTAAGAGAGGGAGACGAACTAAGAGATGTTCATATCCTAGAGTCTGACGATAACATTATGATCTTTACTAAGAATGGTCATGCTATTAGATTTAAGACTAGCGATGTCAGAGAGACAGGACGTTCTGCTATGGGTGTTAAGGGTATCGAACTTAACGCTGGCGATGAGGTTATCTCAATGCAGGCAGAGTCAATGGGCGACCATATGCTTATCGTATCAGCTAACGGTTATGGTAAGAGAACTGCGTTCGATGAGTTCAAGTTACAAAACCGTGGCGGTAAGGGTGTTAAGGCATATAAGATTACTGACAAGACTGGCGAGGTAGTCGGTGCCAAGGCAGTAAGCCCAGGCGATGAAATAATGATGATTACTAACGAGGGTATCATTATAAGAATGGGCGTCGATGATATTTCTATTTTAGGACGTGTAACACTAGGTGTTAAACTTATGAATACTGGTAAGGATGATGATGTAGTCGTAGCTAGTATTACCAAGGTAGTAGAAGAAGAATCTGACGATGATGAAAACAATGATGGCGAGGTTGTTTTGAACGGAAATGCAGAAGTAACTGAAGCTGAGGAAAATACAGAAATAACTGAAGCGGAAGATAATACAGAAGCATCTGAATAATAACAATTAATGGCAGCCTTATGGCTGCCATTTTTTGATAAGGGGAATTAGACTTATGAGAAGTGGCTTTTGCGAAAAAAAATTTAGATCAATGTTTATATCTGGCACGTTTACCAAAGCCGTTATGTATATAATGTTGCTTTGCGACAGTATTATTGCTGGTTACTTTATCGGCAAAGAAGGAGTGGCAGCTATCAATGCCATCACACCGGTTACAGGTATTGTAACTTTTTTTGGCGACCTTGTATCTACGGGAGTAGGAATTGTTTTTGCCAGGGAAGTCGGTGCGATGAGAAAAAGAAGAGCCGATGAGATATATGGACAGGGGCTTATTATTAGTATCGGAATTGGACTGATATCTGCAATAACTATTTTTGCGATTCAGGACATTTACTTTAGTGCCAACAATATAAGTGGAGCAATTCTTAAGAATGCGCTTGAGTACTATCGCTTCGTTCCGATTAATGCTTTTTTGACTATCGTTATTTTTTATCTTGAGCAGATGGTGTACAGCGACGGCGATGAGTTCTGCAACAACCTCTGTTATGTATTCCAGATAGGTGGCAATATTGTGCTATCTATAGTGCTAACGAATTTCTTCGGAATGACTGGTATTATCATGGGATCTGTAATCGGAAATGGTCTTGGAATACTAGTTTGTTTTTGGCATTATTTCCGCAAGGGCAATACGCTTCACTTTGTTTGGCATCTATCTTTTAAGGATTTCTTGCTGACATCAAGGTACAGCATTGTGGACTCTTCGGTGTATTTGTGCTGGGCGTTGATGGACTATGTAATGATTGGATTTGTGTCTAGAAGTTATGGTTCTTCCGGTCTAATTACGTTAGCGGTTGTAGTGAGTCTAATCGAGTTTGGCGTTGTTATGGATGGTGTCGGAATGGCTATGCAGCCATTGATTGGAACTTACTTTGGCGAAAAAAATCACAAGTTAATCAAGAGGGTTATGAAGTCGGGAATCAAAGCAGCTTTAATCGAAGGCATTATTGCGACAGCATTTATATGGATTTTTGCCAAGCAGTTTTGTGGACTGTTCGGAATCAGCGGTGGCGCGGCGCTAGCGCCATCTATGTCTGCTATTAGAATAGTTTCGCTCGGATTCGTTTTTTGTAGTGCGGTATCACTGACTACATCATATTATATGTTGATCGACAGGATAGGAATGTCGGTGTGCATCTCGTGTCTGCAAAATGGTTTGCTTTATGTACTGCTACCGATTGCAGGTTCATTTGTTTTTGGCGTAGGAGGAATGTGGGCAGGATTTGTTATCGCGCCTATGTTAACGCTAGCGAGTGCGATGATGTTCGTGTATTTGAAATTTGGAAGAGAGAACTTCCCATTTCTTCTCAAAAATATGGAATCAGAAATTATAGTGATAGAAGATGAGTTGACCAAAAACAATGCGGCGAAGCTTTCAGTTAAAGCGAGAGATATTCTTCTAGAGCACAACTACTCACGAGAGGATGCCAACAAGACGGCTTTATTTGTAGAAGAGATAGGGCTTACGATTTTAGATCAAAACAAAAAAAACAAGAAGCCAATACTAATCGAGCTTTCACTGTTTTTGGAAAAGGATTCTGTTCTAATTATACAGAGAGATTCAGGTAGGTTATTCAATGTAATGGATCCTAACCTAAATATTAAAGGACTAAGTGGTTTTATACTAAGCGGGCTTATGGAAGTTCACAATGAGGAGAAGGCGTATCTGGTAACTACAGGATATAATCGCAATATGATAAGGTTCGCGAATAATGAATAATTATTTATAAAAGAGTAGGTGTAAAATCAGCAAATAACATAGGAATAGCACTATAAAACGGCAACTTTAAAGTTGCCGTTTTATAGTGCAAATTTCTAAAAATCGCCTTATATACTACGTATATAAGGTATTATCATTTCTTGACAGAAATAATAATAAAAAAAGATTAGGAACGGACTAAATATTTTTACGAGCACACTTTTTAGTGTGTGTTTTGTGGTTGAAGAAAGGAAAGTTTTATTATGGAAAAAATATTTAGCGACAAAATTTTTGATTTTTATTACTATGAGGCACTGAAGGATGCAACTCTAAGGAATACTTGTGAAACTGATTCTAGAGATAGAATGTTTGATATAAATAATAAAGATAGCAATGCTATAAAAGATAAAGTAAAAGAATATATAAAAAAAATAATCGATGGAAACTTGAAAGAAGGAGAGTGTGAGAAAACAATTAAATCTATATCTGAAGAAGCGAAGAAATTTGCACAAGATTTTACATTTGGTAATGCTCAAAAACTTGTTAACATGATGGCTAAGTATTTTTATGCACTAGCATATGTATGTGATGAAAAAAGAGAAAATTTTGAAAATTGTGACTGTCCTATGGATAGGATAATGCTGAAAGAAATAAGTGATTATTGTAAAAGAATTAAGAATAATGCAAATGAAAAAAATGATGGAGAATTAATAAGAAAAGCAGAAAATTGGGATTCTATGGCGGAAATAAGTTGGAGCAAAATAAACATTGAAGACATTGGTATTTATAAAGAATATCAAAGTAGAGTAAAAGAATTAATGAAATCAGATATTTTTATCGAGGAATATGGGGAATTAAAATCACCATTGGAAGTGGATTTTGTATTGTGGAATAGTGTGAAGGAGAAAAAATGAAAAGGAATAAATTTTTTAAAGGAATAATATCGATATTACTTTCAGTAACTATGCTTGCAACTATAATGCCTTTTTATGTGAATAATAACAATGAAGTAAAAGCTGCCAGTTTTTCAATTACAACACCGGCTGCTAATTCACTAAGACCAGCTGGACATATTGATATTGCATGGAGCCAAGCTTCAGGTTCTGTTAAGAATTATGAAGTGTATATCGATAATACTAAGGTAGCAACAGTTAATGGTACATCATATGATTATTATTCTACAGCAGTAGTTTCACATAAGCTTTATGTTAAAGCTGTTAAGAATGATAACAGTACAGAAAGCAGTGATACTATCAATTTTTCAGTAAGTAAAAAAGGTCTTGGACTAGCATCAGACATGGGACGTAGCATTAGCCTTAAAGATATGGGCGTTGCATGGTACTATAACTGGGGCGAGAATCCATCAGGCGGAGACCAGTACAAGGGTGTTGATTATGTACCTATGATATGGAAAGAGACTAATGCCAACAACTTCATAAAGAGAGTCAACAATGCAAAAAATAAAGGATATAAAGAAATCCTTACATTTAACGAGCCAGACCTAGGTGATCAGTGTAACATGTCAGTTGATGACGTTTACAATGTTTGGCAGGGAATTGATAACTTCAATGGAAACATTAGTATTTCATCACCTGTCACAGCGGTTTGGCCTCAGGCTTCAGGTGGATGGTTCCAGCCATTTATGAGTAAGCTTACAGGTAATGATTACAAGCCTGACTTTATTAGTATTCACTGCTACCCAGACGACTATGGCGGCGCAGGTATGGCTAGATGGTTCGTTGAGGAAGTAGTAGACTGGACATGGAATCAATATCATATTCCTATTTGGATTACAGAGTTTTCAACAAAAGGTAGCGTAACAGCTACAGGTGGAAATGGTACTAAGGAATTCTGGGAGACAGTAATGCCTCTACTAGACGAGAGAGAATACGTTGAGCGTTATGCAGGTTTCTGCTTTAATGCTGCTTATATGCCTAACTGCGGATTGTGGAATTATAACACAGGCGAATTGACACCAGGTGGTGAGATGTACAGAGATTTGGGTAACCCAGAAGGTTATGATCCAGGAAACCTTCCACTGCCAGATTATAAAACAACAATAGGACAGCGTAATACTCTATTGGATGATAATATAACTATTAATGGAGTTTCATATAGAGATTATATAGCTCAGGGTGGTGTAAGTGCTACAGCTTCATCGGTTAAATATAGCAACGTTGCAGGAAATGTAATTGACTCTGATATCGGTAGTAGATGGGAATCTAATTGGAGTGATCCACAGAATCTAACTATCGATTTGGTTTCTTCTAAGAAAATAAAAGAAGTTGATATCGTTTGGGAAGATACGTCAGCTGCTAAGTACGAGATTCAAGTTTCTAATGATGGCAATAACTTCACTACTGTAGCCACAGTAGAAAGCAATAATGGTGGTAGATGGGATAAGATAATGGTATAGCTAGAACTACTCAGTATGGATATTCTATAAAGGATATGGCTATATATGGTCCTGACAATTCTCAGATGGAGACTATTGAATTATCAAATTTAAATGGAGGAAGACTTACAACATATATTGGTACTGATTGGACTACAGCGAGCGGCAACATAATGGCTTCAACCAACGGTGACATTACAGCTTATATTACTAACGGTAGTAACGAGTCCAGATATAATTCTATTCAGGCTCAGTACAAAGAAATCAAACTAGAAGTAGGCACTAAGTACAAGTTCTCGGCAACTCTTAATTCAACAGTTAAGAAAAAAGTTACTATAAAACTAACAGATGCTAATGGCAATCAGGTTCAGGGAGGTACCACAACTAAAACTATTGAGGCAGGTGACACAATAGCAGTCGAGTTTATATTTACAGCTGAGACAGATGAACTTAATGTTGCATATCTATTTGGTAACCATAGTGGAGAAAAATATACTGATTATACTTTCAAAATTACAGATAACAAACTGACTGATAACAAAAATTATGATTTTATAAACGGTCATTTGAATATTTATTCTAATTCGTTTTTTGAAGAAAAAGAAATGAAAAATATAAACGTAGAAGATGTAAAACAAGTTAGAATTTTCAACCCGGTAACTTATATAGGTGAATCTGCATTTAGTGGATGTAGTAGTTTAACAGAAGTAACAATCCCAGATGGTGTTACAAGTATAGGGAATAATGCATTTGATGGATGCAGTAGTTTGACAGAAGTAACGATTCCCGATAGCGTTACAAGTATAGGTGAATATGCATTTAGTGGATGTAGTAGTTTAACAGAAGTAACAATCCCAGATAGCGTTGCAAGTATAGGTGGTGGTATGTTTAGAGGATGTAGCAGTTTAACAGAAGTAACAATCCCAAATAGTGTCATACTTATAAGGGAATATGCATTTAGTGGATGTAGTAGTTTAACAGAAGTAACAATCCCCGATAGCGTTACAGGTATATGGAGGAATGCATTTGATGGATGCAGTAGTTTAACAGAAGTAACAATCCCAGATAGCGTTACATGTATAGGTGAATATGCATTTAGTGGATGCAGTAGTTTAACAGAAGTAACGATCCCAGAAAGCATTAAATCTTTAGGTTACTTTATTAGTGTAGACGGATCTATAGGAGAGCATGCATTTGATGGATGCAGTAGTTTAAAAGAAGTAACAATCCCCGATAGCGTTACATATATAGGTGGAGCTGTTTTTACTGGATGTAGCAGTTTAGCAGAAGTAATAATTCCCGATAGCGTTACATATATAGATGGAGCTGCATTTAGAGGATGTAGCAGTTTAACAGAAGTAACGATCCCAGATAGCGTTACATGTATAGGTAAATATGCATTTAGTGGATGCAGTAGTTTAACAGAAGTAACGATCCCCAATAGCGTCACAAGTATATGGAATAATGCATTTGATGGATGCAGTAGTTTGACAGAAGTAACGATCCCTGATAGTGTCACAAGTATAGGGAAGTCTGCATTTTGGGAATGTGATTCTTTAAAGAAGCTTGTGTTACCGAAAAAACTTACAGGAGAAATCAACATTGGTTTAGAAACGTGTAAATCGTTAAGTACAGTAATTATTAAAGCTATGAGTAATACAGTAACACTTGCGAATGATTGTTTTACTAATGGAGAGTTGAAGGATATATACATCATTAATGCTGCAATGGATATTTCTAATACTGGCATAAGTAAAGATGTTAAAATTCATTGCTTTGAATACTCCAATGCTTATTGGCATGCTAAAAGGAATGGAAATATAATTGTATTGTTGGATGAGAATGGCAATGATATAGAGACCACTGTAATGGAATCTACCGAAATCGTTACAACAACTAGAAATGAAGAAGTTGGTTCAACAGAATTCAATTCTGATGATGTAACTACTCAAACATTTAGTCATACAGATGTCCAAGTACAGAAACCAAATAAACTTTCAATTAAAAAAGTAATATCAAAAAAGAAGTCGCTTAAGATTAATTGGAAAAGACAAAAGAATATTGATGGATATAATTTACAATGTGCTTTGAGTAAAAAATTTAAAAAAGCAAAAAATACTATTATACGTGATGCTTCAAAAATTAGTATTGTGATAAAAAAACTCAAAAGCAAAAAGAAATATTATGTTCGTATACGAAGTTATAAAAAGATAAATGGAAAAAATATATATTCTGTTTGGTCTAAAATAATAGCAAAGAAAACAAAATAAGTTTTAACAAAACTATTATAGTTTAACGGGCAGCCATTAGGCTGCCCGTTTTGAAGTGAGTCTTATTATTGGCGTAATTTTTATCTTAATACAATGTTGGAAGGTCTCCAATGATCTTTTAGTAGAAATTTATGTGCTTTGCTATTGTAATAGACATATAATTTGGTTTTTTTAGTACTCCATTCGTTGTAAAAAAGTAATTTACCAAATTTTTTTACAGATTTAGGGAAATAGACTTTTTTCCATTTTTGATATGCAAGACTTTCGGCTTTGAGAGTTTTTACTCCCTCTTTGAGGACAAGATGATTAATCTTGCTATGAGATAAAGCTTGTTTATTGAGCGTTTTACAATGTCCTGGAACTATTAATTTTTTTGTTTTTGGTTCGTACCCTGGCATTGCTGCAAAGGCATGTGTGCCAATAGTCTTAACAAAATAAGGGATTTTTACTTTCTTTTTATAGCCGGTGTATTTGATAAGAACACCTTTTTTTACATAAAAATCATTATATCCGTGGTAATCTTTAGCAGCTTTGATTTTGTAGTAATCGTATGATTTTTTGAATTTCTTATATTGTTTTCCCATCAAATAATAGTTCATAGACGCTTTACAATAATATGAATCATTTTCGTTTGTATTGACGTAGTAAACATCAATTAGTCCGGCTTTATTTGATTTTTTGAATCTAAGTTTTGTTTCTCTTATATAAGACCCATAATCAGATTTTTCAGTAAAGTTAAGAGTTAAAATACCAGTGTTAGCATCGTAGGAATAGTTTACACATTTACTCTTGTATAATTCTATAGTGCTTTTGTCATCCAATTTATTATATTGGGTAAAAGTACCATCAGATTTAAGTGTAAGAACGACAGGGTCCCATTCATAAACTGCATTTCCCAAGTACCATTTACCAATAATTTCTCCTCTCGCAGGATAACTATCAGCTTTTACTTGTTTGCTGAAAATAGGAGTTGCAAAAATTAATGACAGCAATAAAGCAAATGCAACATACTTTTTAATCGATTTCATAGTATACCTCCATTGTTATAAATATTATAGACGAATAAGATTAAAAATACATTAGAAAGGTGGTAAAATAAAGCTAATAGATAATTGAATAATCATAAGATTTGGGTTAGGCTCACATAAGCCGTAGAGAAAAATGATTAAGTATTATAGGTAGGGTAAAAGTATGTCTAATTTGGCGGAAAAAATTATAGATAGTGCGAGAACAAGTTTGATTAATTCTAGTTACGAGTCAGAGGAAGCGTTAAGACCTAGACTTCTTTATAACAATCAAAACAAAGGAAACACAATTCTTGCAAACATTGAGGATGAATTAAAAAAATGTGATTCATTCTGGTTTTCGGTTGCATTCATAACAAGTAGTGGACTTATATTAATTAAAGATTTGCTAAAAGAGTTAGAGATAAGAGGTGTTAAAGGAAAAATTCTTACAACTGATTATCTCACTTTTAGTGAGCCAAGAGCCTTAAAAGAATTAATGGCTTTTAAAAATGTTGAAGTAAAAGTTTACACGGAAGAATCATTTCATACCAAAGGATATATGTTCACAAAAGGTAATGTGAAAACTTTTATTGTAGGAAGTTCTAATTTTACCCAAACAGCTTTGAAGCAAAATAAAGAGTGGAATCTAAAGGTAACTTCTCTCGAAGAAGGGGAGTTGGTTGAAGAGACTAATAGTGAGTTTTATAGTATGTGGCAAAACGCAACAGAACTTACTACAGATTGGCTCGATGAGTATGAAGTAAGATATAAGGAAGTCAAAAAAACCCGTCCTAAAACAAAAGTTGCTCGCATAAAAACATACACATTAAAACCAAATAAAATGCAGGTTGAAGCTACAGCTGCTTTGGAAAACTTAAGAAAGTGTAATAAAAATAAAGCGCTACTCGTTTCAGCAACAGGGGAAAGTTATCTGGATGTACTAGGTAATGATATTAATGTTGGAATGATTGGCGGCGGAAAGCATGAGATGTACGCTGATTATATATTCTCAACAGTTCAGACTATTTCTAAAAAAGAAAATTTGGAGAAGTTTGCGCCGGATCATTTTGATTACATTGTAGTTGATGAGACGCACAAAGCTGGTGCTGATTCATATCAAAAAGTAATAGATTATTTTCATCCGAAGTTCATGCTAGGAATGACAGCATCACCAGAGCGAACAGACGGATACGATATTTATAAGTTGTTTGATAACAACATAGCTTATGAGATTAGATTGAAAAAAGCAATGGAGGAAGATTTGCTTTGTCCATTCCATTACTTTGGAATATCTGATTTTGAGGTAGATGGACAGACTGTGGATGATAACACTGATTTTAATTACTTGGTTTGTAGCGATAGAGTTGATCATATTATTAGACAGGCGGAGTTTTATGGTTACAGTGGAGACAGAGTAAAAGGCTTGGTTTTTTGTAGTAGAAAAGAAGAGGCCAAAGAATTATCTAACGAGTTTAATCAAAGAGGGTATGACACTATCGCTTTGTCAGGAGAGGATTCGCAAGAAAAAAGAGAGGATGCAATCCGTAGATTAGAGCAAAACGAAATCGAGAATAAATTAGATTATATTTTTACCGTTGATATTTTTAACGAAGGCGTGGACATACCTCAAGTTAATCAAGTTATAATGATTAGAAAAACAGAAAGTCCAATTGTTTTTGTGCAGCAGTTGGGACGAGGCCTAAGAAAATCTGACGGAAAAGAGTATGTTGTAGTTCTGGACTTTATAGGAAACTATCAGAATAACTTTATGATTCCTATCGCATTATCAGGAGACAGAACTTACAATAAAGATACAATTAGAAAATATGTTAGGGAAGGAAATAGAGTTATTCCAGGATGCTCTAGCATTCACTTTGATGAGATTGCCAAAAAAAGAATTTTTGCATCAATCGACAGAATGTCTACGACAAAAAGAATGCTAACTGACAAATATATGCAGCTCAAGTTTAAGCTTGGACGTATTCCAACAGTATTGGATTTTTATGATTATGGTGAGATTGATCCGATGTTGTTTATTAATTATGCAAAAACATATGATAGTTTTGTAAGAATGGTAGACAAAGAATACAGCGTGTCTTTTAATGAAAAAGAAGAGGCGATTCTTGAGTTTATCTCTTCTACTATTTTGAGTGGAAAAAGACCGCATGAACTATTGATGTTAAAGATGCTAGCTGAGAACAAAGAAGTATATAAAGATAGTTTCAAAAAAGAATTAGAAATGCTAGGCGAAAAATATCGTGTGGCAGATTATGATTCTGCAGTAAGAGTTTTGAGCAAAGAGTTTATGAATAATAAGTCAGAAAAGAAAAAGTTTTCTGATATAGAAATATTTGACGAAAAACTTTTGGCCATAGGTCAATTAAAAAGGGCAGTTTCTTATCTAGATACTTTCAAAAAGAAAAGTTTTGCTGCAGAGATAGAAAATCTTATTACATATGGCTTGAAAAGATACAAAGATATGTATAGTGAGCATGACGAAGATAATCTGGTAATGTATGAGAAGTATTCTAGAAAGGATGTGTGTCGCATTCTTAACTGGGAGAAGGATGACAGCGCTACAATTTTTGGATATCGAATTAAGCATGGCACTTGTCCTATTTTTGTAACGTACAAAAAGAAGGATGACATTTCTAGCAGTACTAAGTATGAGGATCAGTTCGTTAACCCGGGATTATTTAGTTGGATGACTAGAAGTAATGTGAAGATAGACAGCGCGGAGAGTCAAAAGCTGATTAACTACTTGGAGAATGGACTAAAGATTTATCTCTTTGTAAAGAAGAGCGACGGTGAAGGTTCTGACTTTTATTATATGGGACGAGTGACTCCTGAGAAGTGGGAGCAGACAACAATCAAAAATGATAAAGGTCAGGAACTACCGATTATGAATTTTCTTATGCGATTGGAGAATAGTGTGAGGGAAGATTTGTATGATTATGTTAAATCTGAGCTTACAGATGTGGAATATGACAGCGTTGTCAAGAAAAAAGCAGAATGATAAATAAAAAGTGTTACACCTTTGATACGAGTGGGTATACAAAATCCTATTTAATTATCAACATGTATGGTGGGTGTATTAATATTAATAAAGGAGATGCTATGAAAAAAGATTTGACAAATTCAAGATTAGATAGACAGAATATTTTGAACAATAATATAGCCATTAACGAGATAAAAAATAAATCTGGTATAGAAGGTATAGTCTGGAATGAAAAAATATATATTACGCGTGATATGGCAGCAGATTTTTTCGAAGTAGATATTAGAACAATTAGTCGTTATTTAGAGCAAAATAATGAAGAATTGTCAGAAAATGGTTATGAAGTAATACGTGGAAAAAAATTAAAAGATTTTAGAGAGGCTGTCGAAAATTCTGGTAAGGACATAAATGTCCCTACCAAAACTACAGTACTTGGTATCTTTGATTTTAGAGCTTTTTTAGATTTGGCTATGTTAATAGCTGAAAGTGAAAAGGCGAGAGCTTTGCGTCAGATGATGCTTGATATAGTTATAGATCTGATTAATTCAAAAACCGGTGGTGGAACAAAATATATTAATCAAAGAGATAAAGACTTTGTTTTTGCATCGTTACAGGAGGATAATTACCGAAGAAATTTTACAGATTCACTTAAAGAGTATGTCGAAGAAGATAAATTCAAATATGCCCATTTTACTGATTTGATTTATGTGAGTATTTTTAAAGAAAAGGCCAAGGAATATAAGAAGATATTAGACCTTAAAGAAAAGGACAAGGTAAGGGATACTTTTTACAGTGAAATATTAGATATTATTGCAGCTTATGAAAGTGGAATGGCAGATGCCATAAAAAAGGAGTCAACAGAGAAAGGAAGAGTGCTGACAATAAAAGAAACTGAAAAGCTTTTTAGCGAATTTGAGGAGATGGCATTGTGGAAACCGTTGATACATAGAGGAAGGATAAAAATGGCAAGTCGAGATATGGCATTGCGAGATGCTTTCCACTATCAACTATCTGAATATATTCAACCACTAGATGAAGAAGAATATAAGAAATTCTTAGGCACAACAGGAGATGAATTAGAACAATTAATGAAGGAAAACAGTGATGTTTTAAAAAGGTTAAAGGAGCGTGATTAGGATGGAAGAAGTAAAGTATATCACGCTTGAACAGGCAATTAGTATACATCAAAAAACTATAAAATATAGTGGAGGTGGAGCTTTAGGATATTTGGATTTAGGTAAATTAGAGAGCGTTTTAACTCACATTCAAAATGATGATTATTATCCAACATTTGTTGAGAAGTTAACACATTTATTCTTTTGCACATGTGAATTTCATTGTTTTGAAGATGGAAACAAAAGATTGGCTATATCTTTGTCTGCATACTTTTTGTTGTTAAATGGATATATGGCTGTAGCAAAAAGCTTTTTTGAAGTAACTGAAAATATAAGCTATTATGTTGCGGCAGGAAAAATCGATAAAGAATTATTACTAAGAATAATGGAAGCGATAGTGGTAGGAACATATGACTTTGATGAAGATTTGAAGTTAGAAATATATAACGCAATAAATCAATAAAAAAGTGTCACACCCTTGACATGAGCGGGTATCGGTAATACATATCTCTCCGCCTTCGACGTGCGCAACTTTGCATCGAAAAAATGTTATTTTTGGCACACAGAGAGCTGATTCTAAATCAAGCAAGTGAAAGTTATCTGGATGTATTAGGTAACAATATTTATAAGAGGAAGTTATTCTTGTGGATACAGGATTGTCTGCTGATTGGGAATGTCCTAGATGCATCCAGGGCAAAGAGAAGTTTTACAAGGCATAAAACGACAAGTCGCGATGACACTATAAACGAAAAGAAAAAGAGGCATTAAATTATGGAAACAAAAATAACGGTTATAGTTGATAATAAATCAATTGATGGCATCCAGGGTGAATGGGGACTTTCTGTTTTGGTTCAGTATAATGGTAAAAACATCCTTCTGGATGCCGGCTCTTCAGATTTGTTTTTGGAGAATATGGGCAAGCTGGGCGTGGATGTGACTGACATCGATTACGCAACGCTTAGTCACGCGCATTATGATCATGCCAACGGCTTTCCAGCATTCCTGGACAAAAACAAAAAAGCACGACTATACATAAGGGAAAATACAGCTGCTAACTGTTACAGAAAAGCTTTCATTTTTCACAAATATATAGGAATTCCCCGAAAACTGATGACTAAGTATTCGGACAGGATTGAAGTGGTTTCTGGAGATTGTAAGATTATGGAGGGAGTATGGCTGATCCCCCACAAGACGAATTCGCTTGATGAGATTGGAAAGCGTGAGCAGATGTTTAGAAAGTTGCCAGGTGGGTTGAGACCTGATGATTTTTCTCACGAGCAGAGTCTTGTTGTGGATACGGATAAAGGTCTGGTCATTCTCAACTCATGTTCCCATGGCGGCGCAGCTAATATTATTAGAGAGATTCAGGAGACCTTCCCAGAAAAAAACGTATATGGTTTGATTGGTGGATTCCATCTGTTCAATAAATCTAGCGATGAGATAAGAGAGGTTGCCGGAAAAATACGTGATACAGGCATTCAATATGTTTGCACGGGCCACTGCACCAAAGACAGGGCTTTTGGAATCCTTAAGCAGGAACTGGGCGATATGGTAGAGCAGATGCAGGTGGGATATCAGATCCTCATATGAGAGTCGAAAAATATGTTTTTGAAGATATTCCATTATCGGATGAAAAACATATTCGTAACTAAGATTGTAGATAATATATTATCTAAAAATGCGTATTTTCATTGAAAATAGATAATATATTATCTATAATTATTTATAGGAATAATTTTTTTATGAGGATTAGATGATGAGAAAATATATTTGGGAGACTCCAGAAGAGATTAACTTAATAGTAGCGAGCAATGTTAAAAATATAAGAAAACGCAAAGGCATCTCACAACAAAAATTAAGCGAGCTGACAGGGGTTAGTTATGGCTCAATCAAGCGTTTCGAAATGACCGGTAATATTAGTCTTTTGTCATTAACCAAAATTGCTATTGAACTTGATGCAGTTAACGATATTAAATCATTGTTCACTTCTGTTGTTTATCAATCAATCGAGGAGGTAATTAATGAGCAGAAATAAATTCTTACTAAAGAAGTAGCAGTAAAGAATATAGAATTAATAATAGGGAAAGTAATAATGAAAATTGTACCAAGCAACAAAATAGATTATCAGATTTTTATTGGCCTTAATGATTCCCAAATTTATGAAAAAGTGATTAAGGAACAGGAGATTATAGAAATGATTAACGATTTTTTTACACGTAAAAAAATCGATTTTTCGTTGCTCAAAGCAACTGGAGGGTATCTATACCAAAACGGTGAGTATATTATAGAAAATGTATTATGCATTAATATTATAGACAACAAGCAAATAGATATTCTTAAGCTAACCCAGAGTCTCTCTATGTTTATGAATCAGGAGAATGTTCTGGTTATGAGAAATAATACAATGGTAAAAATGGGCTAGGTAATAAATGAAGAAAGAATTTAAAAAAGGAATTAAATACGAAATATTTGTAGGCATCAAGGACCAGGATAGTTACGAAGAACTGTTTAGTGCTGATGATTTTAAAAATATTCTTACGGAGATTTGTTCAGAAAAACAAATCAGTTTTTCTTTGCTGACACAGATGGGCGGGTACACACACAACAAAGGTTATACTACAGAGACTAGTATGAGAGTTATAATCATAGGTGTTGATGAGGACGAAATCAAAAAGATTGGCGATAGATTAAAAGAAATAATAAACACAGATACTATTCTCATTACTAAAACGGATGTAGAATATTGTTTTATATAGATTGGACACGAGGTTTAATAATAAAAGGGAGTAATGAAAATCTCAATTAGGGAGTCAATATGTCACTTAATAATACAAGCAAATTCCTGGCACTTATTCTGCGCCATAAGCCGGAAGTCATAGGCATTAAACTAGACGAGCATGGCTGGGCCAATGTAGATGAGTTGCTTAAGGGTATTAACCAGACTAGAAAAATAGATATGCAGACGTTAGAGCAGATTGTCAGAGAAGACAATAAACAGCGCTACGCTTTTAACGAGGATAAAACTAAGATTAGAGCTAATCAGGGTCACTCTATTCCTGTTGACGTGGAATTGGAAGAGGTGGATCCGCCTGATGTTTTGTATCATGGGACAGGCGAAAAATATTGCGGCAGCATAGAGAGTGAGGGCATTAAATCTAAGACAAGATTATATGTTCATCTGTCAGAAGATGTTGACGCTGCGATTATTATTGGAAAGCGTCATGGAAGACCGGTCGTTTACAAGATTAATACTAAGCAGATGCATGAGGATGGCATCAAGTTTTTTAAGTCAGTAAATAATGTTTGGCTTACTAAAGAAGTAGCAGTAAAATATATTAGTAGAATTTAGGAAAGAGAGACATTATAAATGAAAACGATTAGAGTCGTAGCAGCAGTTATTAAAGATAAGAATAAAATTTTTTGTACGCAGAGAGGCTATGGAGAGTTCAAGGGATATTGGGAATTTCCAGGCGGCAAGATTGAAGAAAATGAGACACCACAGGAAGCTTTGAAAAGAGAAATCAAAGAAGAGTTAACTATAGACATAGAAGTAGGAGATTTGATTGATACTGTAGAGTACGACTATCCAGAATTCCATCTTTCGATGGATTGTTTTTATGCCGAGATAATAAACGGTGAGATTGAACTTAAAGAGCATGACAATGCATTATGGTTGGAAAGAGACAATCTAAAGACAATTGAATGGTTACCGGCAGACGAGGATCTTATTAATAAAGTTGTAGAAAAAAATGGTTAAAAAGCATAGAGGGAGATATGAGCCATGAATAAAGCATATCAGTTAAAAATATCAATAAAAGATTCGCATCCACCTATCTGGAGGAGAGTTGTTGTACCATCAGGTTTAACTTTTTCGCAATTAGCAATAATTCTAATTGAGGCAATGGGATGGAGTGGATATCATTTGTGGTCGTTTGAGTTTTACCATAGAAAACTAGAATTAATAGAAAAAGATGACGTGTTTGGACTAGAGCCTTCTTATGGCAGAGATGTAGCAGATGCAGCTTTAGCATGTATAGATGAATTAATGGAAAGTGAGAAATGGTTTACTTTCATATATGATTTTGGTGATTATTGGGAACATAGGGTAGAAATAGAACAGGTAATTGAAGATTATGAATACAATTATCCGAAGGTAATAAAATACAAAGGCGATTGTCCACCAGAAGACATAGGAGGCATTTGGGCATACCAACAGTATCTTAAAGGTGGAATAGATGCACTTCTTGAAGAACGTGGATATTCAAAAGATGATGAAGATGCAGAATATATTAGAGAAGACTTGGTAATGAAATTTGAATATAACGAATATGAAGTTGGTTATACGAATGAAAAATTAAAGAATACATATCATGTTACGTACGGTGAGCAGGAAAGTAGGAGTGCAAGAATTCTTTTTGATGAAGCATTAATGTATGGGAAAGGATTTATAGCAACAAAGAATCCTTCAAAAATTGATATTATAAAGTACAAACCATCTCAAGCAGATTTGAGTTTCTTATTGAAATGTCTTACGGATTTTAAATAAGAGGATATTATTTGTTGCATTGTAATAGACTAAAAAGGATGGAAAAAACATTAAAGTATGAGAATAAAAAATATAATTATATTAGTTTTGTGTATCGCGATTCTAACAGGGTGCGGACACAGCGTTAAGCAGGCACAAAAAATTAAAAACACAAATTCAAAACATGAGTATGCTTGTACAGAATACACATACAGCGAATACACAGTAAAAAGAAACGGTCTTAAACTACACCTAGATTGCATGACAACTAAGGGGGCACATCCTAAGAAGGATATCCTTTTGATTCACGGAGTGACTTATTCGTCGCATGAATTTGATGTGGATTACAAGGATTACAGTTTGGTTCGCAAGCTGGCTAGAGAAGGCTATGCTGTGTGGAGATTGGACATTGCTGGTTTTGGTCAGTCAGAGCAGGTTAAGGATGGCTTTATGCCAGACTCCGATTATGCGGCAGAGGATATAGCAGCAGCTACCCAGAAGATTATTAAAGAGAGTGGCCACTCTAAGATTGATATTTTAGGTTGGAGTTGGGGCACGGTTACTACTAGCAGATTTGCGGCTAAGCATCCTGAGCAGCTTAATAAGGTTGTTTTGTATGCGCCTATTCTTTATGGCATAGGTGAGTATAAGGTGACAGAGCCTTTCCATCACAATGACTGGAATCATGCAGCAGATGATTTCCAAAAAACTAAGGATGGCAAGTTCGATTATTCGGTTGCCGAAAAACAGGTGATAGATATTTTTTGTTCTAATTGCTGGCGCTACGATGGCGAGGAGAGTCCTAATGGCGGACGAAGAGATGCGTGCGTTTCTAAGGATATTCAGCTGATAGATTTGACTAAGCTTACTAACCCTACACTGATTATATGTGGAGACAATGATCCATACCTATATAACGATAAGGTAGATAACGCTTCAAAACTACTTCCTCGTGATTCTAAAGTTAAGGTGTTCCATGGAGCGTCTCATATGCTTATGGTCGAGAAGCCATATTATCACCAGTTCCAAAAACAGTTAATCGACTTTTTAAATAGGTAAGTCGAAAAGGTGGTTTATAAATGAATCAAATAGAATCTATAAGAAAAAAATTATTCTCCTTGCAGGATAAAAAATATGCCGGCTTTCAAGAAAAGCTTATTCCGGGTGTTGACCAGTTAGAGGTAATAGGGGTTAGAACTCCTGCACTTAGGAAGCTTGCTAAGGAACTTTATAAAGAGGGAAATGTAGACGAGTTTTTGAAAGATTTGCCTCATCGTTATTTTGAAGAAAACCAGCTTCACGCTTTTATCATTTCGGAGATTAAAGATTATGATGTGTGCGCAGAAGCGGTCGAAAAGTTTTTGGCATATGTGGACAACTGGGCTACATGCGATCAGATGTCGCCCAAGGTTTTTGGAAAGAATAAGGATAAGCTACTAGATAAGATTAAAGTGTGGATTAAGTCAGATGCCACATACACTGTAAGATTTGCAGTTGGAATGTTGATGAGACATTACTTGGACGAGGACTTTGATCCGATATATCTAGAGATGGTGGCAGAGCTTAGGTCTGATGAGTACTACATTAACATGATGATTGCATGGTACTTTGCAACAGCTATGGCCAAGCAGTACAAGGCTACGATTCCATACATTGAGGGTGAGCGGCTAGCCACATGGACGCACAACAAGACGATTCAAAAATGCGTGGAAAGTTACAGGATAAATGATGAATTAAAAGTTTATCTAAAAACTCTTAAGAAAAAATAATAAAAATATTGTAGAATAGTTTATGGTAAATGCGAGTTTGCCATAAACTTTTTTTTGAAGAGGTGAAATAAGTTAATGTTACAGAAGATGAAAAAACTAGTTAGTATGTTTTTGGCTATGAGTGTGTTGATTACAACAATGGCCATAGTTGACACTAAGGCGGTCCAGGCCGAGGAAGAAGATTTGCAGCCGGTGATTAATGAGGTAACAAATCTAATTGCTGAGAACGATCACGATTATGTCAAACTTACTTGGAATCATGTGCCTAGCCAGGGTCTATATGATGAGGTATTTGATATATATGTATCGAACAAGCCGGATGGGGAATTCAAGTTAGTTGAGAAATCATACGCCGGCCAAGTTTATTATGATGAGCCTAAAAGAGGAATTACGCATTATTACAAAGTGGTTGTTCACGGTCAGGATTATTATGATAATGATTATTACAGTGACGGTGTGGTTTCTGATGGAATAAAAGTTTCATTGATATTCGGAGTGATCAATGGTACTAAGTCAATCAAAGGCAAGGGTATTGAGATAGAAATTGCGATGAATGATGAAGCTAATGAATACAACATTTATAGAAGCGATTCCAGAAACGGCACATACGCTATGATTGCAACAAGAGTTGTTGCTTTATCTGAGATTACAAAAAGTTATATCAAATACATTGACCAGACAGCGCTAATTGGCAAGCAGTACTACTACATGGTCGCACCAGTGGCTCGCGAAGGTGACGTAGTAGAAGAGGGCGCTGTTTCAGATCCTGTGGCAGGAAAGCTAATCTATGCTGTGACAAAGATTAGCAGTACATTCTCTAAGAAGCCACGCATTAACACTATCAAGTGGAATAGAACTAGCGATGCGAATGGCTACAAGATTTATTGTTCCAAAAAAAATAAGAAAAACTATAAGCTGATAAAAACGATAAAAGGTAACAAGACTTGTAAGTATACTCACAGAAAGTTGACTAACGGCGTGGCATATAATTATAAGGTTGTTGCTTACAAGAATACATACTACGGCAGAATAGAAGGCAATGCCGTTAACCACAAAAAGTACTGCGACTACTACACATATAAGGACGAGTCTTATAGCAGTAAGCGTAAACGTATTTTGGGCAAAAAAGGAAAGTGGTACAAGTCAGACAAAAAGGCGCGCAAGCACATGAAGACTGTAATCGTCAAAGTGTGGGACAAGCAAGGCGGCAAGTGGTTTAGTAGACGATTTTATCTTCAGGTTAACAAGGCGCTAGCACCATCGGTCAAAAAATGTTTCAAGGAAATCTACAAGGCTAGGGCTAGAGTTCCTATTCATGAGATGGGATGTTACAGTTGGCGTGGCAAGGGTTCTACATCAGAGCACTGCCTTGGCGCAGCTATGGATATTAACTCTTATGAGAATTATATGATTGATGGCGGTAAAGTGTTGGCAGGCGGTTTTTGGAAGCCTAAGAAAAACAAATACTCTATCCCACTTAAATGTAAGATGGTTACTATTCTAAGAAAGTATGGTTTCGAGCGAGGCTTCTGGGGAGACAGAAAAGACTATATGCATTTTTCATATTTTGGTGGATAGAAGTTGTCTCGATGGATGCGATGAAACGAGAATGTGGAAATCCGGCGAAATAGTGTTATAATAAGTAATCGTAAAAATATTTTTAGAAAGAAGATTATCATGAGAGAAGTAGATGTAAAAGTTTTAACAGATAATATTAAAGAGATGTGCATTGAGGCTAATCATTATCTTGCGCCAGATATGAAAAAGGTTTTTGAGGATGCTGTTAAGTCTGAAGAATCAGATCTAGGCAAGCAGGTGTTATGTCAACTAGAAGAAAACCTTAAAATAGCCGGTGAGGATATGATCCCTATCTGTCAGGATACTGGAATGGCAGTTGTTTTTATCGATATCGGACAGGATGTGCATTTCGTTGGTGGCAATGTTGAGGATGCTATTAACGAGGGCGTTCGCAGAGGTTATGTGGATGGATACCTTCGCAAGTCAGTTGTTTCAGATCCACTTATTCGAGAGAATACTAAGGATAATACACCAGCCATTATCCACTACAATATCGTGCCAGGCGATAAGGTTAAGATTACTATAGCGCCTAAGGGATTTGGTAGCGAAAACATGAGTAAGGTGTTTATGCTTAAGCCGGCTGATGGAGTTGAGGGGGTTAAGGAAGCGGTTCTTTCTGCAGTAAAGGATGCAGGTCCTAACGCTTGCCCTCCACTTGTAGTTGGAGTTGGTATAGGTGGTACTTTTGAAAAATGTGCTATATTGGCCAAAAAAGCTTTGGCTAGACCGGCGGATTCTTCATCACCACTACCACATATTAAAGAACTAGAAGATGAGTTGCTAACTAAGATCAACCAGCTAGGAATTGGCCCTGGTGGTTTGGGTGGAACACAGACTGCTTTGGCGCTTAATATCGAGACATATGCTACACACATTGCAGGACTTCCTGTGGCAATAAATATATGCTGTCATGTTAACAGACATATTAGCAGAGAGATATAGTTTGGTAATAACTATGTTTTTGTAAACAGAAGATGATAATAAATACTCAAATCGGAGATAATTATGGAAGAAAGAATTAAGATAACAGCACCTCTAGTAGAGGATGAAATCAAAGATTTAAAAAGCGGAGATTATGTATATATTACAGGAACAATTTACACAGCGAGAGATGCGGCTCACAAGAGAATGGACGAGGCGCTTAATGCTGGCGAAAGTCTCCCTATAGATATGGAAGGAAACGTGATTTACTATATGGGACCTAGCCCTGCAAGAGAGGGAAGACCTATCGGTTCTGCCGGACCAACAACTGCCAGCAGAATGGATAAGTACGCACCTAGATTGCTAGACCTTGGACTTAAGGGAATGATTGGCAAGGGCAAGCGCTCCAAGGAAGTGTTAGATGCGGTAGTTCGTAACAATGCAGTTTACTTCGCAGCAGTTGGTGGCGCAGGCGCAATTCTTTCTAAGTGTATCAAAGCAAGCGAAGTAATCGCCTATGATGATCTTGGAACTGAAGCAATCAGAAAGCTAACTGTAGAAGATTTCCCATGTATAGTAGTAGCTGATCGATACGGCAACAATCTTTATGAAACTGCAATAGAGCAGTTCAAAAAGCTATAGCAATAGAGCAGTTCAAAAAACAATAATAAAGCAACTAAAAACAATAAAACTAAGCCTTGAATGACTATCGTTGTTCAAGGCTTTTTTTGCCGCCAAAAACATATAAGCAGAACTTATCGCGGACAATAATTTTAAACGAATTTTCAAGATGCCATATGTTTGGTAAGATACTTTTGCGGATGAGAAATGCCGTTAATCAAAAAAAAGAAAGGAACATAGAGTTATGAAAAAATTCACATCAAGAAAAATGAACATGTACATGTGCTGCTGTAAAAGAAATAATGATACAGTTGTTTTTTCGTATACTTTGTGTTGATGCTATATAACATATTGCAGAGTCATCACTGGTGTACGCCAGTGATTTTTTTATGAAAACTAATAAAGAAATGGAGCAAAAAAATGAGTAAAAATAAAAACAGAATTTCTACACAAGTAATACACGGTGGTATTTCACAGGACGAACATACAGGGGCAGTTAATATTCCGATATATCAGACAAGTACTTACGCACAGGAACTTCCTGGTAAGCACAAAGGATATGAGTATTCTAGATCAGGCAATCCAACAAGAGATGCACTTGAATCACTTATAGCTGACTTGGAAAACGGAACTAATGGTTTTGCATTCGCCTCTGGTCTGGCAGCGATATCAACAGTGTTAAGTTTGTTCAAGTCGGGAGATCAGATAATTATTTCGAACGATGTATACGGCGGAACATTCAGATTGCTAGACAAGGTATTTAAAAACTTTGATATCGAATACATTCAAGTAGACACTTCTAACATAGAAGAAATCCGAGCAGCAATTAATCCAAAAGTCAAAGCGATTTACGTTGAGACACCAACTAATCCGCTACTAGGAATTACAGATCTAGAAAAGGTTGCCGAGCTGGCGAAGGAAAACAATCTTCTTTCAATAGTGGACAACACATTCTATACACCATACATTCAGCGTCCGCTAGATCACGGTATCGACATAGTGATTCACAGCGCAACAAAGTACCTGGGCGGTCACAGCGATTTGATAGCCGGATTAGTTGTAGTAAAGGATGAGCAACTAGCAAAGAGAATTGGTTTCTTGCAAAACTCAATCGGCGCAATCGCACAGCCTTTTGACTCTTTCTTACTTATTAGAGGAATCAAAACACTAGCCGTTAGATTGGACAGACATGTATCCAACGCATATCTTATTGCACAGAAGCTTGAACAATCCGAGCATGTGAAAAAAGTTTTTTATCCGGGACTTCCTAGTCACAAGGGATATGAGGTCAACAAAAAACAAGCAACTAGCGGAGGAGCAATGATTTCATTCGAGCTAGAAGATGGGTATGACATCAACACATTTTTGGCCAGTCTTAACACAATAACGCTGGCAGAAAGTCTTGGTGGTGTGGAATCACTAATTGAGCATCCTGCATCAATGACTCACGCTTCCATTCCTAAGGATGTTAGAGAAGCAGCAGGACTAAGTGACAATCTTCTTCGCATCTCAGTTGGTATCGAAGATGTCAATGACTTGGTTGCCGATATATTCGACGCCATTGAAAAAGCCAAAAAGTAAATTAAAAATAAATCAGTACAAGAGAGAGGGGTGGTGGTCGTGTTATACGATGACATGCATAGCCTAATAGGAAATACACCAATCGTTAGGCTGAACAATATAGAAAAAGGAAACAACAATATTTTTGCCAAGCTTGAGCTTTATAATCCGCTAGGAAGTGTAAAGGATAGAATTGGCGAATATATGATAGAACAAGCTAGATTAGATGGAAGACTCAAGAAGGGAACTACAATTATCGCGCCGACAGCAGGTAACACAGGTATAGGTATCGCCTTCGGTGCTTTGAACAAAGGGTATAGGTTAGTGTTCGTAGTTCCAACGAAGTTTTCCGAAGAAAAGCAGCAGCTTATGAAAGCGCTTGGCGCAACAGTAATCAACACGCCAAGAGAGGAAGGTATGCTAGGAGCTGACCAAAAAGCTAACGAGCTTCTAGAGACTATTCCGAATTCCATCAGTTTGGATCAGTTCAATGATCAAAACAATCCAGAGGCCCACTACAGATCAACAGGTCCTGAAATATACAAGGACCTTAAGGGGGAGATAGATTATATTGTTTTGGGCGCTGGAAGCGGTGGAACGTTCACAGGGACAGTCAAGTACCTTAAAGAGCAAAACCCTAACATCAAAGCTGTCCTGGCAGACCCTGTGGGCTCGATAATGGGCGGCGGCGAACACAAGGATTACAACATCGAGGGAATAGGAAATGATTTCATTCCCGACACATTGGACATGAGCCTGGTGGATGAGGTAATCAAGGTAAGTGACACAGACGCATTAGAGTCGGTCAAAGAGTTAGCACGTAACGAAGGTATTATTGCAGGCTCCTCATCTGGAGCAGCATTTTACGCAGCTAAGCAATTAGCTAAGAAGGTAAGCGGCCAAAACATCGTGGCTGTCTTGCCTGATAGAGGAGACAGATACTTCAGCAAAGGTTTGTGGAAGTAGCGACATTGCGCTAACAATTAATCCACAACTTTGCACTAAAGGATTAAGGAGAGCAGATGCAAGAGACAAAAACAATTTATTCATTAAAAAACATTTCAAAAATCTTCCGAACCAAAATTAGCGAAGTAAAAGCCATCGATCATGTAAGCCTCGAGATCAAAGAAGGAGAGATTTTTGGAATCATAGGAATGAGTGGAGCAGGCAAAAGTACTCTTGTAAGGACACTCAACAGGTTAGAAGAAATTGACGAGGGAGAAATTATTTTTGACGGCGAGAACCTAGGTCAGCTTTCAAGCAAAGAACTTAGAAAACGCAGGAAAGAAATCTCAATGATTTTTCAGAGCTTCAATCTTCTTGCCCAAAGGAAGGTGATAGAAAATATCGAACTTCCGCTCAAGTTAAGCCATGTACCCAAGAAGGAGCGAAGAAAACGTTCTCTCGAAATGCTGGACATAGTTGGTCTTAAAGACAAAAAGGATAGTTACCCATCCCAACTCTCCGGCGGACAAAAACAGAGAGTGGCTATTGCAAGAGCACTGGCGCTGAATCCCAAAGTTTTGCTTTGTGACGAAGCCACATCTGCTCTCGATCCTAAAATCACAGCAGAGATTCTTGATCTTCTCAAAAAAATTAACAACGAACTTAAGATAACAGTCATTATCATTACGCACGAAATGAGTGTAATTGAAAAAATCTGTCATCGAGTTGCAATTATCGACAAGGGTAAGGTTGCCGAGATAGGAGAGGTCCAAAATATTTTTGCCAATCCTAAGTCAGAGGCGGCTAAGAAGTTGGTTCTTCCAACTATCAATTCTGAAAATCCTTTCGATGATGTAGAACAAAAATGTTATCGAATAGTCTTTGATGGGCGCTCATCTAGAGAACCGGTCATCTCAAACTTAGTAAGGGAAACCGGCGAGCATGTCAACATACTTAGCGCTAACACAAGAAGCGTGCGAGGTATAGGATATGGCCAGATGGTCGTGGAGCTTCCTGACAATGAAGAGTCCCAGCGCAAAATCTTAGATTATTTTAATAAAGTAGGAATAGAACCTATGGAAATAGACAAGGAGGTGATTAGTTGAGCGAGAACATAGTAGAGCTCATCAAAGTGGGTGTTCTAGAAACTCTAGAGATGACTATAGCGGCAAGTGTTTTGGCATATGTTATAGGACTGCCTTACGGAGTGCTATTAAGTGTTACGGCCAAGGGGGGAATAATACAGAACAAGGTCGTTCACAGTGTTTTGGCTTTTATCGCTAACATCTTTAGATCTATTCCATTCTTGATTCTTTTGGTTTTTCTCATTCCATTCACTAGATGGATAGTTGGAGAATCCATAGGAACGGAGGCAACCATTGTACCTTTGACGGTTGGAGCTATTCCTATCGTAGCTAGAATGGTAGAGCAATCACTAGATGAGGTACCCGCAGGAATAATTGAAGCAGCACAGTCTATGGGCGCCAGCCCAAGAGAAATTATTTGGCACTTTTTACTGCCTGAAGCTGTCCCTTCACTTCTATCAGGAGTGGCGATTAATACAGCAACGGTTTTGGGCTACAGTGCAATGGCTGGCTGTATCGGTGGCGGAGGTCTAGGAACAATAGCTCTCAATTATGGTTATTACAGATACCAGACAGACATTCTGCTAGTGACTATCCTAATTCTTATAGTGATAGTACAAGTAATTCAAGAGAGTGGAACATGGATTTCAAAAAAGAAACGTCACTCTTAAAGTAACTTATATGTGTTTTTAGAAATCAAAAATATTAAAAGAAAGAGGTATAACAAATGAAGAGAATTAGTAAAAAAATCAAAGTAACAGCATTAGTGCTAGCATTAGCAGTTTCATCACTTGCATTAGTTGGATGCGGTGGTTCAAAGTCAGCAGACAGCAAGGTAACAAAGATCAAAGTTGGAGCTAACATCACTCCACACTCAGAGCTTTTGGAAGAAGCTAAGAAGACACTTAAAAAAGAAAACATTGATCTAGAAGTTGTAAAGATCGAGGACGCAGTAACTCCTAACACAGGTGTTACAGAGGGAACACTTGATGCTAACTTCTTCCAGCATCAGCCATACCTAGATGACTACAACAAAGAAAACAAAACTGACTTAGTTTCAATCGGTGCAGTTCACTACGAGCCATTCGCAGTTTATTCATCAAAAATTGAAGATCTTTCAGACCTAAAGAAGGGTGCCAAGATTGCAGTTCCTAACAACGTAACTAACGAAGCAAGAGCGCTTCTTCTACTAGAGCAGGAAGGCGTGCTAGAACTTAAGGAAGGCGCTGACATTGCAGCAACAAAGGAAGACATCAAGAGCAATCCTAAGAACATCAAGTTCGTAGAAATCGACCCATCACAGCTAGTTAAGGCTTTACCTGACGTAGACGCAGCAGTTATCAACGGTAACTACGCTATCGAAGGCGGTCTATCAATCAAAGATGCGCTTGCAGTTGAGGCTGACACAGGTATTGCTGCCAAGACATACGCTAACATCGTTGTTACTGACGAGGCACACAAAAACAACAAGGCTCTTAAGAAACTTGTCAAAGTTCTACAGAGTGATTCAATCAAAAAGTTCATTGAGAGCAAATACGAAGGTGCTGTAGTACCAATCAACTAATTATTTAATTTTTTCGAAACTATAATAACAGGAGGGAAAGGCATTGCTAGATTTCAATTATTACAATCCGGCCAAAATTGTTTTTGGCAAAGATTCAATAAACCAATTAGAGCAACTTTTAAAAGAAAATGATGTGCACAATCTGCTACTGATCTATAGCGGTGAGTTCATCAAAGACTTAGGCATTTATCAGAAAGTGGTAGAGGCCGCTGAAAAACTAAATATTGGATTGTGGGAAAACGGCAATGTCACACCTAATCCTTCCGTGGAGCTAGTTAGAGAACTAGTTGCTAACGGAAAACAAAACAATATAGATTTTATCTTGGCAGTGGGCGGAGGAAGTTCAATCGACACTGCCAAGGCAGTAGCTTTAGGAATCCCATATGATGGGGATGTTTGGGATTTCTACAGTGAAGGCGCAGTGCCTGAAGAGGTGATAAGTATAGGTGCTATCAGCACATTGCCTGCAAGTGGATCAGAGACAAGTAACGCTTCGATCATTTCTAATGGGGAGTGGAAGCTTGGTTTTGAAGATGACAGGATTATTCCGAAGTTTGCTATTATGAATCCGGAATACACGCTAGGTCTTCCAGCGTTCCAGACAGCAGCAGGTGTAGCAGATATTATTTCGCATCTACTAGAAAGATACTTTTCAGACGTAGCCAACACTGATGTAACAGACTTTTTGATCGAGGGTGCCCTCAAGGCAATCCTTGTTAATGGTCAAAAAGTAATCGACAATCCATCAGACATTAATGCCAGATCTGAAGTTCAGTGGGTAGCAACAATAGCTCATAACAACTTGTTAGACACTGGCCGTATAGGTGATTGGGGATCTCACCGTATCGAACACGAGCTAAGCGCTCAGTATGGTCTTACTCACGGAGAGGGAATGGCCATCGTGTTCCCAGCATGGATTAGATACGTAGCCCGCATCAAACCTCATAAGCTATCTCAGCTTGCCGTAAGAGTTTTTGGCGCAGATGTTTATACAAACACTGAGGAACAAATTGCTCTAGGGCTAGCTGATACATTAGAGGAGTACTTCGATGGTCTAGGACTAAGGACTCATTTGTCCCAACTAGATATATCAGGTGCACACTTTAATGATATGGCGATAAGAGGAACCCGTAACGGAAGTGTCGGCCATTACGTACCAATTGACAAAGAAACATTTATTAAAATATTAAACATTGCATTATAGGAGGCAAGAAAAATGGCAAGAGTTAATTTATTAGGACCAGAAGAGTTAAACGCAGATTCAAAAAAAGCATATGATGAGCTTAACTCACAAAACAAAATCACAAACATGAAGTTAGTTATGCTTCAGGAATACGGAACATATAAGGCTTTTATGGGCTGGTATGATTCATGGGCTAGCATCGTTGAAATCGTTGGTCTAAGAGCAGCAACAATCTACGCTCACGCAGTATCAACAACTAACGGATGCCTTTTGTGCTCATTGTTCTTTATTAGCGACTTAAAAGAGCTAGGCATTAACCCTGGCGACATTAAGTTCGAGGAGAACGAAAAAATCTTAGCAGAACTAGCAGAAGCTATAGTTAAGAATCCAACAAAGGTTCCAGACGAGCTATTTGATTCTCTAAGAAAGTTCTACACAGATCAGGAAATTGTTGCGATTGTTGGTTTTGCAATTCAGATGCAGGCAACTAACAACTTCAACTCAGTACTTGGAGTAGACGTGGACGACAGACTTCTTCCACTTAAAGAATACTTCAAGCCTGCAACATGGAGAGATAACATTAAATAATTAATAATATGTTTGACAAAGAAAATCGCCTATATTATAATTATTCTTGCGTATAAACGCTAACTGAATATATTATAACGAATTCAGCAAGGAGAAGTACTCAAGTGGCTGAAGAGGCGCCCCTGCTAAGGGTGTAGGTCGTTAACGCGGCGCGAGGGTTCAAATCCCTCCTTCTCCGTCCCATTAGACAGTAGTTTAACTACTGTCTTTTTTTGTGCTCAAAATACACGTAAAAGTTGGCCAAAAGAGTCAAGAAAACAATATAATCACCCCAAAATTTCCGGCGCGCTGATATCTTAAAGATATCAGTAATAGTCATTCCTTGACAGGAATAACTATTAAAAGGAATTATGAACGGATAAAAATTGTATAAGGAAAGAGGTGTGTAAGATGGGAAGATATGAAACACTGAAAGAAGATGCAAGAGTGTTATATTTGGAGGGAGCACCAGTTGTTGTTACGAAATCACAGCTTACTAAGGACACTGCTACAGGAAAGGCAATATTGCAGATTAAATTTAAGTCTATAGATCAAGTCAGGATTATAGGCTTAACAGTGGCTATTGACGCGGTTGATGTTAGAGGCAAAAAACTTGAAGGCATTAATGAGTACCAATATCTTGATATAGTCATGAAAGATGGATTTTTTGGCGGTGATGTAGGCCTTGTAATGCCCGATAAAAATACTAGAGAATACACTATAAAACTAGTTGATGCTACTTTTTCTGATGGAAAAATATGGGGAAATCCAGGTAAAGAATTAGAAGAAATACCATTTTTAGAAGATATAGTAGACAAATTTGTGGATGAATTTGAAGAATCGGGTTTTATAGAAACTATAAATGAAAAAAAACGTGGTCCTCGTAAGGAAATTAGAAAACAAATAGAAACTGAATTGGGTAATAAAGCCAAATATCTATATAAAGAGGTTGAAGATCTATGGTTTTGCTCTTGTGGCGAACCGCATAGAATAACTCAAGATGCTTGTAAGGCTTGTGGTTTGACAAGAGAAAAAAATAAAGCCTTTGTGGACTTCAAAGCATTTGAAGAGAGAGTTCTTGCAAGAATTGAAAAAGAAGACAAGGCTGAAGAAGAAAGATTAAAAGGAATAAGGGAGGAAAAAGAAAAGAGGAAAAAGCAGATAAAGAAGATGACCAAACGTATTGCTATAGTATCAACATGCGTTATGGCAGTTGTCTTATTAGTAATTGGTATAAAGGCGCTATATGACAATTATTTGGTTTATAAATGGAAGTATGATGATGCAGTAGATTTAAGAGAAGGTGGCAAATATAAAGAGGCAATTGATAAATTTCATGAGCTAGAAGTAGATGATTTTAGCGATAGTAAGAAACAAGTAACTGAAACAGTATATCAGCAGAACAAAGCACTTATGAAAAAAGGTAATTATTCATTGGCATACAATGGTTTTAGCAGAATACTTAAATACAAAGATTCGGAAAAACTAAGAAAAGAAGTGTATGAATTAGATGTTGAATCGACTGTTAAGGCTATTGATGAAAAAACAAATCAAGGTAACATTGCCAACTTGCCTAATTCGGTAGATGGCGTTATTAGGGGTGACAACAGAATAAAAGCAAAAGCATCTGAGTGGTGGAATGTTGCCTATAATAAGAAATTTTATAACGAAGCAGAAGGATTTGCTAATATATCGGGTAATAAGACTTTAATGGCAAAAACTTTTAAAAAGCAGTCAGATATATGTTATAAGAAAAAATCTTATAAGAAAGCTGTGGGTTATGCTGAAAAAGCAGGAGATACCAAACGTAAGCACAAGGCAATGTATGCTTATGTCAAATATAAGAATAAAGGCACTGACAGGGTTGCTAGGTATCTGGCTGAATTATCAAAATGTAACTACAAAAAGTCTAAAAACTTAAATAAAAAATATTTTAACCCATGGGTAAAAATAAAGATTAACAACAGCGGAGAATATTCCGACGGAAACAAATGGGTAGATTGTTATTGGCTCGTTTGTGTTTGTTGTAAACTTAAAAACTTAAACAAATATATGTATCCTAAGGGAATTAAAATAGAAATAAAACTTGGAAATAAAACGAAGAAAGTATCTAAAAGAATGTCTAAGGGAAAAATTTGTACTAAGCGCTGGAATTTAAATGGAACAGGTTGGAAAACAGCATATGTATATGAACAAAAAACGGGCAAATTTCTAGGAAAAGAGAAGTTTTACCTTCATGATGTTTAACCTTCATAATTATTGGTAAGAAAGGAGAATTAATTTATGGAAGATTTTATGGAGATTTATGGAGCGTTTTTGATAATAGCAATAATAGTATTATCAGTTATGTGTCTATGTATTGGAGCTATGATGCTAAATACTGCAAGGGATAAGGGATACAATGTCGAAGAAAAGCATTTTGCAGCTTGGATGGTTTTGGGCTTTTTGTTTGGATTCTATATATTAGTAGTAATCTATATAGCAGCCTTACCAGATTTGAAAACTCAAAAGATGTTGGAAAGATTGATAAATGAAAATGCGAACAATAATAATGTCCAAAGCATTAATGAAGAGTTGCCAGAAATATAGAAAGTTTGCAAACCAACGAAAGCAGTACAATTGTACTGCTTTCTTTTTTTGTTATAATATAATTATCAAACCAAAGGGGAACACTGATGGCAAATATTTTGGATTATATTATGTGGCGCAACGATGTGCCATTGAAGAAAGATCCGTTTAACGAGATAGACAATCTTGTTTTTGCGGAGCTGGCCTATATGGATACGGAGGGCATCGTCGGCGATAAGCCAACGCCTATCAAGGATGTGTGCGATGCTTACTTTGAGCGCTTCGGTTTTGACGAGATAGTTAACCGCAAATCTTACTGTGCCCTTGCCCCGTTTTTAATGAAGGAAATGCTAGAGGGCGAGCGCTTCAACCAGGTCACAGTATCGGATTACATTAATATAGTAGATAAAGCGCAAGAATTCCAAATCTGCGCCACAACCTACCATCTGCCCGACAAAAGTATATATGTGTCATTTAAAGGCACAGACGACACGATTACGGCCTGGAAAGAGGACTTCGATTTTTGCTACAGCGATAGCACCAACGGCCAAAAAAAAGCAGTAGAGTACCTAGAGAGTATGGCTAGAAAGTACCGTGGAAAGATTCGCGTAGGCGGACATTCCAAAGGCGGTAACTTCGCCATATACGCCGCAGCCTTTTGCGACAAGAAGGTCAAAAAGCGTATTACAGACATCTACAGCAATGACGGCCCTGGCTTTAGAAAGAGCATTCTAGAAACAGAAGAGTATCGAAGCATCGAGAATCGCATCACCAAAATCATCCCAGACTCATCCCTAATCGGAACTCTTCTATATAGTAGTAACTACAAAGTAGTAAAGAGCACAGCCACAGGAATGACTCAGCACAACGCCTTCACGTGGCAGGTGAACAAAAACAGTTTTGTCGCAACTGAGTTAACTGACGCTGGTAACTTTGCAAAACAGACAACGGCCGACTGGCTCGAGGGAATGAGTGACGCGGTAAGGGAGAGCTTTGTGAAGACATTGTTCTATGGTCTGGAGCAGCAGAACATAGAAACCTTTACACAACTCAAGGAGAACAAAAAGAACGCAATCAAGATTCTACGCAGCGCCATCGACATAATTCCAAAGGACAAAAAAGATGAGCTAATAGATATTTTAAAGAAATTTGTAAAGTCTGGAAGCAAGTATATGGACGATGTTTTACTAGAAAAAGTAGAGTGGCTTAGACAAAAATATAATTAAATAACAATTATTTTTGAAAGCAAATAGCCTTACAAACCACAGCAGCAGTAAAATGCTGCTGTTATTTTTTGTAATAAATATGTATTTATATATAGAAGAAACACAATATGTTGGGGTTCAAAACAAAAGAATAAAAAAGTTCCAAATATATGCAAAAAAGTTGTTGACAACACTATAAGATAAGTGATAAGATTTACAACGTTCGCGATAAAAAAGCGAACCAATATAACAAAAAGACAACTTCAAAAAAACTTAAAAAAAGTTAAAAAAGTTGTTGACAGGCTCTTGTAGCTATGTTATATTAATATGGCTGTCGCTAAAAAGGACAGCGAATAAGAACATTGATAACTAAACAGCAACCATCCCTGAAATTTCTTAAATAATTTCAGAAAGTTAATACAAAGTATTAACAGCGAACTTTCAGTGAAAACTGAAAACCTTTAAACAGTAATGGATTGGAATGGCTAACGTCATTCTGAG
>CACYHD010000006.1 GCA_902774125.1 uncultured Lachnospiraceae bacterium
AAAAAAAGAGGAGATGAAATAAGTGCCGATAAAGATTCCTATGAATTTGCCAGCAGGCGAGACACTTGAAAACGAGAATATATTCATTATGAACGAGACAAGGGCGATTACTCAGGATATTCGTCCGCTTAAGGTTGTTATTCTCAACCTCATGCCTACTAAAATTGTAACGGAGACACAGATACTAAGAAAGCTATCTAACACACCGCTACAGATTGAGATTGAATTGTTGCAGACGGCGACTTACAAGCCACACAACACTGATCCGGACTACTTGGATGAGTTTTATGTAACATTCGACCAGATTAAAGAGAATTATTATGACGGCTTGATTATTACAGGAGCGCCACTTGATTTTGTTCCTTACGAGGAGGTGGAGTACTGGGACGAGGTTTGCCAGATCATGAAATGGTCCAAGAAGCACGTTCACTGTACATTCTATCTATGCTGGGGTGCTTTTGCCGGCCTTTACTACAACTACGGAATAGATAAGCACGAGATTGGATATAAGATATCAGGTATTTTTGAACACAAGGTTCTTAACAAGAAGTCGCCATTGTTCAGAGGATTCGACGACGTATTTCTTGCACCACAGTCTAGAGCTGTTGAGGTTCGCAAGGAGGACGTTCTAGCAGTTCCAGAGCTAGAGCTTATGGCCGAGTCAGACGAGGCTGGCGTTACTATCGTTAAGAGCGAAAACAGCAGAGAATTCTATGTGTTCTGTCACACTGAGTATGACAAAAACACATTAAAGCTGGAATACGAGAGGGACCTCGAAAAAGGAATTAACCCAAGTATTCCTAAAAATTATTTTCCGGATGATGATCCAACAAAGGAGCCAATAGTGCGTTGGAGATCAACAGGACAGTTACTATGGACTAACTGGATTAACTACTATGTATACCAGACTACTCCATATGATATCAAAGATGTTGAAAACGAGGGTAGTGATGATTAAAATTATTACAGACAGCACATGCGATCTGTCAAACGAGTTGATACAGAAGTACGACATTCAGGTTTTACCACTTTATGTAAACCTGGGTGATGAGAGTTTCCGCGACAAGGAAGATATAACAGTTGAGCAGGTTTACGAGTGGTCGGACAAGCACAAAACCACTCCAAAGACTGCAGCGGCATCAATCGGCGAGGTAATGGAAGTACTAGAGCCGTACAAGGAAGCCGGCGACGATGTGATTATTTTTTCAATCTCAGAGTCGATGTCTTCCATCAACCAAAACATGCGATTGGCTGCACAAGAACTTGAATACGAAGATCATATTTTTGTCATAGATTCAATGAATCTGTCCACAGGGATCGGTCTTCAGATTATAGAAGCTTGCGAAATGGCCCAGAAGGGCATGGCGGCGAGCGATATAGCAGATTATATCAACAATTTGCGACCAAAGGTTAGATCTAGTTTTGTAATCGACACACTTGTTTATCTGGCCAGAGGCGGGCGTTGTTCCTCAGTGGCAGCACTCATAGGTGGCGTGCTCAACATTAAGCCTAAGATTGTTGTCGAGGATGGCAAGATGATAGTCGCCAAAAAATACAGAGGCCCTTACAAGAAGGTCATCAAGCAGTACGTCAAGGAGATGGAAGCTGATCTTCTCAAGGCCCGAAAAGATAGAGTTTTTATTACACACACACCATGTGATGATGGCATTGTGGATGGGGTAAGAAGCTATCTGGAAGAACTTGATTATTTTGACGAGATATTAGAAACAAACGCTGGCTGTACAGTAGGCAGCCATTGCGGACCTAATACATTAGGTGTTTTGTTTATAGCAGGGGATGAATAAGTGGAAATGTCCACTTATAGGTATTAAACAATAGAGGGGACATTCATAACTGTTAACGTGGATATTATATTATCCCAGCAAAGATAAGGACGGTGTAATTTTGTTCAAAAAAGGAGAGTACGTAGTACATGGCAGAAGCGGCGTATGTACAGTAGACAGCACAACTAAGGAAGTGCCAGGTGCCAAGGCGGGTCAGCTATATTATATTTTGGTTCCTGTTAAGACTCCACAAAGCAAAATATTCTTCCCACTAGACAGCGACAGAATAGTGCTTAGAGCCTTGAAAACAGAAGAAGAAGCAAAAGCTGCTCTTAAAGAAATGAAGGAAACATTGCATCTTGCGAGCACAAGAGACTAGCCAGAGTTATCAAAACTCTTACAGTCCGCAACCAAGAGCGAGAAAAAGAAGGCAAGCGAAGCACCTTCGTTGATGCAAGGCTTTTGAACGAAGCCAAGGAACTAATCAACCAGGAGTTCTCAATTGCTCTAGGAATCGAGATGTGTGATATAGAATCATACATCATGGAACAGATATTCTAAAAGAAATCATAGTAATGATACTAGTAAAAAAGACATCGCAGGCATAGGTTGGCGATGTCTTTTTGTTTGCGACTGGCGATATTTTTTTGTGCGGGTCATTGATGGTTTTTGTGCGACTGGCGATACACTTTTAATCAAACTTTAATGTAAATGTGCTAGAGTAAGGCAGATATACTTGTTAAACTTGTAACAAACAATTATTTATTTTATAATTAATAATGCACAAGACCATATTGGAGGTTTTATTATGTACTGTACAAAATGTGGAAAATTTATTAGAGATGAGGATATACATTGTCCATTCTGTGGAGCTCTTGTGAATCCTGAAGCCAAGGAGGCGCTCGAGGAAACAAAGATCATCCCTAACGTGGACAATTCATTAGAAGAAACTAAGATTATCCCAGATGTTAGCGGTTCATTAGAGAAGACACAAAATATCCCTAATGTTGACGAGTCTTTGGAAGAGACTAAGATTATCCCTAACATTCAGGAAGACATGCCTTTGGGCAACTTCGACACAGAGGATGATACTAACGAGATTATTTTTGAGGATGATGAGATCAAGGACTTCGACTTCCCAGAAGATATGGATGACGACAATCTCATATTCCACGAAGATGACAATATAACTGACAATGACGATGATATATTGCTAGATGAGTATTACGACGAAGAGCCTGGCAACGATATGCCGGTTGTCGGAAGCAACAAGAAGGCCAATATCATTGCTATTTGTGTTGCAGTTGCAGTTGTAATCGCAATTGTTGTAACTGCAGTTGTGTTATCTAAGGCGTTCTCAGGCGACAACGCTGAGGAAACTACTGTTATCGAAACAACAGTCGAGAGCGAGACAGAACTTGAAGAGACTGAGAAAAAAGAAACAAAGGCAGTAGTTGAGGAAAGAACTGAGGCTGAAGAGGAGACAACTAAGGAACCAGAGACTGAGGCTCCAACAAAGAAGCAGCCAGTGGCAACTAAGCCTAAGGTAACTAAGGCCCCTGCAACAACAGCAGTGCCAAAAACAACAAAGGCCGACTTACCACCAACACAGCAGCCAGAAACAGAAGAAGAGTTGCTAGACAACTAAAAACATAAAACACAATTTAGTGCGCAGAAAATGACAATAAACGCAGAACGCGAATGCGCAGAAAAAGGAGACATTACATATAATGGTTTTAGATAATTACCAGCCAGCCAATGTGTGGAAATACTTCGAAGAAATCGCAGCAATCCCACATGGCTCAGGCAATACAGAAGCAATAGCAGATTACATTATGGATTTTGCGGCCAAGCACGAGCTTGAGGCCCAAAAAGATGAAGTAGGAAATGTAGTTGTATACAGACCAGCAAGTGAGGGATACGAAAACTCCAAGCCGGTTATACTACAGGGCCACATGGATATGGTTATTGCCAAGAATGATAGCTGTACTAAGGACTTGGCCAAGGAAGGACTTGAGCTAGAGATAATCAAGGGCGGCGAGCCAACAGCGGAGACTGCCAAGCAGTACGAACACGATGAGTGGCTTAGTGCCAAGGGTTCAAGCTTGGGCGCAGACGACGGAATTGCAGTTGCATATATGCTAGCGATTCTTGAGTCAGATGAGATTAAGGCTCCAGCAATTACAGCTGTTTTTACAATGGACGAAGAAGTAGGAATGATAGGTGCTCACGGGCTAGACGCAGACTTGCTCAAGGGCAACATTCTTATCAATATTGATAACGAGACAGAAGGTGAGTTCATCACTGGATGCGCCGGCGGAATGACAGTTCAGTGCGACGTTCCAGTGGGCAAGGAGCTTATCTCACCATACGTTATCGAACTAAGAATTGATGGTTTGACTGGCGGTCACTCAGGAGTTGAGATTGACCAGTACAGACTCAACGCAATCAAAGCAATGGGAAGAATACTTCTAGGAGTTTTCCAAAACTTCGGTATGCGTATTCTTACAATCGACGGTGGAGAGGTTGACAATGCCATCCCTAAAAAAAGTGAAGCAGCGATTATCGTGCTAGAAGAAGTTAAGGACGATGCAATTGCTTTGATCAAAAAAATGTTTGATGAGATCAAGGAAGAGTACAAGGACACTGACCCTAACATGAAGCTTACACTTAACGAGGTGGGCGAGCAGGAAGTTAGAGCCTTTGGCGATGCATCAACACTTGCAGCAATCATTCCGATTGTTAACTTCCCTGACGGAGTTATTCGCGTAAACAATACATTCGGAAGCGTTGAGACAAGCAACAACATCGGTGTTATCAGAACACTAGAAGATAGAGTTAGAATTGAATCAACTATAAGAAGCACTAAGCGCAGCGCCAAGCTCAACGTGCTAGAGCAGATGAAATCTATTACTGAGATTTTTGGCGGCGAGGTTAATATAACAAGCGATTACGAAGGTTGGGAGCCTAACAAAGACTCAGAAGTTAGCAAAGTATTCGCTAAGGCCTACGAGGATGTTTACGGCAACAAGCCGGTTATAACACAGACTCATGCGGGACTGGAATGTGGAATTCTAGGAGGCAAAATCGAGGGAATGGATGCGATATCTTTTGGCCCTCAGGCGGATGATATTCATACATTTAACGAGAAGCTTAGTATCAAGTCTGTCGAGCGAGTATGGAACGTACTTATCAAGGGACTTGAGAGCATGAAATAAATGAAACTTAACAAAGATTTGATCAAAAAAGATATCAAATATATTGGACCAGTCATAGTGGGACTAGTGATAATGTTTTGGGCGATGGACAGACTTTTTCATACTGTGTGTCCACTCAGATTTATCACAGGAGTGCCTTGTCCGGGGTGCGGAATCACAAGAGCGTTCCTGAAAGTGCTGCATTTGGATCTGGTCGGTGCTACTAGAATGCATCCTTTTTGGATTCCGGTGCTATTGTTGGCTGTATGTTACATAGCGGTGAGATACTTGGTGGCGGATGAGGCGCGCCGGGACAACATTAACCGTGTTTTGTTCAGAATAGGTATTGTAGTAGCGGTGCTTGGAATAGTATATTATATATACAGGATGGTGACTGTTTTTCCAGGGCCGGCGCCTATGGAAGACGACCACATGTGGTTGAGAATCATTCCGAGAAAGTGAGACACAAAAAAGTGAAAACTGATGTTTTGATTATTGGTAGCGGATGCGCAGGTTTGTACTGTGCCTTGAAGCTTCCGGAAGAAAAAAATGTTTTAATAATAACAAAGGATACTGTTGAGCACAGCGATTCGTTTTTGGCTCAAGGTGGAATATGTATGCTCAAGGATCAGGAGGATTACGAGAGCTACTTCGAGGACACTATGCGTGCCGGCCACTATATGAACAAGCCGGAAGCGGTGGAGACTATGATCAAAGAATCTCCAGAGCTTATCGAAGATTTGATCAGCATGGGCGTTGATTTTGCCAGAGATGAAAGAGGCGAGCTAATCTTCACGAAGGAGGGTGCTCACCACAACAACCGTATTCTTTACCACGAGGATGAGACAGGCAAGGAAATCACATCTCACCTTTACGAGGAGTGCAAGAAGCGCGACAACATCACGATTCTCGAGCACTGGAGTATGGTGGATATTCTTACAGCGGACAACCATTGTTTTGGCATCATCGTAAAAAAGGATGACGACAGTCTTGATACGATTTATGCGGACTTTACCGTGCTAGCTTGCGGTGGAATCGGTGGAATATACAAGTATTCAACTAACTTCAAGCACATAACAGGCGACGGTGTGGCAGTGGCGATTCGTCACGGCGTTAAGGTGAAGAACGTCAACTACGTGCAGATTCATCCAACAACTTTTTATATCGCCAAAAACAAAGATAGAAGCTTCCTTATTAGCGAGTCAGTTCGTGGCGAGGGAGCGTTGCTATATAACAACAAGGGCGAGAGATTTTGTAACGAGCTCAAACCACGTGATGTAGTTACAGAAAACATTATCGCCGAGATGGAGAGGGAAAACTCTGATAATGTTTGGCTATCGATGAAGCCGATACCGGCAGACGAGCTTGAATCTCACTTCCCTAATATCGTGAAGTATTGCAAGGAACACGGCTACAATGTTCCAGAGGAGATGATACCGATTATTCCGGCTCAGCATTATTTTATGGGCGGTGTAAAAGTAGACCTCAACAGCAAGACTTCAATGAAGCAGCTTTATGCGGTGGGCGAGACAGCCTGCAACGGTGTTCACGGACACAACAGACTAGCCAGCAACTCACTGCTAGAGAGTATGGTTTTTGCCAAGCGAGCAGCTCTTGATATTGTCGAGAGCGAGGACGAGGTTAGACATCAGGTGTTCGACCAGATTGACTGGAGCGAGTACGAGGACCTAGAGCGCTGGGCTAGAGAAAACAAAGAGATTATCGAACAGGAAATCAAAGATGAAAACGAAAAGGAGACCAATATGTTTGATCCAATTACATTAAAACTAAACGTTGATCCACTTATCGAAAGCGCCATCAAAGAGGATGTAACTAACGAGGACGTAACAACTAACTCAGTTATGCCTAACGCAGTTGCAGGTAAGGTTGACCTAATCTGCAAAGAAGATGGTATTATTTGTGGACTTCAGGTGTTCCAGAGAACATTCGAGCTACTAGATCCTAACGTTAATGTTCACCTACACGCAAGCGACGGCGATGAGGTTACTAAGGGACAAAAAATTGGTTCAGTTCGCGGTGATATAAGAGTTCTTCTTGTTGGAGAGCGCACAGCCCTCAACTATCTACAGAGAATGAGTGGTATCGCGACATACACACACGAGGTGGCAGAGCTTCTCAAGGGAAGCAGTATGAAGCTTCTTGATACAAGAAAGACTACACCTAACAATAGAATTTTTGAGAAGTATGCAGTTAGAGTTGGTGGCGGACATAACCACAGATACAACCTAAGCGACGGCGTACTACTTAAGGACAATCATATCAGCGCGGCAGGAGGCGTTAAGGAAGCTATCAGACTAGCTAAGGAATATGCACCATTTGTTCGCAAGATTGAGGTTGAGGTAGAAAGCTTCGAGATGGCCAAGGACGCTGTAGAAGCTGGCGCAGATATCATCATGCTAGACAACATGGATATCGAAGAAATCAAAAAAGCTAGAGATATGATTGGCGACAGAGCCGAAATAGAAGTATCAGGCAACGTAACTAAGGAAAATGTTGCCCGCCTAATCGACGCAGGCGTTGATTACGTATCAAGTGGCGCTTTGACTCACTCAGCACCTAGCTTGGATATTTCACTAAAGAACCTTCACAGAGTATAGTGTGGGGATTGCGACTGTTGGCTGTTAACTATTGGCTTACGGTTGGTGGCGAGTATACGAGAATTGAATTATGCAGGATTGATGATTGGCATCAATCCTGTTTTTTGTTGCGTTTTGTAGCATAGTTTAAAGCGGAAAAAAAGGGAGGGGTAAACCTAGTGTTTCTGTGGGGTTTAGACCCCTTTATTAGTTTGCAAATAAGGGCCCAAATATGATATAATTATGACGAACTGCGTATGGCCTATACGCTAGGCCTGTCTAAGGTTTATGTACTAGGAGGAACTATGGCTATAATAGACTTTCATACACATATATTACCAGGTATTGATGATGGAAGTAGAAATATAGAATCATCCCTAATTATGTTGCAAGAAGAATCGAGACAAGGGATAGATGTTGTCGTAGTCACTCCACATTTTTATGCCTCAGAAGTCAGCGTTGAAGTCTACTTAGAAAGACGACAGAAGGCATACGACAAGCTAGTTGAGGCAATAGATGAGCTGAAGCAAAAAGCACAGGCTCAAGATGACGAGCCGGTTAAAATTCCTAAGATTTTGCTCGGCGCAGAGGTGACGTACTTTGAGGATATATCCAGAGCTGACAAGATATCAGAATTGGTGATGGAAGGCACAGATATATTGCTGCTGGAGATGCCATTCAAGTCATGGACTCGAGAAGAGTTTGACGAGGTGATGGAAATGATCGAGTCTGGCGACTATCAGATCATGTTAGCGCACCTAGAGCGCTTCGCAGCGTTTAGAGGCAACAGGAAGTACATCAAAGAATTATTTCAGACAGACGCAATCATTCAGTACAACAGTGACAGTTTTCACAACAGAAAATACACCAAGTTGATGATTAAGTCTATGAAAAAAGGAATAGTCCCACTTCTAGGCAGTGACTGCCACGGGGTGCATCACAGAGTGCCGGAACTTTTAACGGGACGCAACATGCTCAAAGATAAGATGGGCCAGGAGATGCTAGACCAGATTGACGAGAAGGGAACCGCAATCTTGTCTCATATTTGTCATATATAATAAAAAAGATTCTAACAAATAGATATTCTAGGAGGAACAAACATGTCCAAAAAGACAGCGTTGATTATGTCGATTATATGTTTCGTACTACTACTTGTGTTAGTAGTTTTGGAGAAAAAATATCCGGAAGCAGGTTCAGAGTTGCTTCTTGGAATGATAGGATAACAGACAATGGTAAGACTCAATCGCAAAAACGAAATAAAAACAAAAAAGCAAAAAAATGAAATAATAGCTTTGGCAATATTTTTGGCGGTAGCAGTGATAGCAATCGTGGCCGTGATGGTTTTGGTCAAGGACCCGGATGGGAAGGCCGTGAAAAAAACTTCGGGCGGCGAGGTGTTCAAGATAGGTGGCGTTAAATGTACGCCTAAGAATAATGTGGACACATACTTGCTAATGGGTATCGACGGCAAGGGCAAGATGGCCGACATTATCGAATCGGAGGATGCCTGCCAGGCCGACGTGATTGTGCTACTCGTAATCGACCGCGAGGCCAACACATTTGCCACAATCAATATCGACAGAGACACAATAACAGATGTTGATTCATTGGACAGCAAGGGCAACTACCTTGCGACTACACCGGTTCAGCTGGCGCTAGCTTATTCGCACGGAGACGGCGGCGAGCTAAGTTGTGAAAACATATCCAAGGCAGTTTCTAATTTGTTTTTTGGACAGCAAATCGATGGGTATGCGGCAATCGGTATGGACGCTATAGCGCGAATCAACCACGAGGTTGGCGGTGTAACAGTCACAATTGAGGACGACTTCAAAGATTCAGACAAGTCACTTAAGATGGGACAGACTATCAAGCTAAGCGACAAGCAGGCGCAGCATTACTTGCACGATCGAATGAACGTAGGCGATGGAACTAACGTGGCACGAATGAGACGCCACAACATGTACCTACAGGAGTTCAAAAAAATCGTCAAGGCCAAGGCTGCAAGCAACAAAAAATATCCAATCCAGCTATACCACAGCCTGGATGAATATACAGTGTCATCGCTCACAAGCAATGACATAAGCAAGATAAGCAAGGCGGTGTTCAAAAACAAAGAACTAGGACAGTTCAAGTTCAAGGGAACATACGCAATTGACGACTATGGATTTAACGCTTTTACATACGACAAGAAGGACCTAGAGCAGTTGGCAATCAAGTTGTTCTACGACAAAGTTGAAAAATAAGAGCCGGAGCGTCAGACGATTACAGCTTGGAACTGCTGATGGCTAACATTAAATCTGAACTATCACATTAGGAGAAGAATTTTGAAAAAAGAAAAAAACCTAGAAAACAAAGAAAAAGATATAATCGTTCTTTCTGATGGTGCTAACACTGTGGAGGAAGACGAAATTGATTTTGGCAAGATTGGAGCGCTGCTTCTAGAGCATATTCACTACATCGTGTTGTGCTTCCTTGTAGGCGCGCTGTTGTTCAACGCATATGCGTACTTCATGAAGCACCCTACATACGAGTCAACTGCCAAGTTGTACATGGTATCTACATCAGACGATACTGTTGTTAACTTCGCCGATCTTAACATCGGACAGGCGTTGACCAAGGATTACGAGGAATTAATCTTCAGTTATCCTGTTATGGAAGAGGTTATCAACAAGCTCAATCTTGACATGACAAGCGATGCACTAGCAAGCAAGATTGCCATCGAAAACCCAGAGGACACACGAGTTCTAAGGATAACTACAACAAGTAACGATCCGGCAACAGCTAGAAAAATCACTAATACTCTAATAGATGTAATTAGAACATATCTTCCTAAGACAATGAGCACATCTAAGCCTAACGTTGTACAGAGAGGTAAGTTACAGCCTGCCAAGGTAGGACCTAGCTACACTAAGTACCTACTAATAGGTGGTGTTTTGTTCGCAGGAATTTATTGCATAATTTTGATTGTATTGTTCTTGCTAGATGACAGTCTTGTGACTGCCGAGGACATCGAAAACGAGTTCGGCTTCGCACCATTAACTGTCATTCCGGAAAACGATATTTTTATCGAGGACGAGTCTAAAACACCAATCAAAAAACTCAAAAAACAGGGAGGTAGTAAGTAATTATGAAAAAAGCTAATATCAATCTAATCGATCTCCCTTATTCGGTGGAAGAGGCACTTAACAGACTGAGAGTTAACATCAAGTTCTCAGGCAATGATACCAAAAAGATTCTAATAACAAGCTCGGTACCTAACGAGGGCAAAAGCTTCGTATCAACTTACCTTTGGAAGCTACTTGCCGAGGCGGGCTTTAAGACTGTTTTTATCGACCTGGACCTTCGCAAGGCTACAGCAAGTAACCGTTACAAAATCGAGTCCGAGGGCGAGATGAAGGGCATGGACTATTACTTGTCCGGCCTGGCAGAGTACGAGGATGTAGTGTACGAGTCCAACATTCCTAACGGCTACATCGTACCTTGTACTAACGTACTAGAAAATCCAACAGTCCTACTAGAAGACGCAAGATTCGAAAAACTTCTAGACCAGTTGGCTGAGGATTATAGATATGTCATAATCGACTCACCGCCACTAGACAACGTGGCAGATGGCGCACTTATCGCATCTATGTGTGACGGAGCGGTTATGGTAGTGAGAAGCGGCTATGCTTCCAAAAAAATCATTAAGCAAGCAGCAGGCCAGCTAGAGCGCGTAGGCTGCAAGCTACTAGGAACTGTACTTAACAGAGTGCCGGTAACAAAAAAACGTTACGGCAAGTATGCTAGGTATTATAAATATCAGAGGAAGAGTTAAAGCTTAACCTTGAGTGGGAGGGGACGATTTGGCTAAGAAAAAAATAAAAAGAATAGCAATGATAGGTCAGAAGCGTATCCCTTCTAAAGAGGGAGGCGTTGAAAACGTTGTGGAAAAAATCTCAGTCAGATTGGTCGAGAAAGGCTTTGATGTAACATGCCTTAACCGCAGGGGCAATCACGTCAGCGGCAAGGAGTTCAACACAGAGAAGGTCGACAACTACCACGGCGTAAAAATCAAGTCTGTTTTTACAATCAACAAGCGAGGTGTCGCAGCTATGACATCTTCTCACGTTGCGGCCATTAGAGCGGCTCTCGGAAGATACGACATTGTTCACTTCCATGCCGAAGGTCCAAGTGCGGCAATATGGATCCCTAAGCTTTTTAGAAAAAAGTGTGTGGTAACAATCCATGGCCTGGACTGGCAGCGTTCCAAGTGGAAAGGCTTCGCCAAGCGCTACATCAAGTGGGGCGAAAAAATGGCAGTGAAGTTCGCTGACGAGATTATCGTCCTAAGCAGCAACATGCAGCAGTACTTCAAGAATGAGTACGGCCGCGAGACAACATTCATCCCTAACGGCGCTAACGAGCACAGCAGACGTCCGGCTGATATTATCAAAAACAAGTATGGCCTCAACAAGGATGATTACATTCTTTACCTAAGCCGTATTGTTCCAGAAAAAGGTCTTCACTACTTAGTGGAGGCGTACCAAGGTTTGAAAACCGACAAAAAACTAGTTATAGCAGGCGGATACTCCGACACAGTCGAGTACTGCCAAAAAATAAAGCAACTATCTGCAGGAAATAAAAACATTATAATGACGGGCTTCGTCGATGGTATCGAGCGCAAGGAGTTGTTCGACAACGCATACGTATACGCCCTACCATCAGACCTAGAGGGCATGCCGCTCAGTCTGCTAGAAGCCATGAGCTTCGGCAACTGTTGCCTAGTATCTGACATCCCAGAATGCGCAGAGGTAGTCAACAATCACGGCGTAGTATTCCCTAAGGGCAACGTAGCAGAGCTGCGCAACAAACTGCAGTGGCTGTGCGACGACAGCAGCATAGTTGAAAAATACAAGAGTGAATCCACAGATTACATCCTGGAGAAGTATAACTGGGATGATGTGGTGGAGAAGACAGTGAAGGTGTATGAGAAGTAATATAGATAGATTAAGGCAATTACAGTTAAAAATTGCCTTGGAAGTTAAGAGAGTCTGTGAGCAAAATAATATAAAGTATTTTTTGGCATATGGAACTTTGTTAGGAGCAATACGTCATGGAGGATTTATACCATGGGATGATGATTTTGATATTGCTATGTTTAGGGAAGATTATGACAAATTTGTCAAAATATTCCCTACACAAACAAATCCAGATGTTTTTTTTATGGAAAATTGGGATACTGAGCCTGAGTTCGGATTATCCTTCACCAAGATAAAACTTAATGGCACTATATTTGAGGAAAATTCAATTAGCAAAACAAATACTCATAAAGGTATTTTTGTTGATATTTTGCCATATGATTATTTGCCTAATAATGTTAAGGAAATACGGAAAACTGCTCGTAAGTTATCAGTGTTAGGTAAAATTTATAAATTTAAGTTAGGTTATTTACCTACTAATCCGGATAATACTTTTCAAAAGTGCTTAAGCAAAATTATTAAAGTTTTATTTAAATTTTCAAGTTTAAAAAGACTGAAAAAGCGAATAATCAAAGAAGAAATTAAATACAATGATAGTAATACAAAGAATGTTACAGTTGTTAGTGGAGCATATCATTGTAGAGATTATTTTGATAAAAGTTATTTAAATAGAACTAAAATAGTAAAATTCGAGGATCAAGAATTTAGTATTCCATATGAATATGAAAAAGTTCTTGAAAGTATATATGGGGATTATATGGAATTACCACCTGAGGAAGAAAGAATATTTAGACATAACGCATTATATATAGATTATGGAAATTACGAATAAGGAGCATAGATGATAAGAATATTACATTCTGTTAGCAATATGGATAGAGCGGGCGTTGAAACAATGCTTATGAATTATTATAGGCATATAGATCGCAATAAGATTCAGTTCGATTTTTTGTGTAATAAAAGCAAGCCAGGCGCTTATGATGAGGAAATAAAAAAACTTGGTGGAAGGATTTATCATACACCAGGATTGAATCCGTTCAAGTATTTCAAATATTTGAAGTTTATGAAAAATTTTTTTGCTGAACATCCAGAGTATAAAATTGTTCATGCACATAATGGTGCATTTATAGTATATCCATTATTTGCTGCTAAAAGAAACAAAATACCTGTTAGAATATCACATGTTCATAGTGCTTCGTTTACGTTTGATTATAAATGGCCATTGAAGGTTTTTTGTAAACCTTGGATTAAGAGGTGTGCTACTCACAAGTGGGCTTGTGGAAGAGACGCTGCCAAGTTCTATTATGGCAAGAAAGCAGTGGAAAATGGCGAGACTTTGACAATAAACAATGCTATTGATATTGATAGATTTTTATTTAATAAAGACAAACGTGATGAAATTAGGAACAAATATAATTTAAACGGCAAATATGTTATTGGCCATGTTGGACGATTCGACAAGCAGAAGAATCACTCATTTTTGATTGATATATTTAGTGAAGTGTCTAAAAAAGACAAAAATGCAGTTTTGTTGTTGTTGGGTGAAGGCGCATTAATGGATGAAATCGCTAATAAAGTGAAAAACTTAGGGCTTGAAGAGAAAGTTATCTTTATGGGCAATGTCGATAATGTCAACGAGTTCTATCAGGCTATGGATGTATTTGTTCTTCCTTCCATTTGGGAAGGTTTACCAGTGGTAGGAATAGAAGCTCAAGCAGCAGATTTGCCTTGTGTGTTTTCTGATGATGTTACAGTTGAGACAACGATACTGCCAACTACTTGTTATTTGAGTAGAAAAGATACGATTGAAAAATGGGCAGAAACTGTTTTAAAGCTAAAGCATCATAAGAGAGTTGATAAGAGTGTGGAAATAAAATCCGCTGGTTACGATATTGAAACAGAAAGCAAAAAATTAGTTGATATATATACAAAGTTATTAGGATTAAATAAAGAGGTAAAAAATGAAGCCTAAAATCAGCATAATTGTGCCGGTTTATAATGTGGAAAAGTATTTGGACAGATGCATGAATAGTATTATAAATCAGACTATGAATGAAATTGAAATTATTCTAGTAGATGATAAATCACCAGACAATTGTCCGCGGTTATGTGATGAATATGCCAAACAAGATAGTAGAATAAAAGTAATCCACAAAAACAAAAATGAAGGGTTAGGTTATGCTAGAAATACAGGTTTAGATATTGCAACAGGGGAATATATAGCGTTTGTTGATTCTGATGATTTTGTGACAGTTGATCTCTGTGAAAAATTATACTTAACAGCAAAACATAACGATGCAGATGTTGTTTATGGTGGAGTATATTATTATTATGACGAAAAAAAAATAAAAACAAGAAAAAATTTTAAAAAAATACAAAGATGGTCTAATGAAGAAGTTAAAGAATTGTTATTAGATTTTATTGCAACAAAACCTACAGAAAAAAATGACACTTTGATAGAAGTTTCTGTTTGGAAGGCGCTATTTAGAAAATCATTATTAGATGATAATAAAATAAGATTTGTTTCTGAAAGGGATTTTATTTCAGAAGATATTATTTTTGATATTGACTATTTGCATTTATGTAGGAGGGTGACGATTATTCCTGATCCAGTTTACTATTATTGTAACAACGAGAGTTCTTTATCTAAAAGCTATCGTAAAGATCGATTTATAAAGGTAAATGTGTTATATGAAGAAATAAAAAGGCGATTAAGTAATATATACAAGGAAAACGATGTAAATCTTAGGTGTGATAGATTCTTGATTGCTAGAGCAAGAACAAACGCTAGAGCTATAGCAAAAAATCAAAAGTTAATTGGCAAAAGTGAAGTTATAAATGGACTACGTGATATTTGTGAAAATGATAATTTGAAAAAAGTGTTAAGCAGATATCCGATTCATTTATTACCAAAGAAGTATTATATTGTTGCATTACTAATGAAACATAAAAAATACAATATACTTAGAATGTTATTGAGTAGATAGAAGGTGAGATTGTGTTTACAAAACCTAATCAAGTTAAAAGAGCAAAAATGATGATGTATCTTATTCAGTCACCTATTAAGAGAACAAAGTGGCTGAAAAAGCATAATGTATTTCACGACATTGGTGATAACTGTTATTATCATACTAGAGATATTCCAACAGAGCCATATATGTTGTCAATGGGGAATAATGTCAGAGTTGCAGCCAATGTAAGGTTTATCACACATGATATTATTTGTATGGTATTTAATAATGTGCCAGAGTATATTGGCAAGTATGGGAAGAGTAAATATTATGTTGGAAAAATTGAGATTTTTGATAATGTTATGATAGGAGCAGAATCAACTATTTTATACGATGTAAAAATTGGTCCAAATGCGATTGTGGCAGCCGGAAGTGTTGTGACAAAAGATGTTAAGGAAGGTACTATAGTTGCAGGTAATCCTGCTAAAGAAATTGGAAAAGTGGAAAATATTATAAAAAGAAGAAATGCTTTAAATGCATTGCGTCCAGGAAAAAATGATGGCTTGGAAAAAATATTGAATTATTTTTGGGATTAAAGAGGATTATTTATGTATATATTTTACATATTAACAATGGCAATATCGTTTTCTTTTTTGTTTGTTGGTGAACAGGTCCCTTTTTGGTATAAATTTGTACTTGCTTCTATATGGGTGGTATTGTACTTTGGAACAGAAATATTACGAGCAAAAAAAGTAAAAGGAATTGAAGCTACATATATTAAGAATTATGTTTATCCACTGGGCGTGATTGTGTTATGGACCATGTTTTTGTGGATTATTGTACCGCCTGTTGGGTTGGAGTTATCAAACATCTCTAGAATGTTTAGTAATATTTTTAATTTGCTTCTGGCTGTGTTATGTGCAGTTGCTGTAACAAAATTATTTGGAAAAAAAGTAATATGTTATACGCTTTGGGCAATAGTGTTATCAGTTTTCGTAAATACAATATTTTCGGTGAAAATGTATGGCATAGGAACATTTATATCCTATTTACCTCAAGCTGTTTTGAGCACAGATTTTGTGTTTGGAACACCTTTATATATGCTAGGAAGGGCTTTGGAAGTACAAGATGCAACAATTGCAACTGGTTTTTTTATAATATATTATTTACTATTTGATAGGGAAAACCCTAAGAATAAGAAGATAACATATATTGCATTAGCGCTAGTATGCTCATATATAGGGTTTAAAAGAACGGAGTTTATTGCAATAATAATTACTATTTTATTTATTTTAATTATTAGGCGCTTTAAAATCAAAATAAAGACAGCAATTATTATTATGGGTGCATTGTTTTTTGTAATAGGAGTAGGGTACGTTATTGTAGTTAAAACTAATGAATTTCAAATAATAATTAACTATATTGGAGCAAATGTAAATGGAAGAGAGGGTATTTATAGAGCTCTGTCTCGTTATTATTCACTGTCGCCTTTTTATTTAGGTAAAGGTTTTACTTATGTGGATAAAGTATTATACGAATCTATAGGATTTGCAACTCATAATGCGTTTATAAAGATGTTCGCCGAATTAGGAGCTATCCCGTTTCTTGTTTGGATGTATTGGTGGGTGATAGGTGTACCAAAAAGATTATCAAAGAGGGTTAGTCGCAACAGCGCATTGTTAGTAGTGGCATGTACAATGTATTTGTTTCTAACATATTGTATTGAAAACACATTAAGCTTGTTTTGTGTTCAGTTCTGTTTTATTTTAGTGCCTTTTGCGGTTATAAATGACGAAAAACGATTAGCAAATTAGGAGAAGATAAATGGCAGTTGAGTCTAGAACAACAAGATCGTTAAAAAATATTATTGCCGGAGTCATATTTAAAATTACAGGAATCTTGTTCCCGTTTATAATAAAAATAGTAATGATCAAGCAATTGGGCGTTGAGTATTTAGGTCTAAATAGTCTATTTACATCAATACTAATGGTCTTGTCTCTTTCAGAGTTAGGTATAGGTAGTGCGTTGGTTTATAACATGTATAAACCTATTGCGGAAGGGGACGATGAGCGAGTATGCGCATTACTGAAAATATATAGAAATATTTATTATGCCATAGGTGGAGTTATAACAGTAGTTGGACTAATACTGTTACCATTTTTAAGGTTTTTTATAAGTGGGAAATATCCGTCAGACATTAATATTTATGTATTGTATATAATCTTTTTGTTTAATACAGTTATAAGTTATTATTGTTTTGCATATAAAAAATCTTTATGGGAAGCTAACCAAAGAAATGGAACAGACAATTTTTTGGCATCAATAATTAGTGTTTGCATGTATGTTATGCAAATACTAGCGATGATAACAACTAAAAATTACTATGTTTATATTTCTATTATGCCAATTTGTACTATTGCTCAAAACTTATTGAGAAATTACTTGGTTAATAAAATGTATCCTCAATATAAGTGTAGAGGTACTCTAGAAAAGGGGTTTGGCAAAAAACTATTTATAAAAGTAAGAGCTTTATTGGGGCATAAAATTGGTTATACAGTATTAGCGGCAGCTGATAGTATAGTTATTTCTTCTTTTTTGGGTTTGAAACAATTAGCTATTTATAGTAATTACTACCAAATAATTAATTCTCTAATTGGACTATTGTCAGTGGTATTTGTCGCTATAACTGCTAGTGTTGGAAATAGCATAATTACTTCAAATAAAAAGAAAATTTATGAGAACTTTTCTACACTTAACTTGTTGGGTAACTGGTTGGTGGGTTGGGTTTCAATATGCTTAATTTGCTTATATCAGCCTTTTATGAGAATATGGATGGGAAAAAGTATGATGTTTCCTAATTACATAGTACTGTTGTTTGTCGTTTATTTTCACACTACACTCTTTGGGAAAATAACTCTAACATATAAAGATGCAGCTGGAATGTGGGAACAAGATTTTTGGAAACCATATATAGGCTCGTTGGTAAATATAATAGTCAACATATCTTTATGTATATATATAGGCGTGGAAGGAGTGTTAATTTCTACCATACTGGTAATGGTTTTTATATATTTTCCTTGGGAAAGCGCAGTTGTATTTAAGCAGTTGTTTAGAAGAAGTATGAAAGAATATTATTCTCGAATGCTGTTATATACATCAGTGGTGATTGGTAATGGGGCGATAACCTATTTTCTATGTAGCCTATTGGATGACACAGGATTATTAACTTTGATTATTAAAGCATTAATATGTTTGGTAATACCTAATGTTGTTTTTTTACTAGTTTATTATCGATTGCCAGAGTTTAAAGATAGTAAAGAAAGATTTAAAGACATTATAAGGATGAGAATGTCAAATTCAAGAGGATGGCATAATGATTAATAATAAAATGGATTTGAAGAGATATTTAGATGCGGATAAAAAAGCTCTAGGTAAAAAGAGAAAAAGGCCTAGATTTTTAGCAGATGAAGTGTGGAAATTTCAAAGGGCATTAAGATACCGCGAATATTACAAGAACACTAGAAAAAAACATAGTTTTGTAAAAAGTGTAAAATATGCATTTTGGTCAATTGTTCATCATCATTATAGCGTAAAATATGGATTTCAAGTTCCTTGTAATGTGTGTGGTGAAGGATTGCGTATAAATCATTTAGGTTGTTTGATTATAAGTGGAAATGCTCAAATAGGTAAAAACTTTAATGTTCACCAGGGGGTAAATATAGGTGTTAATGTCGATTTGGATAAGGCTCCGGTCATTGGAGATAATGTATTTGTTGGCCCTGGTGTGCAAATATTTGGTGATATAACAATTGCTGATGACATTGCAATTGCTGCAGGAAGTACTGTAAATAAGTCTTTTAATCAGCCTAATATAACAATTGGAGGGGTTCCTGCTAAAATTATTAATAGTGAAAAAGGCAATCCGTTTTAATTATGATAAAAACGAAGAGCACAATTATTACATTTAATACTACGAGGGAAAAATGAAAAACATATGCATTATCACACAATGTTCTTTGCCGGTGCCTGCAGTAAAGGGCGGAGCAGTTGAAACACTTGTGGAGTACTTGATAGATGAAAACGAAAAAAAAGGTGATTATCATTTTACAGTTATTACTGTAGATGATGATCTTGCAAAGAGTAGATCAAAGAATTATAAATATACTGAGTTTGTTTGCGTTACTAAAGGAAATAGCTTTTTTAATAAAATCCTATTATTCCTTTATAGAGTATTGAAGCATTTAAATATATATATACCTTTTTCATTAGAGTTTGGAAAAGTTTTGAGACTATTGAAAAAAAGTAAACGACAAGATCTATATATTTATGAAGCTGGTCCTACAACTCAAATTCCGTTACTTAGTAAAATTGTTGGTAAAGAAAAACTCTATATTCATCTTCATTGGGATGGAATGGGAAATAAGAGAATTGATAATTCTTTTAATAAGCTGATTGCTATTAGTGATTATATAGGAAAGTGTTGGAGTGAAGCAACGCAATGTGATGAAAGCAAAATAGTTGTTTTGCCCAATTGCGCAAAAATGAGTTTGTTTTCAAAAGTAGTATCAGAAGTAGAGAAAAACAAACTGAAGAATGAACTAAATATTGATAGTGGTAAAGTGATATTGTTCGTCGGAAGGATTGTTCAAGAAAAAGGTGTTAAAGAATTACTAAAGGCAGTGGACCAACTTAATGATGAAGATGTATGTCTTCTTATTGTTGGTTCGGCAAACTTTGGAAATAAAACTAATACACCTTACGAGAAGGAAATAATAGATTTATTAAAAAAAACTAATAAAAGAATTATTATGACGGGATATGTGCATCATAAGGAATTGTATAAGTATTATTCAATGAAACAGCTGTTTTAATTGAGAGAGATGATAAAATGATTGATACTCTTAAGAAAGAGATAAAAAAACTTTTATCTGATAAAAAGAAACGAATTAACATGTCTCAAAAGCAGAAACAATATGTTAAAAAGTATAATATTGAAAACTATTATAATGCTTTTGTAAATATAATAGATGATGAGTTGATGAAACGAGGGCAATGAAAATGGATAAAAAAATTGGTATAGTAACTCTTTATAATGCGTGTAATTATGGATCGTTTTTGCAAGCTTTTGGATTGCAGACTGCTTTGGAAAAAGAGGGTTATGATACTTCCTTTATTAAAGTTCCAACAGAATATAATACTATTGTAGGAAAAGGTGACTTTTCTGATCAATATGTAGAGTATGAAGAATTAAAGTATTCTAAATTATTGGATGACCAGAAAAAGTTCAAATGTATAATAGAAGCGAATGAGCATATGGATTACTGTGTTATAGGCAGTGACACAATATGGAATATGTTTGATAGAGCATATGAGAGCCTTCCTTTTTTTGTTGGCAGAGGTCTCAATTGTGATAAGGTAATATCCTATGCTGCAAGTGTGGGACAATCACATTGGATAAAAATATTGTTGAAGAATACAAGAAAGCTATGGCCAATCAGAAAGATAGACTGTATTTCGGTAAGAGATGATAAGACGGAAAGAATAGTTCATTTATTTGGAAGAAAGTGCACAAGAGTGTTGGATCCTACCTTTTTATGCACTTTTGAAGACCAAAAGCCTGATATTTTTATTCCTGATAAGTATGTTTTGGTTTATACATATGGTCTTCAAGAATCAGAAATATTAAACATTAAAGAGTTTGCAAATAAAAAAGATTTGCAAATAGTTGCTACTGGTTCTTTATGCGATTGGGCAGATTATAATCCTGTTGTTAATTCTTTTGAGTGGCTATGGTTGATTAAGAACGCTAGTTTTGTGATTACCAATACCTTTCATGGTACAGTTTTCTCTGTGAAATATAATAAAGAGTTAGCGGTTATCACAACTACCTCTGATAAAATTAATTCACTTGCAAAAGAATTGAAAATCAATAATCGTATATGTACAAGTGAAAATATGACAGCTGTTTTTGACAATAAAATAGATTATGACTATATTAATAAAATAATATCTGACAAGGTTAAAAAATCAAAAAAATATTTAAAAGAGAGCCTTAAGTAATTTTTTGAGAAACGGACAATAATTGCGTATCTATAAACGATACTTTTTAAATGGAAGATTGGATATACTGCGAAGGTGGTATATCCTTTTTTTGTGCCTGGCTAAGCAACCAAAACTTGGGGCATTGAGTCGTGAGGTTTGGAGTTTTTTGTTGATTTAATGAAGGGGATGGTTTATATTAAAAACAGAAGTGCAGGATGGAATTTATAGGTGGGTGAATGGCTGATAGGAGGGACTAGTTGGATGGTTTGTGAGTGGAGCACCTGAGGCTGTGGCTGAGGGTGCTAATTTTAGATAAAGAAAACAATGATTAAAGTACTATACGCATGTGAGGTGATTATATGTCAAAATCATTTACGGATCAGTTTAATATAGATAAGGATGTATTCGATAAGACGGGCGCTCTTGATATAATTCTGGATTTAGATACAAAATTTTTCGTGGATCCAGCGCTATTAAGAGTGTGTACAACAGATGAGTTTGTTGATTCTGCAAAATGTGTCGAAAAGTATTTTTCTAGCATAATAAGATTATTAAAACACTCAAAAAAACAAAATGATATGTTTTGGAATAAGGCGGAGGAACTCTTAAGTTTTAAAGAAATAAACGGGACTTGTATTGGCTATTCGAATAGTGGAACACACGGTAATGCAATTGGCAAAACTCTTAGAGTAGAAATATTAAGAATTATAAAAGAATTGCTAAGTGTGGGAGAAGTAGACCCTATTATTTTCGAACTATTAGGTGTTTTCCAAAAGAATATGGGTTGCGATAGGATTAGTGATTTGGTGACTTTTATAATAGAAAAAGATATTGTGCGTTATACTAATGGGGTTTTGGCTAAAATTGGAATAAATAGTATGAGCATAGATTCAGAATGTGAGGATAATCTATGCGATAATCCGTATAATAATAGTAAAATATTATTATTGCCAAAGGAAATATTATCTCCACTTCCTTTGGCAGAGTCCTTTGAAGACATTGATATGTGCTGTCGTGAAAACAAAAGAGTACGAGATGAAATAAATGAGTATTTTGATTTAGGGACGCGTAAATTTTTAACTAAAAACGAATTATACAATTTGGTGAAAAATAATGTGAATTTTAGGAGTACTCTTATGGAATCGTATAAAAATACTAGTATTGAGAAGTATGATTTTGATGAGGATATAGTTGGTGAAATTAAATGGTATGAACAATCAAAAGAATACACTAAAGAATATCCTTTGGTGTTGCCTAAATTAGAAACAGATGAAGATGTTTATAATGTGGTTGAAATAATATGCGAGAGGTTTAAGAAACTGATAGAAAAAAATGGGCTGTGGAAGTTGTTGTATGATAATGATGAAGAAAATCATGAGAGGTATGCTCAATTGTTGTTTTACGGAATCGCTGATTCATATTGTGATTCAAATAATATAGATATGTCTAGAGAGGTAAATAATGGAAGGGGTCCAGTTGATTTTAAATTTTCAAAAGGTGCAGATAAAAAGGTTGTTGTAGAAATAAAATTGACTTCCAATAGTCAGTTGTTACATGGTTTTGAAAGACAAGTGCCAATTTATATGGAACAAGAAGAAACTAATAAAGCAATATATTTAGTAATAGACAATGGACATACAAATCGTTTGAACAGTTTTCTTGAGAATTACAAAAAGATAACTAATGATAAAATACAGGTGATCACAGTGGATGGACGTAAGAAGGAGTCAGCAAGTAGGGGATAGAGTTATAAGCTTAGTGATATAAAAGGATTAAATGTGCTAGGAACAATAGATAAAAAAGAAAATAAAATGTAGATAGAATTGTAGTTGTAACATTTCTCATAATGAGCAAAATTTTGTTGAACATTAAGTGATGGTTGTATTATATGGTTGAATGATGAATCAGATGGAGATTATACTATTTACTATGAGGTAAGAGAAACTTTACTGGTTGGAGGTTAAAATGAGCGTTTACAAAGATGGCAATATAAGAATATACTCTGCGATAGATATAGCAGACTTTATTGTAAGAAAATGTGATGATCTGGGGTTTGGTATTAGTAATTTGAAACTTCAAAAAATATTATATTTTGTTCAAGCAGAATTCTTAGTTAGTTTAAAGAAGGCATGCTTTGAAGAAGAAATAGAAGCATGGGATTTTGGCCCGGTTGTGCCTGAGGTTTATAGAAAATATAGGGTATACGGAGGAGCAAATATTCCTGTGTGTTTTAAGCATAATACAAATGAGTTAATAGAAAAAGAGGATGGAGAATTAATAGAAGAAATAATTCAAGAATGTAATAAGTATTCCGCTGTAGATTTGGTGGGTATTACTCATTCTCAAAAACCTTGGAAAGATGCGTATAAAAAAGGGGAAAATAGGATAATTACTAAGGAAAGTATTAAATCTTATTTTGAAGGTGAGTAGTTATGAAAATAATGATAAACAAGGGAAAACTAGATCATAAATATTTAAGAGAATCGTTATCTGAAAAGATGACGGATGAGATAAAAAATATATGTGAATTATTATTAGAAGGTACAAATAGCTTTGATGAAAAGTATGTTTATAAGAAGATATATGATTATGTTAGTGAACATGCGAGAATTATTTATTCAGAAATTAGTAATATGATATATAATCAAATTGAAGAAGAAGAGGATTGTGAAAAAATTGCTTCGATGATTTCAAACTTGGAAATATTAATTAATTATAGCGAAAATGTTATGAATGATGAAAAAACTAGCTTGGACAAAATATATACAAGAGATGCACATAAAGCAATTATTAAAATATGGGATCATTGCAATTTAGCTCAGCAACAATATAACAATCTAAAACAAACAGACGAAGAACTTAAAAAGAAATTTGAAAAATTAATCAAACCTAAAATTAAAAATGTCAAACGAGGTATTGATAAAAAGGTAGAAGAAACAAATCGGAAAAGTGAGCATATGATATCTGAATTTGTGTCTATTTTGGGTATATTTGCTGCTGTTGTTATTGTTTTCTTTGGAGGTGCTTCAATTTTTTCTGGTGTTTTTAAGAATATTAAAGATACAAAATGGTATGATGTGGGTAATGGTATATGTATTACGGGGTTTGTATTGTTTAATACAATATTTATGTTTCTATATATTCTTGCGAAATTGATTGATAGAAATATTGCTTCGACACCTAGAAACTATAATGGCAAAGAAGACCCAGACATTAGTCATGAAAAGTTTTTTAGAAGAGTAACTAAAAGATATCCATATGTAATATGTGGTAATATTTTATTTGGCTTTATGTGGTTTGTTTGTTTTGTGGCGCGCATTGTAGAGAACTTACTTTAATAAGTTTAGAAATGAGATATCAAATCGTGTAGATTTGGGATAATCAAACTTGTTTAGGGTTTGGCAAAGTTGTTTAGGGTCAAACTTTAGGGACAAATTGAATGTAGTGTACCCCATGTCAAGGACAATTTTGATTTTTAGGGGTGTCAACTGACACCCCGTATGTTATACTGCTACTACTTTACCGATATGCAGGATAGAGCAACGCTGGGGAGCGACTCGAGCGGCATATCGGATTCAGAAGGAGCAGTGTCTAAGGCATTGCTCTTTTTTAATGCTCCTTCTGAAACCCAAAGCGTTAAACCCCGGGGTCTGGGGCAGAGCCCCAGTATTACTTTTTATTTTTCGATTTGTATACTGGAAGCGGATATATACCTGTCTGTAAATATTCATAATACTCTTTGGGAGACAATTTCATCAGTTCCCACTGATAGCGGTCATTGTTGTAATAATCCATCCAGTCATCGATTTTTACAAGGACATCTTCGTATGTCTTGCACCATTCAATTTCGGCACGAAGTTCATCTTTCATATGTCCATAGAAACTCTCTTGCGGTGCATTATCCCAGCAATTGCCTCGACGCGACATAGATTGAACGAACTCATTTTCCTTTAGCTTTTGAATGAATGCATAACTGGTATAGTGACATCCTTGATCAGAGTGGACGATTGTTTCGTTATCCAATGTGCTTCCATGTTCCTGAATAAGCAGATCAACTGTTTCAAGAACAAAATCAACTTTAAAACTTAAGCTTACGCGGTATGCAAGTATTTCATGAGTAAATGCATCAAGTATTGTAGAAAGATAACATTTACCGTTTTCAAAGAATAGATATGTAATGTCTGTCAGTAGAATCTTTCGTGGTTCACGCCGGAATTCTCTATTAACTATATTCGGAGCTACATTGTTTGTTGCTATAGCTTTTGCCATTCTCCGGTACGGATTAGCCTTTCGAATTGGACATCGTAACTCGAACTTTTTCATTAGACGTCGAATTTTCTTGATATTCATAATGACGCCTACATGCAGGAGTCGCATATGTATGCTTCTGGCACCTTTTGCATAACCTCTGAAACGATAAGCATCAAGTATCAATATAAAATCAGCTTGATCCTGATCTTCACGTTTCTGTCTTGCCGGAGCTGCATCTCTCCAGGCGTAGAATCCGGATCGAGAAACACCTGCAATCTTACACATATAAGATATGCTTAGAAGGTTGTCATCATGTTGTATGGCATTATATATAAGAGCGAACTTTACTTCGGCTGGTGCTTGGATTCCCATTGTTTCCGCGCCTCCATATCTGCCATTTGCAGTTTTTTTAAAAACTCGACTTCCTGGCGAGTGTAAGCAAGTTCGTGTTCTAACTGTTTTACTCGATTTTCTACAGTTATATCTCCATCATTCGGAGGATGACGATAGTTGTGTTGCCGGTTATCAGAAAATCCTTCTTCGCGTTTAGCGTATTTATTGAGTGTATAACAGAAACCATCAATTCGTTTTTGTCCGAGAACATCCGGATCTATTCCACATTCAATAAAAATGCTACGTGCAGACGTTCCAGCTTTATGCTTTTGATAAAAGTATTTCTTAAATTCCTCTGTAAAACGAATGGTACTTGGAGAAATGCTTTTAACATAAGGGCTTATTTGTAGGCGTTCTATCTGTTCCTTAGTGAACGGGTTGGTATGTGTCTTACCCATGTGTGTCTGATCCTTTCTATTGTCTTGATGACCAGGTACATCATAACACAAAACATTCCAGTATAGTGTCCACCAAATGGGGTTTCAGCTCTAAAATGCTGTCCAAAGGATAGGGTACCCCTAAAATACAGGTGTCCAATATACTGGGTACAGTTTATTTTATCATCAATAAAAAATAAAAATTTTATTTAAGAAAACTGAAAAAATAGTATAAGAAAATATAAAAATATTCAAAAATGTATTGATTTATTATATAAATATATATATAATCAAGATAACAGAACCCAGCACGCCTCTCAACGATGCGGACCACGCTGGGTCATTTGATTTTTGGGGGACTTTTTTATGACTAAAAATAAGGTGCATCAGCAACCAATGTCAATAGATGAACAAGTCGATAATCTAAAGGGCTTGGGACTTATAGTAAAAGATGAAGAATATGCTAGGATGATTTTGAATGATATTTCATATTTTAGATTGATTAAAGCATATAGCTTGAATCTAAAAGATGAAAATGGGAAATATCGTTCAGGTATTACATTTGAGCAGCTTGTTGAATTGTATTTGTTTAATTCTAATTTTAGACAAATACTTTTTTCTTTAATAGAGATGATTGAAATAAATGCACGTTGTCGTATAAGCAATTATATTGCAACTAAATATGGTGTATTTGCATATTTTGATAGTGAAAATTTTGTAGAAGAAAAGTATCATAAAAAGTTTTTAGATGATGTAAAAAAAGAATTAATACATAATCAAAAATCTCCTTTTGTACGTAATTTCATACAGAATTATGAAAGAGGCGATTTGCCAGTATACGCTTTGGTAGAAATATGTAGTTTTGGTATGTTATCTCAGCTATATAAAAATATGCACAATAGTGATAAAAAGGCGATTGCAGAACAGTATGGTGTTGGATACACATATTTGCAAAGTTGGTTAGAAAGTATTTCCTATTTAAGAAATATTTGTGCCCATTATGGAAGATTATATAATGCGAAACTATCGAAAAGTCCAGTGTTATATAAACAGTATACTCAGCTCGGAATTAATAACTATAAAGTGTTTGGAGTAATGTTATGCATAAAACACATCTTAAAAGAAGATAAGCATTGGTACGAGTTTGTTGAAAGATTGGAAATGCTTTTAGATAAATATAAAAGTGTAGATGTAAAAACTATGGGTTTTCCAGACAATTGGAAAGAATTGTTGCTAGAAAAAATATAGATGAGAGTGTGAAAGTTTTTCTGTAAATTGAATATTCTTCAAAGTTGAGCCATACGCGTTTACATTAGTATTGTTTTTGTGTCACTTCACTAAACATAGAACTGTGTCGCATTCACTGGCGTTTTGGGCCTGGACCACGGTGGCTTTCGCCTATATAGATGAAAATCTGTGCGTTTACTATTCTCTTGGTTGTATTACGCATTTTGTTTTGGACATAGTGAATAAGACGGGAATCAGATTATTTTATCCGTTTGGCAAGAAAGGTTTCTGCTTGAAATGGTGTCGGTCAAATAGAATGGCCAATAAGGTTGTGTATTTTATTGGCATTATAGCTTTTGGGTTGATTCTTGCATATTTCGGTTATATGTGCCGAGAATTTGAGAAGCTGATCATGCCTGCGGTTTTGGGAATATATATGTTAGTTGCGATGCACCTAGTGAGAAGGAAGTCAGAGAGGGAAGTACGGCATATAATGCATATCAGGGGAGAGTTATAGGAGGTAACCACTATGAACAATGAAGAATACAAAAGATTATACGAAGCCTACAAGGGCAAGTCGCCTGACGAACTAAAAGCAATAGCTGAAGACAAGGACGATAGTTTTACCCCGGAAGCGTGTCAGGCAGCTAGGGATGTGTTGCATGATGCAGGTGTCTTGCTAGAGGAGAGTACAGTGGAAGAGAAAGAGGCGGATAAGAAAAATGCGGCAGAGAGAATAACCTCTCCTGTTGGCCAGGCGATTAAAATTTTTGCCGCACTGTTTTTGTTCCTAGCGATTGTGGGCATTGTAGCTCATGTGATATTGGCTAAGGATGCTTATGGTGATAATATTACACGACTTGTTGTGAATACACTTGAATATATAGTGGTGGCTGTTTTTGGCTTCACTATCACATACGGTTTTGGCGAGATAATTGATAGGCTCGCTTCTATTGATACGAAGTTGGAGAAGTGAAATGTTTTTTAAGAAAGATAAGAAGGAACGCACAATAAAATATGATCCGAGCAAAAAGGAGCCGATTATCAAAGCGAGTATTTGCAACGGAGAGCAGGTTGCAGGTTTTCGCGATCTTGAGACGGGGGAATTTCACGAGGAGATGTTTATTAGAAACGACGAAGACTTGAGGTTTTTTAAGGCTCAGTTTGGGATTGATGGGGAGGTTAGGAAGGTGTATTAATAGGCTCCCGTATGGACTGCGACCCCAAGAGGCTCCTGCGGGGCCTCTTTGTTTTATACGGGCTGCGCCGAAAGGTGGGGCCTTGCTTTTTTTGTATATTCAACAACTTGGACTGCTTTATATAAGGAAAAACATATTAAATCATTAACATCATATGCTTTTTGCGGGAAGTATGGTTCTGATCAGTCTCAATATATGAATGCAACTAATTATAATTATATAGTTAAGAATCAGGACTCAATTAATAAACTCATTTCGAAATTAGAGAAAGCAGTTAAAAGCAACCAACATTTTTATATTGTCCATCAGAGGAAAAAATATGGAGCTTAAATGAAAAACTAATTTCTAATTAATGTATAAAAATAGCGTTTTGAAGCATTTTTACAGACTTTATTTCACAGACTCTCCTTTTGTGACTAGTGAATAAAAATTACTTCTAATTTTTTGGAGATAAAACACAAGCAACACATCACAAATGAATATGTTGACAATATACGTTGATGTAGTTATATTTATTAGTATCATAAAAAAATATTTTTTTATTTTTTAGGAGTTTGTTATGAGCAATATAAAAAAACTAATATATGAACTACGTAAATGTGAGCCCGAACAAGAGTGGATAGAGTTCAAACATAATAATTATGATCCAGAAATGATTGGTCAAGACATATGTGCTTTGGCAAATGGGGCGGCTTTAAAGGAAAAAGATTATGCGTATATGATTTGGGGAATTGATAATGAGACACAAAATGTTATAGGCACAGATTATGATTTAAAGTCATTGAAAAAAGGAAATCAAGAATTGGAAAATTGGCTAAGGTGCCTTTTGTCAGGAAATGCAGATTTTAGCTACGAGAGAGCAAATATAGAAGGCAAGGATGTGGGAGTGCTAACTATTAGAAAAGCTATTAATAGACCGGTTGCTTTCAAAAAAGAAGAATATATAAGAGTGGGGAGTTATACTAAAAAGCTAAAAGATTATCCAGCGTTACAAGATAAATTGTGGGAAAAGATAAAAAACTCAAATTTTGAAACGATGTATGCAATGAATAACTTAAAATTACAGGAAGCACTACATTATTTGGACTACACGCAATATTTTGATTTTTTAAAAATTCCCGTGCCACTGGATGGAAAAAGTGTTGCTCATTATTTGTTAGAAGATGGATTATTAGCAAGACAAGATGATGGGCTGTATTCTATAACCAATTTGGGCGCAATTTTGTTTGCTAAACAATTAAATGATTTTGAAAAATTGTTTCGCAAATCGGTCAGAATAATACAATATGATGGTGTTAATCGCATAAATATGTTGAAGGAAGAAGTTTTTGACAGGGGGTACGCTTTAGATTTTGAAAATATGATAAAATATATAGAAGCACTAATACCTACTGAAGAAATAATCGGAAGGGCAATTAGAGAGAAGAAGTCCGCTTATCCGATTTTGGCAATAAGGGAAATCATTGCTAATGCTTTAATTCATCAAGATTTTTATTTAAAGGGAACAGGGACTGTTGTCGAAGTATTTTCAAATAGAATAGAGATAACAAATCCAGGAATCCCTTTAGTTGAAATACTTAGAATTGTAGACAATCCTCCCAAATCTAGAAATGAAAAGTTGGCATCATTGATGAGACGATTAGGAATGTGTGAAGAATTAGGAACAGGATGGGATAAAATAATCATATCATGTGAATATTTTTTGCTACCAGCTCCGCGTATTGATTTATATAATGAAAATACAAAGGTTACTTTGTTTGCTGATGTTAAATATACTAGTTTAACTCAAGAAGAAAGAATATTGGCATGCTACTGGCATTCATGTATTAAATATGTTCAGGGGGAATTTTTGACGAACAGTTCTTTAAGGAATAGATTTGGCCTGGAGGATTCAGCTGCAGGAAGTATTTCTAGGCTAATAAAAGAAGCTGTGGCAAAAGGAAAGATAAAACCTGTTGATCCAGATACTGCACCAAGGTATATGAAATATATTCCTTATTGGGCATAGTTTAATTTGCTGGTAACTTGCTAGCGCATAGTTATACACCAATATATTGTGGGAAAATGAGAAAAAAAGCACATCTTGTAGTTTTATTTAACTTGATTGTAACTTGCTGAAAGGGGCTACGCCGAAAGGTGTAGCCCTAATTTTAATAATAAAAGGAAAAACAATGAGCAAAAACAACATAATTATTAAAAAAGCCAAGATAGAGGATGCAGAGCAAATGCATTTGATTATGAAAAATGTTTACAACGAACTCGACGACCAATCGCTGTACGTATGCGATGACTTGGATTTTGTCAGGCAGCATATAGAGAATGAAGGTTTGGCAGTGGTTACAAAAAACGAAAATGACCAAATCGTAGGATGCTTTATCGTTAGATATCCGGGGAAAAGCGATGACAATCTGGGTAGAGATTTGGAATTAGCAGAAGACGACTGGTCGCGAGTTGTCCATATGGAATCATGCGTTGTTTTGCCGCAGTATCGAGGCAACAATTTGCAGTATAAAATGTTAAAGTATGCAGAAAATTTAATAGATACATCAAAAAAGAACATCTTTTTGGCCACTGTTTCACCTGAAAATCCTTCGAGTTACAAGTCGTTCGAAAAAAATGGTTATTCCCTCGAGATGACCAAAAAAAAATATGGTGGATTGATGCGTAGGATTTATAAAAAAGAAGTGGATTGATTCAGTTTGGAAAAAAACAATCCCGCCCACCCTTCAGAACATAAAAAAACTTTTTTTGCCTCTCTAATGTTTCTCTAATATTTCCTATCTATAATAATCAACGTAATAAGGAAAACATGGTTTGACCATACAACAAACTATGGTTTATGATTAGATAAAAAGGAGATTAACTATGAAACTATTATTGAAAAAAACAGCATTACTCATACTATCAGTGTCAATGCTTGCAAGTAGTGTGACTGTTCATGCTGAGAACGACGGCAACGTTGCCGCTAACGATCCTTCCGTTAAATATTCATTAAACAACGGAACGCTAACTATTAGCGGAACAGGCGCAGCGGAGCAATGCGACGATAACATTTATCAAGCAAGAACTACTATTACTAAGGTTGTGGTAAAAAAAGGTATCACTAAGCTTGGTTCTAACGCTTTGCCTGACTTGAAAAAAGTCAAGAGCATTACAATCGCTTCAACAGTCAAGGAAATTGGCCAGAGCGCGATTTATTGCCAAAACTTGGACAAGCTAACAATGCCTGGAGATTTCAAGTGTCCTGTTCCACCAATGGGTCCGAATGATGATTGGGAGGATTACAATCCCGACCCATCTATCATGCTTGCTTTCCACGCTAAGAGTATTTATCTAAATACTCCAATCAAAAAGATGAACCAGACCAAGTACATGTCATTTTGGGCTAAGAAGGTTTATACTGCCAAGTCCGACAAAAAGTACAAGAGCTACAATGGCGTGATTTACACTAAGAACGGCAAAAAGCTAGTTTACGTTCCTTGCGATCTAACTAAGCTCAATGTGCGCAAAGGCTGCAAGAGCATTAGCTTGCGAGGCATGACTTATTCCAGAAATATTGATGGTGAAGCTTGCGCTCTTTGCGAGCTATCTAAGGTGACATTGCCTTCATCACTTCGCAACGTTATTGATGATACATATAAGCCGGCATTTGATTGTGCTCCACGTGCTAAGTGGACTATCAAGTCCAAAAAGATTAAGGGTTCAGGCATCGCCAATCTATCCCTTTTGTTAAGCAAAAAGAACATGAACAAGCTTTTCAAGAAGAGCAAAAACATAAAGAAGACTAAGGGTATGTGGATTACTAAAGATCACATCTTAGTTAGATATCAGGGCAAGGCCAAGGCGGTTGCTGTCCCTAAGGGCGTTAAAAAGATTTGGGAAGATGCGTTTATAGAAAACCACAAGATCAAGTCAATTAAATTCCCTAAGTCACTCAAGACTATTAAGGATTATGCATTCTTCAGATGCTTGAAGCTTAAGACTGTTAAGTGGAATAATAATCTTAAGAGCATCGGAACAGCCGCATTTCAGCTAACTGCGCTCACAACTTTCAAACTACCAAAATCAGTAACTAAGTTCGGTGAATATAGTTTTGAAAGTTGCAACTTTACTAAGATTGTTTTCCCTAAGAATATGAAGAAGATTCCAGTTGGTATGTTTGGCGGAACTAAGGTTAAAAACCTAGTTATCCCTGGATACATCAAAACTATCGGAAGATATGCTTTTGCAGATAGCAAGATTGAGACACTTACTTTTGGTGAAGGTGTTGAAAAAATCGAGACACATGCTTTTGATGAGTGTGACAAAATCAAGAAGGTTACGCTAACTAAGAGTATCCAAAACATCGAAAACTGTGCATTTGTAGACACAGTTATCCAACTACTCGTTCTTAACGGCTTCGAGGGCGGTGCAGAATATGGCGCATTATTCTGCCCTGAGGAAATCGACGCTGGAAAGGTACCCGCACAATATGTAACTTATCCATTCTTGTCAATGACTAACGACAATGCTCCATATCCAATGCAAATCACAGTTGCTAAGGTTACTGGCGCAAGCGGCATGGAGGTTGAGATTGCTGATAATCCGGAATTCCAAGATGCGTTCAAAAAAGAACTACCTAACGTATCAGGTGACGTGACTATCAACCGTCCTTCAGCCAACCACACAAACTATAGAATCAGAGTATTTACTGAGCAGGACGGCTCTAAGGTATACGGACCATGGACTAAGTTCGCTTGGTAAAAACAAAAAAATCTTCAAAAATATAAGAGGGCTCCTTCGGGAGCCTTTTTTGCGCCTTATATTGCATTTTTGAGCCTTGCCTCATTGCATTTTTTGCGCCCCTACATTGCATTTTTGCCCCGAATATCCTAAAATTAAATCATGCTAGAAACAATAAGAAAAATAATATCAAATGTACTGCAGGCTATATATCAGCCTTTCTTTTTTGCGCTGATATTGTCGGTTTTGGTCATGTTTTTTGTCATGTATCTGGACAAGTACACGGAGGGAAGCTTCAAGGACAAGCTATGGGCCGCGGCCAAAGAGTGGAAGGGGCGATTCGCCAGCACAGTGAGATTCAGACGCGGATTCTACCTCGTTTTTTGTGCTGTCATGGTTCTCTTCAAGACGCTGCTCAACAGAAACATGTGGGCCAATCCGATTTCTGACGTAATCGGAATCTGGGGCTTCAAAAACGCTAATGGCGACTTCACGACCGAAATCGTAGAAAACGTAGTCTTGTTCGTGCCACTTGTTTTCTTTTTGTTTTGGTACATGGAAACGAGAACTGCAGACATTCAGAAGGACCGCGCTTCCGACGACCAGCAACCAAAAACAACAGACACTCAGCAGCCAAAAACATTTTCGACTAAATTTCACTTGGTGATGATCAGAGCAATTGTTTTTGCCTTCGTATCATCGCTTTCAATCGAAATGCTTCAGCTCGTGCTAAGACTTGGAACGTGGCAGCTGTCGGATTTGTTTTTTAACACGTTGGGCGGAATAATCGGCGGATTGATATATTGGATCAGCGCCAAAGCCCGCAGACTGTAAGACGGCTTCGCGCAACAAACACATTAATAATAGTAGAAACTATTAAAATAAATTTTTTGGGAGGAAACAAAATGTTATTAGTAACAACAGACACAGTAGAAGGCAAGAAGTTAGAGACTTTAGGTCTTGTATCAGGAAGTATGGTTAAGTCCAAAAACATGTTCAAGGACATCGGTGCCGGACTTAAGAACGTTGTAGGTGGCGAGTTGGTTTCTTACACAAAGATGCTCAACGAGTCTAGAGATGAAGCAACAGCAAGAATGGTTAAGCAGGCTGAGGCTATGGGTGCTGACGCTATTGTGGCAGTTAGATTTGCCAGCTCAGCAGTTGCACAGGGAGCTGCCGAAATGCTTGTAACAGGAACAGCTGTCAAATTCGTAGACTAGTAGGTATTATTCGCAACATGGACAACATCAATGCAACAATATGTAACATAATATCTAATTCGCTGTGGGGGGCTGACGAAAAGATCGACGCTGCGCCGCTTTCTATGGCTGACTGGACTGAGCTCAAGGCCGAGCTCAACAGTCAGACCGTGGCAGGCATCCCTCTAGAGTACATGATGAACAACATGGCGCTTGAGGAGGATGTGAAGGCGGACGTCAGCTTGACGGCTTTTGCTCAGGTGGGGGTTTGGACTCGACTTATGGAGGCCCAGCAAAACCTGATCAACCTCCTGGCAGATAACGGCATCGACATGGCAGTAATCAAGGGAATTGTCGCAGGCATCAATTATCCTAAACCTGAGTACAGAGCCATGGGCGATGTTGATTTTTTTGTGCGCAAAAAAGACTTCGTTAGGACATTCCAGCTGCTTATGGACAACGGTTACGAGGCTCCGGACGGGGACTTCATCGCAGCCAAAGAAATCAGCGACGACAAGTATCACCACGTGGAACTGACCAAGGACGGAGTAATCTTCGAGCTTCACAAGGCTATGGCCAGTGCAGGAACCGGCCAGGCCTACGATGAACACTTCCACAATATAATAGAAGAAAGTCTAGACCGTATCGACCAGATCACGGTGGACCGATACACTATTCCGGTCTTTCCGGCCATGGTGAACGGCTTGATTTTTATTAGGCATATCATTCAGCATCTGGCAGAAAGCAAAGGTATCGGACTAAGGCACCTTCTCGACTGGATGATGTTCGTCGACCAATATGTAGATGACAATTATTGGTATGGTGGCACGTTAGACGGGACATCTGCAGCGGGAAGTGGAACGCTAGACGGGACACCCGTTCCAGAAACTGGCACGTTAGACGGGACACCTGCAGCCAAAAACAGTTTTCAATCTTGCGTCGACAGTATCGGCCTCAAGGATGCAGCAATCGTAATGACACGTATATGCCAGTTACACCTTGGCTTGTCCACTGAATCGATAACATGGTGCGCTGATGCAGACGAGCAACTATGCGAAGATATTTTTGCAATCATAATGAACGGTGGCAACTTTGGCCGCAAAAACGCCCAGGAAAACGAAGGCGCCAACGTATTATATAAGAACAAAAGCGTTTTTGGCTTTTTTGCATCGCTACAGGATCTGGGCATCCGCAACTGGACATTCGGCAGAAAACACGCCGTGCTCAGACCTTTCGCCTGGCTGTACCAAATCTGCAGATACATAAGGAAAGGGCTTTTCAGAAAACACCCAATCCGCTCTCTCAGAGAGGACATCGCCAAGAGCAAAGGCAAGCGAACCGTAATAGAACGACTCAACGTAAAAAAAGATGACTAAAGGCTAGGCATTGACCTAGCCTTTTTTGCGCCCAGATGGCGAAAAACAACTTAATACACAAGGTGTAAAAATATATTTTTAGTGTCAGTTTTGTAAAAATATAACCACTCCAACACTTAAAAAAAATGAGGTATAATATTAAAAAGTTATGACTCGGTATAGTTATTGAAAAAAAGATTATAACTTTAGTATTACGTGGGAGGAAATGAAAAATGAAACAGATGAAAAAAACACTTGCTTTTGTTTTAAGTATTGTGATGGTTTTGACATCAATTACTTTTTCAGGAAGCAAAGTAAAAGCGGCAACACTGTCTCAAGATGAGATTGACAGTATTGCAGGTAACGGTACAATGACTAACTTAGTACTAAATTCTGCAGTTGAAGCTTATCCTGGTATTGCAGAGGGTAACATAGCTAACATTACTAATGGTAGTTTTAGTGGACACGCTGCACTATCTTCAGGATGGGGTTATTCAGGAGAGGCATATGCTGTTTTTGATTTAGGTAATTACTATAAGGCGGAGTCCTTAGATGAAATCGTTATAGCATATAAGGACTATGCTGATAATGATACAGTTGTAGGTAGAACTTACAATATTCAGTACTCTATGGATGATACTAATTGGGAGACAAAGTATACTTCTGATACTATCGCAGCGACAGATCTTGAAGATAGTAAAGCTACAGTAAATAATGTGAGTGGTTATACAGGAAACGTAAGATACATCAAGATAGATTATCCATCTGTACCAAATTATGGTATTCAGCTTACAGAGATTGCTGTTCTAGCAGCGGACCCAGAATTGGCTCCTATAGATACATGCGCTGATCCTGCAGCAGTTACTGCAACATCTAATGCTTTTGGACAGATTTCATTTAACATTACAGCAGGTGAGGATCAGGAAGGTTACGTATATTCAGCAACACTTGATAGCCCTAATGGAAAACTTCTTAATGCAAGCTGTCAGGCTGGTGTAAATTATACATACGATGGTATAGAAGGTGGCGCGCATACGGTATTCGTTCAATCTCATAGTGGAAATGCGATATCACCTGGTATTAGTTCAAATACTGTTACAGTAAATACATATGAAACAAAGGCTGTCGATTCAAATTACAACTATGCATTTGGTAAAACTTTCACTTTGGATAGTGGTGCTTCCACAGAAGGAACTGGCAGTGTTACAGATGGTGCAATTGGTACTTCAAATATTGATTATTCGACAGCATCTAAAGGCAAGGCTGGTTCATGGTTTACTATAGACTTAGGAGATGCTTGGAAAACTACAAGCTTTGAAGCGGTATGTGTGTGGTTTAGATCGGGTGTTGGTGGAACATATCCAGAACAGGGTGGAATGAAAGTTCAATATTCAACAGATGGAGTAGACTATACAGATGTTGCTACCATAACTCAAAGCGAGTTTACAGCACAGAAAGGAACTCAGTCTAATCCGTTCAGAATTATGGGTGATGTTTCAGGCGTTACAGATGGTGCAGTACAGTATGTGAGAGTTTATTTCCCTAATGCTGTAGCATACGGCGCGCAGATTACAGAAATCGGCGTATACGACATAGATGGTGACGCAGAAGAAGCAACCGTAGAAACAGTGGCAGATCCGCTTGGCTTTACAGCTACTGCAAGTGATTATAATGAAATTGCCGGTACAATTACAGCAGACGTTGACCAGGAGGATTATACATATAATGTTTATTTAGATGGTGACTTGGCGGCAGAAGGATTGCCAGCTGGTCCATATATTTTAGATGGCGTTGAAGCAGGAACATATGATGTAACAGTTAAGTCATACAAAGATGGATTTACTTCTACAGGCTTAACAGTATCAGATGTAACAGTTGCTGATGGCTTTACATATTCTGCTACAACAGGCACAGGCGTTTACGGTGACGTAAGTGATTACGGAATGAACCTAGTAACTAAAAACGGTGCTACAATTTCTGGAGTAACTGCTACTGCATCAAATGGCAATGCTACTAATGCTATTGATGGCAATGCAGGTACACGTTGGGAAGCTTCAGCAAATGATCCTCAGTGGATTAAGGTTGACCTAGGTTCTGTTAAGACAGTAAAAGCAATCGAAGCTTGGTGGGAGACAGCAAGCTCAAAAGATTACAATGTTAAAGTTTCAACTGATGACAACACATACAAGTCAGTTGCATTAGTTAGAGGTGCGGCATCAGGAGCTAACAGAAGAGATACAGTTGTTTTGACTAATGCAGTAAACGCTAGATATGTAATGATTTATGCTACATCAAGAACTACAAACTGGGGACATTCAATTTATGAATTGGCTATTTATGACGGTCAGGAAGTTCCAGAAAACTATATTGATGTAACAGACTACAAGGCTACAGAAGAAGCTACAGCTCCAACAGCTCCAGCAGGCAAAATTTTCGCAGGTTGGTTCGAGGATTCTGAGTTCACAACACCATACACAGCAACTACAGGTTATGCTTATGCTAAGTTTATTGACGAAGATGTTTTGACTGTGAAGGCACAGACAAAGAATGTAGATGGAAATGATGTAGCTATCAGATTTGTTAGTACAATCGATGAAGGCGTTGATTATCAGGAAGTCGGATTTAAGTTTACAGGAACATACGGAGATAGTATAATATCAGAGAAGACTAAATCTTGTCAGTATGTGTATTCAAAGATTACAGCTGCTGGTCAGGAAGTTCTACCAACATCATATAGTGATGACTCTGCATATTTCTTTACTTACGCAGTTAAGAACCTAGCTAATGATTCTACTTGGAAGGTAACACCATATTTTGTTACACCAGATGGAACAACAGTGTTAGGTACAGAGAATTCATTCGAAACAACTTACAACGAGTAGGAGGATTAAGATGGCTCAGTATGAAGACCCTGAAATGGAATTATTCGACGACAAACAAATAGTAGTAGGTGTTCCACCTATTAAAAGTGGCGATGATGATCCGGGGTTTGGGCCTTTGATCGGTTAATGTAAGTTTTGATTATACTAAGAAAGAGGGTATTAAAGATGAAAAAGTTTTATAAAGATCCAGAAGCTGAAATTTTGATTTTAGAAGCATCTGTTAGCACATATATTAAAAGTGGCGAATTGGATGGAGATAATTTTGATAACGGCGATGGGGAAGATATCGGTTCACTATTAGGTGACTAGGTTACAGTTTTAATAAATACTAAAAGCACTACATGATAAATGTGGTGCTTTTTTGTTGAAATAAAAAATAGACACCTCCAAAAAATAGAAATGCTTAAACGGTGTTTAATATATGATAAAATGAGAGTAACTGTAATAGTGCATTTTTTGATGTGCAAAAATGCAACGATATTAAGGAGGTAATTCATTATGAAACTTACTAAATTTAGCAAGAAAATAATTGCTATAGTTAGTGCTTTTGCAATGATTATTGCGGGAATAGTATATGTACCGAACACTGCAAAGGCGGATGATTATTCAGCATTGACGTTTACTGATATTACAAATAACGCCAATAATGAGTTTAATCAGAATTTGAAAGGTTCACAAAAAGCCATTAATGCAGGAAGTACATTTAGTACATTAAATGTATGCCAGTATCAGAATGCAGGCTTTAGTGAATTGTATATCGCAGGACCATGGAGTGCCGCTGGCTTAGCAGCAACAGTTAACGGAGTTGCTGATAGTGTAACAGTAGAAGGCGCTGGTCTTAGAATTTATAATGCGGCTGATTATCTAACAAAGAGATACAATGTTATTAAAGTTACAACAACTGACGGAACAGATGGAGAAATTATTATTTTCTGTCCAGAAATTCCGGATGAAGAACCTAGTTCAGAAGGTCCTGATACACCAACAGTTACAGCAGAACCTACAACTACAACTGAGGCAACTACAGCTGAACCAACAACAGCAAGTGCTTGGGTAGAAATTGGTGGAGGTGCTGCTAATCAGTGGTACTACAATAATGAAACAAAACAAAATATTTCTAATGTAGTAAATATTCAGCATCCAGGTTGGGCTGATGAAGATGGTGTATACATTACAGTTCCTGCAGGTATTTCACAGGTTGATGTTAATGGCGTTACACAAGGTGTTGCTGCCATTGATGGCGCAGGTTTTGTAGTATACTTGTCAGCGTTAACTAAGAAGATAAATGAAGTAACAGTTACTCAAGGATTAGGCACTTCAAAAATTCAGATTAAAAATGAAAACGGATCAGATGATCCAACAGAAGAGCCTTCAGAAGAGCCTTCAGTAGAACCTTCAACAGAGGCTCCATCAGAGTCATCAGAGACTCCATCAGAAGAGCCACAGCAGGAATGGATTTCAGCTTTAGGAAAGTGGGTTCACCGTCAAGCAGATGGTTCATTTATATATGAAGATGGTGCTGACTATAATGCAGTACAGGGTATTACAGCACTTTGGTCTGGCAACGGAGCAGAAGTAGAAGTAAGTAACGATACAGCTGATTTATACACATTGCCTATTAATGTTATAAGAAGTGCTCAAGGTGATTGGTCTACTCAGGTACATATCAATAAAGAAGGCCTTGATACTACAAAAGTTTATGATGTCACATTGAAGGCTGGTGATACAACAGTATATGAAGGTACTGCAGCAAATGTTGCAGCTTTTAGAACAACAGTTAACTTGGCAGGCAAACTTGCTGTAGGTCAGACAACTTTAACACTTGAAGTTGAAGAACAACAGATGCCACCAGAACCAGAGGTTCAAAATATAACAATCAATCCACTTACTGCAGATATTCAAGCTAATCATAACATTTGGGCTAATTGGACTAATCCAACAGGAACAACAAAAGCTTACGTTTATTTGGAGCAGGTGGACAATGCCCACGCAGCGGCTCTATTGAATAATGCATGGATTTTCAATGACAATGCAGCTCAACCTATGGTTGGTGTTGATAAAGTTGCTCAAACTAGAGATGGCAGTGTTGTAATAGAAGAAGGACAAACATATACTCTCATTGTTGAGTCTTACGATGCTTGGAATAGACAGACAGGTTATGGTGAGGTTGAAATCACAATTCCAGGACTTACACCAGAGGAAAGAGAAGTTCAAGAATATTTAGCTAAGATTAATACTACTGAAAACTTAGCTCTAGGTAAAACACCAATTGTAGCAGAAGGAAATAATGAAAATACTGCAAACAATATCGTAGATGGTAACAATGGTTCTAGATGGCAAGCTAATAAAGCGATTGACAACACTTACTTTGGTGTTGATTTGGGAGCATTGTACTCAATTGATAAGGTTCTTGTAAGTTGGGAAGCATCTAATGCTACTTCTTACGAAATATATGCAGCTGGAAATGATGGTGTATATGGTGATACACCTGTGGCTACAGTTTCGGGCTTAGATAACAACAAGGCAGTTGTTAAATTGTCTAAGAATATAGGTGCAGAAGCTAGATATATCAAGGTAGTTGTTACTGGATGGAGTGGAAATGCTTCGGGATATGGTATTTCACCTTACGAACTTGCTGTATTTGGTACACAAGAAGGCTTCTATGATGTTTCAGAGTACAAGTCAACAACACCTTATACTTATCCAACAGAAGAAGGCAAAATCTTCGCTGGATGGTTTACAGATGATACATGTACTACACCATACACAGGAACAACTGGTAATGCATACGCTAAGTTCATCGATGCTAAGGTACTAACAGTTAAGTTCCAGAACAAGAATGATGGAACTGCAGTACGTTTCCTAAGTACAATTGATGACAGCGACTATAATAAGGTTGGTTTCATCTTCACAGGTACATATGGAAATGCAACTATAACTGAAAAGACTAAAGAATGTAATTATGTATATTCTAGTATTGTGGCGGCTGGTGTTACTGAAACTGCTTCAGAAGCATTTGAAAATAATGATTCAGCATACTTCTTTACATATGTTGTAAAGGGTATGGATCCAGAAGTGACTTCTAGAACATTTAATGTTAAAGCTTTCTATGAGACTCTAGATGGAACAACAGTAATAGGACCTGCAAACAATTATCCTCCACAGGTATAATTGCTAGGAATTATTATTCAGACATATAGAGTATTAGTTATAAATGTTAAATAGGTTATATATAGGAGGAGTTAATATGAAAAAGTATTATATAGATCCAGAAGCTGAACTACTATTGCTTGAAGCTTCTGTTCAGACAATTATTAAAAGCGGAGGAGTAGATGAAAACATGAATGATCATGATAATGATTCTATTGATGATCTACTAAATCCATAAAAAAAGATAAACAAGCACCACTTAATTGTGGTGCTTGTTTTTTTTATATGCTATTATAATAGCGAGGTGATTTATTATGGATAAGAAAAAAACGATTACAATTTGTAGTATTGTTACAGCAATAGTTATTATTGCGGTGGCTATTTTTTGCATTGCTAGATGCGGCAAGAAAAACGGCACAACTAAAGAAACAACAGCAACTAAATATATTGAAATAACTGATAAGGCTGGCAAGGTTGTAGAGACAAAGAAGGTTATTATTAAAGGTAAGAATGGAGAAGAGACTGTTATAGTTGAGGATGTCAATGACAGTTTTGATTCTGGTGACGGCGATGATATCGGCGACTTAGTAGGCGACAGTGACCAGAAGTCTGATTCTAAAACTGGCAAAAAAACAAATAAGAAGTCATCAAATTCTTCTAACAAAAAGTCAGGCAAGAGCTCTGCATCAAATTCTTCTGATAAGAAATCTGATGATGGTTCTGTGACCACTAAGAGTAATGATTCCAAAAAGGAGAGTGGCGATTCATCTGATGACAAGAAAAAAGATGACAAGGAGGAGACTACTAAGAAGAAGGATGATGACAAAAAGCCAGAAACTACTAAAAAACATCAATCAAATTATGATGTAAAAGATAAAGATGATGATCAGGGATTTGGTAAGTTAATTGGATAAAGATATTTTATTCTGCTTGATTGCAGGAATTTGTTACAAAATAGATTATAAATATGATTACACCAAGTGGATGTTTAGAGATTATCTGGTTGACGAAACACAGCTAAAGGGTGATGTGATATATGTATCTTACACTCCTAAAGACATTGAGAAAATCGAAGGCGTTCTTGAGGAAGAAAGAAGTCCAGGATATGTCGAGTATACTTGTATTATGGATAAGATTGCATCAGACCTTCCTAATCACGGCATGTTTTTGATGCATGGGGCGGTTATTGAGTATAACGGTAAGGCTTATATTTTTACAGCTCCTAGCGGAACTGGTAAGTCTACACATATTTCACTTTGGAAGAAGTATCTGGGAGATAAGATTCAGATTATCAATGGTGATAAGCCGGAAGTTTCTTTTGACGATACTAAGGTGTATGTGCATGGAGCTCCCTGGTGTGGCAAGGAGGGCTGGCAGACTAACACAAGCGCTGAACTTGCGGGTGTCTGCGTAGTTAACCAGAGCAAAAACAATGCTATCAAAACAATTCATCCGGGTAACAATATTGAGTTTTTCCTTACTCAAATCTATATTGGAACCGGAGAATATGATCTGTTAAAGGTCGTGGATTTATTTACGAAGATGGCTGAAAGAGTTTCATTTTATTCCCTAGATTGTGATATATCAGAGGCTGCAGCTAAGTGTAGTTTTGAGACGATGACTGGCGAAAATTGGGGAGAAGCTAAACAGTTCTAAATAATACTGCTAATATAAGAAAGGCATAAATATGAGAATAAAAGATGGGTTTGTAATGAGAGACGTTATGGGGCAGTCTGTTGTTGTGGCGACTGGCGAAGCTAACAAAACGTTCTCGGGAATGATTAAACTGAATGAGACAGGTAAGATTGTGTGGGAATCTATAGCGGAAGGTATGAGTCGCGACGAGATAGTGGACAGCATAATTAGTGAGTTTGATGTGGACAAAACAAGAGCGGAAGCTGGAGTTAATACTTTTGTTAACGATATGATAGAGAAGGGGTTCATTGAAGAATGAATCAGTTAGCAACTAACACCAAAATTGAAGAGGTTCTTGAAGAGCAGGGGTTCTTTATGTGCTCTACTGTGGGTTATAGCATGTTCCCGATGTTAAGGGATAGGCGAGACATAGTAGTTGTAGAGCCAGTTGAAGAACGACTTAAAAAAAATGATATTGCTTTGTATAAGCGAGGGGATGGGTATATCCTACACAGAGTGATTAAGGTGTTGCCGGATGAATATATTATCCGCGGTGATAATTGTTATTACAAGGAACACGTTACCGATGATATGATAATCGGAAAACTTACAGGATTTTATAGAAATCCCAAGAAGACTCCGCCGGAATCTGATAGAAAGCCAGTTGATATGAATGGTGTGGGATACGCTGTTTATACAAGGGCTTGGCGTTACACATATGGTGTGAGAATGATTTTTGTTCGCTTCAAAAGATTGTGCGGTAGGGCTTTGAGAAAACTGCGCAGAAGCAACATTGCAAGATGAAAAAAATGCGGGAAGAACCGCATATATACACACTGTCAGAAATACGAAAAACTGTTGAAAAACAGATAACAGTGTGATAAACTATTCTTAAGTTGACGAAGAGGGTTTCTTGTGCCCTTTAGGAAAAACATTTTTGTATTAGAACGTGGGAGGAAAACTATGAGAAAATTAAAATTAATCGTAAGTAGTCTTATAGTAATGACACTTTTAGTTGGTTCAATGACTGTTGGAGCAGCAGCTCCTAGTGCACAGACTAAGAAATTAGATCCTAAGACAGCAGCAGTTAGTACTGGTGGTGCAGCATACGGCGACAAGAGCGGATTTGTTAAGGTAGTAGTAGACGGCAAGACACTAGTTGAAGGTACAGATTATATCGTAACATACGACAAGGTCCCTAAGGATGCCGGTGTTTATACAATCGTTGCAACAATTAAGGGTATTGGTCACTTTACAGGTGAGTTCAAGACAACTGTTAAGGTTACAGTTAACAAGAAGAAACAGACTTTCAAGAAGAAAACTGTTAAGACTCGTAAGGTAAAAGCTAGCAAGCTAAAGAAGAAGAGAGTTAAGATTAAACTTAAAGTTAAGACTAACGGTAAAGGTAAGCTAGTTTATAAGAGAAAATCTAAGAAGATCAAAGTAAGCAAGAAGGGTGTTATCACTTTGAAGAAGGGCTTGAAGAAGGGCACTTACAAAGTTAAGGTAATGGCTAAGGCTACTAAGAACTACACTAAGACTAAGTGGAAGACTATTAAGATTAAGGTTAAATAATTTTAATCGAGATAATAAAAACAGGCTTGATGCATAAGCGTCAGGCCTGTTTTTTTTTGTGCGCAATTTTCTATAAAATTTTCTACAAAATTTACAAGTTCTTTTATGAAACTGGATTTTTGAGTTTTATGAAAGGAGGGGGTGTGGAAGCGCGGCAGTGGTTTTATGAAAGGAGGAACTACAAAAAAGTGAAATCTACACTGAAAATTGCATATGAAAGTTTGGAGTAATAACTACACGGATAATTCTGTAGAATTAAATTACGAGGAGGAACCAATGAGTCAGGAGAAGGATAAGTATAGTCAAATATATAAAGAACTTGCCGAGCTTATTGGTGACAACGCAACGGTTAAGATCTGGAAAAATTACCAGGGGCTCAATATATCATTCCCTAAAAAACTGTATTCTAACGAATATGTTCGGAAATTTATTAGTGAGAATATAGGCAAAAAATCAATAAGGGAGATAGCAAAGGAGGTGGGCTTGTCAGAGCGCCGCGTAAGACAGATCGCAAAAGAACTATAATTTAATATTGAGGGGCAATCTGCCCTCAGCGGACTGCCCCGGATAGGAGTTGTTATGAGAAAGAAAAAAATATCAATCGTCATAATTGCTACTTTGTTAGTAAGTTTGCTGTTCGCGATGAGCGGCTGTGGCAAAAAAGATGATGACGAAAAACTGGACTTAGGTTCTAAAGCAAAATCTTCTAATTACAGCAAATGGAACGGAAAATATGTTTGTTCTAAAGAAGATACTGTCGACGGAGATACAACGTACGATGATGTAACTGTCGAGGTTGAAGATGGTTATATCAGCATAACGTTTAAACATTATTATGAAGATGGCGACACTTCTGACGATAACGTAGAATGTGATTATACAGAAAAAGAGGATGGAAAAGCTATTTTTGCCAAAGGTGACTTAGATATCTATGAGTTGAGAAAACTTGGAGGAAAATATTACCTTAACGAACTTGATTCGGATGGTGATGTATCAGAAAAGTATGAGTTGACCAAAGGTGGAGAATTACCAACTCACGTTTTTGCAAAGCAGACTCAGGCTGAGGAAAAAGCTAAGCCAGCAAAAAAACCAAAGAAAGCCAAAAAGAAAAAGGCCAAAAAGAAAAAAGCTAAAAAGAGTAGTTCATCAGGTGTTTCTGCCAATGTGAAAGAAGTAATGGACGAATACGAAGATTTCATTGATGAGTATGTGGAATTTATGGATGAATATTCTAATGCTTCTGCTACTGATCAGGCAGGTATGATTGAAGATTACACAGAAATGATGAGTGACTATAGCGAATGGGCTGGTAAAGTTTCTACATTGAATTCTAATATGTCTGGAGCTGACTTGGCATACTATAACAAGGTTATGAATCGATGCAATAAAAAGTTGGCCGATGTAAGTCAGTATTAGTAATAATAAAAAGTTGGCCAATGTAAGTCAGTATTAGTAATAATTAAAAGTTGGCCAATGTAAGTCAGTATTAGTAATAATTAAAAGTAAGGAGTTTATTATGGAAAAAGCATATAGTATTTTAAAATGGATTGCAGTAGGTTTATTGTTCGCAAGTCTAGTTGTGTTTTTGGTAATACCGTATTACCACTTGGGCGATGAAAGCCGCAGCGGTTTGGGCTTGCTACAAGAAGCAACAAAAGCAGGTGCGGGATATGTTTTTGAAACAGTTTTTAGACATGTTATTCCGGTACTGTTCTGTGTGATAGGTGGTGTGGTAATGATACGAGCTTCCAAGGGCACATGTATTGGAACAGCAATTTTGGCATTTTTGGCGTCATTGCTTAACATCAACGCTCTCAGCCAACTAAGAGAGGGAACAAGCGATTCAATTTATAACGTATCAATAGGTGTAGGAGTTTATATAAATTTCATCATATCACTAATAGGCTTTGTTATTCCTATAGTATTGATTATTATCGAACAAAAGAAAACAACAGAATAAAAGACAGAGGGTGCAGCAAAGGCTGTGCCCTTTTTTGCGTACTAATGGCTTATGTTTTCTGGATATTATATTGTATAATATCATTATGGACAAAAAAATTATTTTAAAAGACAAAGATATACGAGAGCCATTGTTCGATTTCCTTGATGGGATTTATTACCCTAACAGAATTCTTGAGGAGAAGGATATCGGTAATTCCAGGGCGGATGTCGTTATGGTGACTAATGAAGCTATTTTTGGAATCGAGATCAAGAGCGACGCCGATACGTACACACGACTAGAGAGGCAGATTGAGGACTATGATGCTTACTTTGACTACAACTACATTGTGGTGGGGACTAGTCACGCCCGCTCTGTTACGGAGAAGGTGCCAGAGCACTGGGGCATAATAACGGTTGAGCAAGACGGGGATAATGCGGATTTTTATATGATGCGCAGGCCTGCGCGCAATAGCAAGTGGACTTGGAAACTCAGACTTAGAATGTTGTGGCGTCCTGAGATGGTTCAGATACAGGAAAAAACCAACATGCCCAAGTACGCTAGGCTCAGCAAGATCTCCCTTATAGATAAGATGATTGAAAAGATTGAGCCGGATGAGTTGCAAAAATATTTTTGCCAGGCATTAATGGAAAGAGATTATACAACTATAGCAGAGACTATTAACAATTACCGAGAGGCTAATGCGCAGAAGAAGCGCAAGAAACGCAAGTACAAGCGTCGCAAGAAAAAACACTACACATCCTAAAGGGGTGTCAAAAAAACAAGCATTGTCAGCTTAAAAAAGTGTAAAATTTAATAAAAAAGTGTAAATTCTTCGAATAAGGTGGAAAAAATTAAACACCTCCCTAAAAAACATAGACATTAGCATGATAATTTGATAAAATGCTAAAGATTTTGTGCAAAGGGAGGTTTTTTGATGATAAGCAAAAGTAAAAAGATTTGTGCTATTGTTTTGTCACTTGCATTAGCTGTAGGTGTGATTAGCTTTGCGGCACCAAAACAGTCAGCAACAACAATGGCCAACGAAAAGACAGTTTATGATGAAATCAAACTATCACAGCTGTCTAACAAGACACTTAAGGATGTGGCTGATACAGCACTTATTGACGGTGCCAAGGCAGCCGAGAAGGTTAACTCTTATAGCAATAAGGAAGATTACAAGTCTGCACTTAACGCAGCTATGACTTCTTACTATAAGACTAACAACAAAAAACAGATGAAAAAATTTGCGGCTAACTTAGATAAGAGAGCTGCAGGCGTTGAGGCAGGTTACAAGAAGGCTGCCAAGGAACGCGCGAAGGGTGCCAAAAATGGTTTTGTACCTGGTGAGGTTACTGCTATTTTTGACGCTGATCTAACTAAGAAAGAAATCGAGGACGTATGTAAGTCACAGGATGCTACTCTTAAGAAGTGCTATAAGATTCATACTGGCGATTACATGACAGTCATTAACATTTCTAAGGGCCAGACAGTAGATGAGGCTTCTGCGGCTTTTTCTAAGCTAAGCTTCGTACAGGCGGCTGACAGCAACGACCTTGCTAAGCCTACAGCAAGCCCAGAACTTGCTAACCTAACTAACGACCCTTACATTGGCGAAGAATATCACTTCGACAACATGCACGTTAAGGGCGCTTGGGATTACTTAAGAGAGCACGCGCACAAAAAAGTTAAGGTTGCTGTAATCGACGTAGGTTGCTACTGGGATAACCCTGATATCAAAAACGTTGTTACAGACGAGTCATACGACTTCGAAGAGGACAAGCCTGTTAAGGATGTTACATATAATTCTAAGCAGAGCCACGGAACAGCAGTTGTTGGTGTTTTGGCGGCTGAGTCTAACAACGGTAAGCTTCTAGCCGGTGTAGCAAGCGGATACGATAACAGTATTTGTGACGTTATGCTACTTCAGGCTGGTAGATATTATTCTGATACTAACAGTTATTCATTGCCTAATGATAATACTTTTGAGGCGCTTAACTACGCTCTAGCTCATGGTGCACAAGTTGTGAATATGAGTTATGGTGCAGAAAGTTCTAACACAACTGTTGATACATATTTCAAAAAATTATATAAGGCTGGTATTGTACTAGTTGCAGCAGCAGGAAATAATAACTCATCAGCAACTTTTTATCCATCAGACTCACCATATGTTATTTCGGCAGCAGCTTCTGACAGAAACAATGCTAAGGCTTCATTCTCTAACTGGGGAAGCAAAAAAGATATACTTGCCCCTGGAGATTATATGCCATGCCTAAGCTACTATAAAGATTCTATAGGTTATGCTAGTGGTACATCATTCGCATCACCTGCTACAGCGGCGGTTGCGGCAATGATGCTATCAGTTAATCCTAATCTTAATACATACGATGTAGGACGTATCATGCAGAATACTGATACTACATGTACTGATCAGGATACTAAAGAAAAATTTGATCACGGTGTTATCAACGCCGAAAAATGTGTCAAGAGAGCAGATGGATATAATCCAAAGGACACATTTGAAAATGAGACAGAAAGAAGACTTGTAGATATTGCCTACAAGGCTAACGTCGTTTCCGATTGTGGAATCGAAGGGTACCCGCTTAACAACATTAATGATATGAACGAAAACACTTGGGGTGGAGTTACTCCAGGAAGCAGACAGACAATTACTTTGAACTTTGATAAGCAGTATGAGATGAGTTATATCAAGGTTAAGTTCGCTAATCAGGCAGATGGTGCGATATTCTATGCTAGCTCAGAAAACGGTACAACATTTAGTGATTTGAGCTATAGTATGGGGCCACCGGTTTCCGGAGATCATGAATGCTATGCATACTATCCTGACAAGGGAGCACTTCGTACAGTTAAGTCTATTCAGCTCAAGCTTTTCTCACTTAGAGAGAACGCTTATATCAAAGAAGTTGAGGTATGGGCATACGAAGACGTTCCAAGAGCTGCAGACAGTTGCACAATGGACGAAATGATTTTTGCCCCTGATAATCTTAAGGCTGAGATTCTTGGATATCACAAAGTTAAGTTGACATGGGACGTTACAGATCAGATGAGAGCCAAAGGCTACGAGTTCGACGTATATGATGAAGGTGCTCTCGTTGCTACAACAAAGGAAAACAGCATTATACTTAATGATACAGTAGGACGCGCCGGTGGATTGATGTATGGAGTTAGATCCAAGTACAATGGTAAGGTTTCATCGGATGTAGCTACATATTCAACAAGCATTAGCTGGCATAACTATACAACCAGCCAGCAGGAATCAACGACTCAGAATAACGCTATTTTGACTAACTTGTCATACAATAAGCCTGCGTTTGCATCATCAGAGGAAAATGCCGGAACTAAGGCAGAATTCGCTTTTGACGGCAACGAAAACACAAGATGGTCATCACAGTGGACAGATGACGAGTGGATTTATGTGGATCTTGGTAAGGTTTGCACAATTAACAAGGTGACAATCAAGTGGGAAGCAGCTAGAGCAGCAGTTTATGACACATATCTATCTACAGATGGTGAGAACTGGACTAAGTATGCTGCTAACGGCCAAAACGCTGAGGAAACATCAAATACTTTGGGCAACAGACCAGCTAGATACGTTAAGATGGTAGGTGTTAAACGTAACACAGGTTACGGATACTCAATTTATGAAATGAAGGTTTGGGGTTATGACAACGTTGCAGAGACAACAGTTGCTCCAACTGATCCTACAACAACAATTGCTCCAACAACTACTAAGGAGACAACAATCGCTCCTACAACAACTGTAGTTCCAACAACAAAGATTGACGGTAGAAGAATTATCACAGGCAAATACGATGTTTCTAAGGAAAACGTTGCTGCCGGCAAAACAGCATTCGCTTCATCAGAAGAAAATGGCGGTGTTAAAGCTGACAAAGTTTGCGACGGTGACATGAACACAAGATGGTCATCACAGTGGACAGACGATGAATGGATCGTTGTGGATTTGGGTGAGGTTATGCCAATTGCTCAGGTTAAACTTCACTGGGAAGCAGCATACGGTAGAGACTACGTTGTACAGTTCTCAGAAGACGGAGAAACATACTACGATAAGAGAACTACAACAAACAATAGTCTAAGAGACACAATAGAAGGTTTCCCTGCTGAGTACACAAGATACATCAGGGTTAAGTGCAGCAAGAGAGCTACAGGCTATGGATACTCACTATTCGAGATTGAAGCTTTCCCTGCAATTCTAAGTGGTGAAACAACTGTTGCTCCAACAACAGTTGCACCAACTACAAGCATGCCTCAGTTCACTAACCTTGCACTAGGCAAAAACGCAACTGCTTCAACATACGAGAACGACTCAATGACGGCAGTAAAAGCATTCGACGGTGACATGAACACAAGATGGGCTTCGGCTTGGGAAGATAATCAGTTCATTAGAGTTAACCTAGAATCAGTAAGATACATCAACCATATTGTAATCAACTGGGAGGCTGCCTACGGCAAGTCTTACGAAATCCAGTTGTCCAATGAAGGCAAGGTATGGAATACTAAAAAGGTTATTACTAACTCAGACGGCGGCATTGACACTGTTCAGATTGGTGACAGAGCTCAGTTCGTAAGAGTAGTATGTACAGAAAGAGGAACTAACTACGGATTCTCAATGTTTGAGATGGCCGTAATGGGTTACTAAGAGGTAGAATAAATGAATAAATTAAAGATTAAAGCTATTGCTATCTTTATATCTTTGATTTGTTTAATTAGTGTTATGGCGCCAATTCAATTGGCGCCATATACTATATTTAACAATCAAATTTTGTGTTATAATGGAAGTGCAAAATATATGCCATGGCTCACAATGGAGTGGTTAGTAAGACAATTAAGGTTAAAGTGAAAAAATAATATCACTTTGTTTGGATTATGATAAAGGAGGCTGGAATTATGAAATTATATCAAAAAATAACATCGTATATAGTGGCTATAACTTTGGTTTTTGGCTGCCTGGCATTGATTGCACCTAAGAAAGTTGAGGCCAAGGCCTTTGATTCTAAAAAGGTTGACGTCAAAGTAATCAAGGACAAGTTCTTCCCTTCCGATGAAGACGGTTCCTACTCCAAATATGTTGTCGTAATTCACAACGAGAACAAGCAGATGGCAGAGGTTACATTTACAGTTGTGTGCATGTCATCAGATGAAGTAGGTGAGACATATGAGCGCACAGTTGAAGTGGCTGACTTTGGATACTGCAGAGTGGGCGATTCGGAGGATGATTGGTCTGATTATAAGATCAAGGACATCAAGGTCAAAAAATATCCGGGCAAGCGCATCAAAAAGAAAAAAGTTAAAGTCAAGGTTGGAAAGAAAAACAAAAAGGGTGTAGCATCTGTTACTATTAAGAATAACAGCAAGTATAAGGGCTACTTCGAAATAACTAATGTTTTTTACAATAAAAAAGGTAAGGTTGTCTACATCAGTTCAACCGACACGCTCAAAATCAAACCTGGCAAAAAGAAAAAATCAAAGCTAGGCTATGTGCCTTACAACTTGGATAACAAAAAGATTAAATACAAAAAGATGAAAACTTACAAAAACTATTATTATCTACCGGATAAACAGTAGTTGTTTAAGGAAAAAGTTCATCAAAATAAATACACCGCCAAAGGATAATCTTTGGCGGTGATTTTTTAAAAAAATGAAAGGATTATATTAGAAATTATTTTATCACTTTATCAAGATATTCCAATACCTCTGCTTCGGTAGCCATCGTCATAACCTTGTCGGTTATTTTGTCGGCTTCTTCTTTAGTCCACTTAGCAATGTTTTTGCGGACCTTAAGTACTGAAGGTGCAGAAACGCTGAATTCTGTGAGACCAAAAGAGATAAGTAGTGGTATCATCTTAGGATCTGCAGCAGCTTCGCCGCACATGCCTACCGGAATGTTGTTGGCACGACCGTTTGAGATAATGCTCTTAATCATTCTAAGAACACTTGGCTGGAATGGCGAGTATAGATAAGCCACATCGCTGTTGCCGCGGTCGGCTGCCATTGTATAACCTGTAAGGTCGTTTGTGCCGATACTGAAGAAATCTGCTTCCTTAGCTAATAAATCAGCTATAACTCCGGATGCAGCAGTCTCGGTCATAACACCTACTTGAATGTTTTCATCGAACTCTATTCCTGAAGCTCTAAGGTCTGACTTGGCTTCTTCTACAAGAGCCTTGCCCTCTCTTAGCTCCTCCACAGCAGTAATTAGAGGGAACATAATTCTAATATCTCCGAAGGCGCTTGCTCTTAGAATAGCCTTGATCTGTGACTTGAACATGTCTCTGTTTTTGAGACAGTATCTAATAGCTCTGAATCCCATAAATGGATTTTCTTCTTTTTCCAATCCCAGATATGGAATCTCTTTGTCGCCACCGATATCAAGAGTTCTAATAATTAGGCCTTTGCCCTTGAGTATAAGAGCGGCTTGTCTATATGCCTCGAACTGCTCATCTTCAGTAGGAAGAGAAGTTCTGTCCATAAACAAAAATTCTGTTCTAAACAATCCAACGCCTTCGCCGTCAGCTTCCATAGCCTTAGTAGCATCCTTAGGTGTTCCAATATTACAGAACAACTCGTACTCGTCGCCGCTAGCTGACTTAGTTGGCTTGCCACGGTAGTTTTCTAATTCTTTTTTGTCCCTTAGGAAAGCATCTCGCTTGTGAGTGTATTCTACAACCTCGTTGCCTGTAGGTCCCACGATAACTGTGCCGTCGCCGCCGTCTACAATAACGTTTTCTCCTGAGGAGATAGAAGTAGTAGCGTTCTCCACGCTTAGTACTGCAGGTATTTCCAAAGCTCTTGCAAGTATGGCTGAGTGTGATGTCTGGCTACCTGTCTCGGTTATGATACCGACGATATTATCCTTGTTGATGCCTGCAGTCATAGAAGGTGTAACTTCGTTAGCTACAATAACTGTTCCGGCAGGTGCATCACTAATCTTGATATTGTTAACGCCTAGAAGAATGCTTAGTAGTGCTGTTTTGATATCCTTGATATCGGCTGCACGTTGCTTCATCATCTCATCAGGAATTTGTGCGAACATTTCCATATATTTAGAGTAAGTTGTGTCCACCGCTTCTTCTGCACATTTTCCGTCGTTGATGAGTGTAGAAACCTCGCCGTCCATCATAGGATCCTTGGCCATCTGAATATGGCCTTCTAGAATTTCGGCCTCCTTGGCTCCTGCGGATTCTTTGAGAGCACTGGCCTGTTCCACAGTCTCTTTGCAGAAATCTTCTAGAGCGTCCTGATAACGCTTGATTTCGGCAGCAGTGTCAGCAATAGTTCTAGGTGTATAGTCTAGAGAATGCTCCTCTATAATCATTACTTTGCCGATTCCGATTCCCTCGGAAGCGGCTATTCCTTTTAGCATATTATACCCCTTCCTATAAGCAGTTGCTGCCAAAAATATGACAGCAACCCTTATCGTAAATAATATTTTAGGAGATTAATGTATGTTACTGAGGTAACATATGAGTAAATCTTAGTTATTCGCCAAAACCATTTTCGATCATCTCGCAAGCCTTGGCCATTGCATCGTTTTCGTCTGGTCCGTCACAGACTACTTCGATTTCGTTGCCGCATTTGATACATGCAGCCATTATATTCATTAAACTTTTGGCATTAATGTCAGTTCCATTATGTTTGATAGTAACATCTGCGCTGAATGCAGTCATCTCCTTAGCGAAGTCTGATGCTGGGCGCATATGGAATCCCTGAGCATTAACGATTGTTAATTTTTTTGCTACCATAATACCTCTCCTTTATGCGTTGTTTTTGCCTTTAAGAATTGTAAGAATTAGGCAAGCTACAATTGAACCGATAACTAGTGATAGTAGATAGAATGGAGCGTGTCCAATTGTTGCTACTACGAAGATACCACCGTGAGGTGCCATTAGAGTACACTTGAATAGCCATGATAGGAATCCAGCTACTCCGGAACCAATCATACATGCTGGTATAACCTTAAGTGGATAAGAAGCAGCGTATGGAATAGCACCTTCTGTAATAAATGATAATCCCATGATGTAGTTAACAGGACCTGACTTGCGTTCAGATTCTGACCATCTGTTTTTGAAGAATGTTGTTGATAGTGCAATTGCGATAGGAGGTACCATACCACCAATCATAACTGCAGCCATTATCATATAACCTGTTTCGTTGGCCATTGATAGACCTACTACAGATCCAAATACGTAAGCTGCCTTGTTGAATGGGCCACCCATATCGATAGCCATCATTGCAGCTAGAATGAAGCCTAATAGTAATCCTAAGTTGTGCTCGTTGAGCCATAGTAGTCCGTCTGATAATCCAGTGTTAAGAATACCCATAACAGGGTTTACTGCACACATCATAACGCCTACGATACCAAGACCTGCCAATGGATAGATTAGAACAGGTTTGATGCCTTCAAGTGCGTTAGGTAGTTTGTCACATAACTTCATAACCATCTTCATTAACCAACCAGCTAAGAAACCAGCTAGCAATGCGCCTAAGAAACCAGATGGTACTAAGCCAAACTTGCCGTCAGGGTCGGTAATGTGCTGGAATGTGGATCCATACTTAGCTAGGAAACCACCGATAATACCAACTAAGAAGCCTGGTCTGTCAGCTATAGACATTGCGATGAAGCCGGCTAGTATTGGTAGCATAATTCCAAATGCTTCGCCACCTAGAGCTTTGAGCCATGCTGATACAGGAGTACCAGAACCGAAGTTACCGTCCATCTTTACGCCTGCGATTGTATCAATTAAGAATGCGATAGCGATAAAGATACCACCGGCAACTACGAATGGAAGCATGTGTGATACACCATTCATAAGATGTTTATAAAGTTTACGTCCGAAGCTATCTCCGTCTCCTGAAGCAGCTTCAGCTACATCAGCTTTGTCAGCCTTGAATGTAGGAGCTTTGCCGTCCAAAACCTTCTGGATTAATTCCTTAGGTTTGTGAATGCCATCTGATACAGCTGTTGAGATAACAGGTTTTCCATCAAATCTCGCTGTTTCAACACTCTTGTCGGCTGCGATAATAATGCCGTCGCAGTTAGCGATTTCTTCAGCTGTAAGAACGTTTTTGGCTCCGCCGGAACCGTTAGTTTCTACCTTGATAGTAACACCCATTTCTTCTGCAGCCTTAGCTAAGTTTTCTGCAGCCATGTATGTATGAGCGATACCTGTTGGACAAGCTGTAACTGCCAAAATTTGATATCCGTCCTTCTTAGCAGGTGCTGCCTCAGCTGCTTTTTTCTCATCTTCCTTAGCATCAATAATTGCCATGAATTCGTCAGGTGTTTTGGCTGCCTTGAGGTCAGCTACGAATTTTTCATCAACAAGCATTTGCATTAGTCTTGCTAGAACTTCTAGATGAACATCGCCATCAGTTGTTGCAGCAATCATAAAGAATAGCTTGCAAGGGTTTCCGTCTGGAGCGTCATAGTCAACTCCGTTAGGAACTGTAATAGCACTAAGTGCTGGAGCTTTGACAGCTGCGCTCTTAGCGTGAGGGATTGCTATCTCGTTGCCGATAGCAGTAGAACCCATTTCTTCACGTGCTAGAATTCCGCTCTTAAAAGCATCGCGATCTTCCAAATTACCACATGCATCGTGTAGTTCGATTAACTGTTCAATAACAGCGTCTTTTCCATCAGGTGCCACGTTGAGAGCGATACCGTCGGATTTTAGTAAATCAGTAATACGCATTTTTTGCCTCCTTGTGAAATGCATTTGTTACTTACTTCCTCCGTGGTTAGTAAGTAAGGGTTGGGAATAATTACTTAAATATTCCTAGTAACTCATTTATTTTTTCCTTTGTGGCTAGGCCTGGTAGAAAAGCTGTCGCGTTTCCACAGACGCTGCCTAAAGTTAGTGCATAAGGGTAGCTCTTAGTTTTTTCATACCCTGCCACGAATCCTGCTACCATGGAATCGCCAGAGCCTACAGTGTTGATGACTGGCTGGTTGATTACACCGGCCTCGTGGATGTTTCCGTTTTCATCCACCAGCATAGCGCCGTCGCCGCCTAGAGATATAAGTACATTTCTTGCACCCATTTTTTGCAGCTCCTTGGCATACTTGATTGTGTCATCTTTAGTCTTGACATCAACGTCAAAAATTTCTGAAAGTTCTTGTCTATTAGGCTTAATTAGGAATGGGCCATACTTGAGTGAATTGACTAGTAGTTGTTTTGTTGCATCAACCACAATCCTAATGTCCTTTTGCTGAACCTTTTTAAGCATTCTCTCGTAAGTGTCGTCCGGTAAAGTGTTAGGAATGCTTCCGGCAAGTATAAGTGTGTCCCCGTCTCTGATATTGTCCAGCTTTTGCATAAGAGCATCTAACTCATCTGCTTCAATGTTAGGTCCCTGACCGTTAATCTCTGTTTCTTCTCCGGCCTTGATCTTAACATTAATTCTAGAAACTCCATTTTTAAGTCTAATAAAATCAGTAGTAATGTGGCTGTTGGAGATACCTTTGTCGATGGCATCTCCAGTAAACCCTGCCACGAAGCCTAGAGCAGTACTGTTGAGGTCAAGCTCTGCTAGCACGCATGAAACGTTGATTCCCTTGCCACCATAGTAATATTCCTCGCTAGTTGTGCGGTTAGTAATGCCCATGACTATTTGATCCATTCTGACAATGTAGTCAATAGAAGGGTTTAGGGTTACTGTGTAAATCATTTATTCACCTCCCTATTTAATTGTTGTAATAGTTTCCGTTTCCTTTAACAATTGTTTATATTAATCTGAAACAACTTTTACGATTGTTTCATTATTAAAAGCCTTGTCGATTAACTTATCTGTAATAATACAGCACTGGTCTAGTGGGTCAAAAGTTACTGAAAAAACTTTTTTGAACTTGGAGTGGTCTGCCAAAACAAAAGACATATAACTTTGTGAAATGGCTGCCTTCTTAATGTTGGCTTCGTCAACATCAGGAGTAGAATAACCTGCCTTGATATCGATTCCGTTAGCTCCGATGAATGCCTTAGAAAAGTTAAGTCTTGTTATGTTAGTAACCGCCTCTGATCCAACGATAGCTTCTGTAGTTGGTCTGATCTTGCCGCCTACCATATATGTATCAAAGCCTTTGTCGATAAGTTTTCTAGCATGTACGATTCCGTTTGTGACAAAAGTTGCTTTGCTGTTTTCAATAAAATCTATCATTCTAGCAGTAGTAGTACCGGCGTCGATATAAACGAAGTCGTCGTCGCTTATAAGTGTAGCTGCATACTGTGCTATAGCTGTTTTTTCTTCCTGCATCAAAGTTTCCTTGACGCGGATTGTGTCTTCCACAAAAAATTGATTAGTCTGGATAGCAGTAGCACCGCCAAAAAATTTTTTAATCTTGCCTAGTTCGTCTAGCGCTGTCAAATCTCTTCTTATAGTAGATTCTGATGTTTCTAGAAGCTTGGCCAATTCTGCTACTGTAACAGTACCTTTTTTGTTGACTACTTCTTGTATTTTAATATATCGTTCCTGACTTAACATTTATGATCCCCCGTTCCGCAATTGATTAAAAGTGAGCAAAAAACATCACAAATAATCACCATCTAATATTATTATGACACAAAAATAATCAAAATCAAGCACAAATAATCAAAAATAGCCAAAAATAAGGTCTAAATGTTATTTTTTGGTTTCAAAATTTGAAAAAACAGCCGTCAGACAATAATAAGTCTACTTAAATGAAGAACATATACGTTTTTTATAACAAAATAGACACTTAATTGAAGTCTTTATATATAGAAGAAAATCTTTTGTAATGTTATAATTGTACATAACGATAATTTGGAGGGGAGATATTATGAATAGCGCAGAAGTTATTTTTTGGATTGTGTGTTTTGTGATCTTTTTGGTTGTAGAACTGGCAATCAACGGATTAGTTAGCGTTTGGTTTGCTATTGGTTCTTTGGCAGCGGGTATTGTTGCGTTCTGCGGCGGCCCTATCTGGCTGCAGGTTGTTGTGTTTTTGGCAGTGACACTCGTTGTGGTCGCAGCTATCAGACCTTTTGCGAGAAAGCACCTCAACGACAAGGTTTTGCCTACCAATTCTAATGCTTTGGTCGGCAAGTCCGGTGTGGTCAAAAAAGAAATAAACAATCTTGAGGCTACAGGCATGATTGAAGTTGACGGCGTGGAATGGACAGCTAGAAGTGTGGATGACACTGTGATCGAAGCAGGCGCTACTGTGACGGTTGAGTCCATCGAAGGCGTCAAGGCTATGGTAAAGAATAATAACAGTAACATATAGAAAGGGAGGATGTTATGGAAACAGCAAATATCGGATTAATTGTATTGGGAATTATTTTTATAATAATAGCAGCAGCTATTATTTCTTGTGTTAAGATTGTGCCACAGGCTCACGCTTACATTATCGAGCGTCTCGGTGTGTACAAGCAGACATGGGGCGTTGGTCTTCACTTTAAGATTCCATTTATTGATATTGTGTCAAAAAGAGTTAACCTTAAGGAGCAGGTTGCGGATTTTGAACCACAGCCGGTTATTACTAAGGATAATGTAACTATGCAGATTGACACAATTATTTTTTATCAGATAACAGACCCTAAGCTTTTTGCATACGGTGTAGAAAGACCTATCGTAGCTATTAAGAATCTTACTGCTACAACACTTCGTAACGTAGTAGGTGAGCTTGAACTTGATGAGACTCTAACTTCTAGAGAGACAATCAATGCCAAGATGCGTACAGAACTCGATGTAGCTACAGATCCTTGGGGAATCAAGGTTAATAGAGTTGAGCTCAAAAACATCATTCCACCTCGCGACATTCAAGAGGCGATGGAAAAACAGATGAGAGCTGAACGTGAAAAGAGAGAACAGATTCTTAAGGCTGAAGGTGAAAAGAAAGCGGCTATTCTTGTTGCGGAAGGTAACAAGGAGTCAGCTATTCTTAACGCTGAGGCTGATAAGGAAGCAGCGATTCTTAAGGCTGATGCTGAGAAGCAAAAAAGAATTCTTGAGGCTGACGGTGAGGCTGAGGCTATCCTAAAAGTTCAGCAGGCTCACGCTGAGGGAATCAGACTTATTAAGGAAGCTGGAGCAGACGAGTCAGTTCTTACAATTAAGAGTCTTGAGGCTTTTGAAAAAGCAGCAGACGGACAGGCTACTAAGATTATTGTTCCATCTAACATTGCCGAGACAGCAGGTGTTGTTAAGGCGCTAGTTGAAACTGTAAAAGATAAATAAAGATAAGGTATAGTATGAGTTGTTTTTATCCGGCAGATATACTTCTGCCCAAAAAGAATAGTAAAGAAGATTATGAGAAGTGGGCTGTTATCGCGTGCGATCAGCATACATCCAACCAGCAGTATTGGGATGATGTAGAGCGCATTGTTGGCGATGCCCCTTCATCACTTAGAATTATGCTTCCGGAGATTTATCTGGGCAAGGATAACTCCGCCAGCATTATGAAAGTTAACGCTACAATGGATAAGTATATGGAGGAGGGCGTGCTAGAGTCGCATCCTAACTCTATGATTTATGTCGAGCGCCAAGTCGGCGACAAGATTAGACGTGGACTTGTAGGAATGGTTGATTTGGAAGAGTACGATTTCAACCCGGGCAGCGATGCCCTTATTCGTGCTACAGAAGCTACTATTATAGATAGACTTCCACCGCGAATTCAGATTAGACAAAACGCTCCGTTAGAGATGCCACACGTGCTAATGCTTTTTGACGATGCGAACAAAACAGTTGTAGCGCCGCTAGAAGCCAGCAAGGACAAGCTTGAAGTTGCTTACGACTTTGACCTAATGAAAAACGGCGGTCACATCAAAGGATGGTTCCTTACAGAGGAACTCCAGCAAAGCGTGGAGAAAGCGCTTGATGTTTTGACTGAGGAAAAAAATGGTCTGCTGTTCGTTGTAGGTGATGGCAATCATTCCCTTGCAGCAGCCAAGGAGTACTACAAACGTAGCGGCAATCCGCTGGCTAGATATGCGTTAGTGGAAATAGAAAACGTTCACGACGAGAGCTTGGAGTTCGAGTCTATTTACAGAGTATTGTTCAATGTGGACAGGGAAGACTTTGTTGCCAAGTTCAAAAACTATACAGATAAATACGGAAGCAAAAACTTGCAGACATTCAGACTTTATTCCAAGGGTGGTTCTAGGCTTATGAACTTCAAGGCCACAGCAGAGTTGCCTATTGGAACATTGCAGTCATTTATCGATAGATATACTGAGATACACTCAGAAGTAGAAGTGGATTACATCCATGGCGAGGACGAAGTTAAGCGACTATGTGACAGAGACGACATTCTTGGTTTTGTCTACCAGGGATTGCGCAAGGACGAGTTGTTCACTGCGGTGGACAAGGATGGTGCTTTGCCTCGCAAAACTTTTTCTATGGGACATGCGGATGACAAGCGCTTCTACATCGAATGTAGAAAAATCAAATAAACTACATTCTGCTAATCAAACCACAATACGTGGCCACTACTAGAGGAGACTTATGGCTTTTTTACCTATATCAAAGAATGATATGAAGGAGAGGGGAATCGAACAGCTGGATTTCGTTTATGTAATCGGCGATGCTTATGTAGATCACCCTTCTTTTGGTCATGCAATAATAAGTAGAGTTCTAGAGGTCAACGGCTATAGTGTCGGCATTATTTCGCAGCCTGACTGGAAAGACGAGAACAGCATTAATGCTCTAGGCGAGCCTAGACTGGGCTTTCTTGTAGCAGCAGGCAATATGGATTCTATGGTTAACCACTACTATGTTTCCAAAAAACATCGAGACTTCGACGCGTACACTCCAGGGGGCGAGATTGGAAAGCGTCCGGACAATGCTACTGTTGCCTACTGTAATCTCATAAGAAGAACATACAAGACCAAGCCGATTATTATTGGCGGTATAGAGGCCAGCCTCAGACGTATGGCGCACTACGATTATTGGAAAAACAATTTCAAACGTTCCATTTTGCTAGACGCTCAGGCGGACCTTCTCATATACGGAATGGGCGAGAAGGCAATAGTAGAAATAGCGGATGCTCTCAACTCAGGCATTGATGTTAAGGACATTACATTTATTAGAGGAACTGTATACAAGACCAAAAACAAGGATTTGCCGTACAATCCAATCATTCTTCCTTCGTACGACGACATGAAGGAAGATAAGCTACAATATGCCAAGAGTTTTAAGATTCAGTACGACAACACAGATCCTTTTACTGCAGAAACATTGATGGAACCATATCCTAACGGCGTCTACGTTGTGCAAAACGTTCCTATGATGCCGCTTACAACACAGGAGATGGACGATGTATATGACCTTCCATACGAGAGAACATATCATCCATCATACGAGGCCAAGGGCGGAGTGCCGGCTATATCCGAGATTAAACTCTCTCTGACAAGCTGTCGAGGTTGCTACGGCGCTTGTAGTTTTTGTGCACTAACATTCCATCAGGGACGCATTATTCAGACTAGAAGTCACGAGTCCATTATTAATGAGGCCCGAAAAATAATCGAGCTTCCGGACTTCAAAGGATATATCCACGATGTAGGTGGCCCAACGGCCAACTTTTATCACCCGGCCTGCAAAAAGCAGCTTCAATCAGGCGCGTGCAAAGGCAAGCAATGTCTTTATCCTAAACCATGCCCTAACTTAGATACAGATCACAGTGAGTATCTGTCTCTTCTAAGAAAACTTCGCAAGCTGCCTAAGGTCAAAAAAGTTTTCGTCAGGTCAGGTATTAGATTCGATTACTTACTCACTGACAAAAATGATGATTTTTTCAAGGAATTAGTAGAACACCACATTAGTGGTCAGCTTAAGGTGGCACCTGAGCATATAAGCGATACGGTTTTGTCTTACATGGGTAAGCCGCAAAACTGCGTTTACGAAAAGTTCATCAAAAAATATCAAGATTACAACAAGAAGCTAGGCAAAAATCAGTTCGTCGTGCCATATTTGATGAGTTCACATCCGGGCTCAGATCTCAATGCGGCTATCGAACTGGCTGAGTACTTGAGGGATATAGGTTACAGACCACAGCAGGTTCAGGATTTTTATCCAACACCATCTACGCTGTCTACAGTTATGTATTACACAGGTGTAGACCCACGAACAATGGAGCCGGTGTACACGCCTAAGAATCCTCATGAAAAAGCAATGCAGAGAGCTTTGATTCAATACAAGAACCCTGCCAACTACGAGCTAGTTAAGGAGGCTCTGATTAAGGCGGGCAGAAAGGACTTAATAGGCTTCGAGGAACATTGCCTCATCAGACCTAGACAGTTCAAAAAAGAAAAAGAGACAGCTAACAGATACCGTGGTGTCAAAACCAAAACAGGTAAGACAATAAACGGCCGCGGTAAGTCCGGCAAGCCAGGCAAAAACACAGCAAAGCCAGGCAAAAATGCTGGCAAGTCTAATAGAAATAAAAATAAGTCAGCAGGCAGATCTAACAATTCAAATTCCAGATCCGGCCGCAATAACAATAGAAGAAAACAGACAAGAGGTAACAGATAATGAAAGTAGCAATAATGACAGATTCAAACAGTTCAATAACAGTAGAGGAGGGCCGAGAATCAGGAATATACGTCCTTCCGCTACCGGTTATTGTGGATGAGGAAGTTTTTATTGAAGGAGAGACAATAACAAGTCAAAAATTATATGAGAGCATGAACCAGGGCAAGTCAGTAAGAACTTCACAGCCATCTCCGGGAGAACTTATGGATATGTGGCAGTCAATATTAGATGAAGGATATGATGAGATAGTTTATATTCCTATGACTAAGCGCCTATCCGGATCTTATGAGAGTGCACTCAACTTTGCCCGAGAGTTCGACGGCAAGGTTCAGGTAGTAAACAACTTGCGCCTATCTGTAATGCAGTACGAATCTGTATATGACGCCAAGTCTATGGCAGACACTGGAATGGATGCCAAGTCCATCAAGGAGAGATTGGAGAAAGCTTCAAGAAATGCATTTATGGTTTTGACTGTGGATACTCTGTCATACTTAAAAAACGGCGGAAGAGTTTCTGCTTCTAAGGCACTCGTTGCAACACTTGCCAACATCAAGCCTATACTAATGCTTATCGGCGAGGAACTTGAGGTGCAAAAAAAGGCAAGAGGACTCCAGGTTGCCAGAAACAAACTAATAGATCTTGTCAAGGAAAAAGGAAAGGAATTATACGGAAGTATTCCAAAAGAAAAATTAGTTGTTGGAGTTATCGATACTTTTGTGGAGGATTCTAAGGCTAGAGAACTAGTAGAAAAAGTCAAGGAAGTTTTCCCTGGCTACAAGATTCTCAACAGAAAATGCCCGTGCAGCGTGGCCTGTCACGTAGGGCCTAACGCTATCGGTGTATCTATTACTGTCACAGACAGAATATAATATTTGTTAAAAAACAGATATAGATTTATAATAGAGCTATGTGAACAAAACGGATTAATTGAATAACAAAGGAGGCAAAAATGGCAGACAAGAAATTAGGTTTTGGTCTTATGCGACTTCCGATGATTGATGAAAACACTGTTAACATAGAAGAAGTCAGTGCGATGGTTGACGAGTTTATGGCAAGAGGTTTCACTTACTTCGATACAGCTTGGATGTATTGTAACTTCAAGAGTGAGGACGCAGTTAAGGAAGCTCTAGTAAAGCGTCATCCAAGAGACAGTTTTACACTTACAACTAAGCTTCACGGTGGCTTTATTAATTCGCTTGAAGATAGAGATAAGATTTTTAATGAGCAGCTTAGAAAAACAGGGGCAGAGTTTTTTGATTATTACTTGCTTCACGATATTGGTGAGGATCATTACAAAAAATATACTGAACTGGATTGCTTCTCATGGATTATGGAAAAGAAAGAACAGGGCCTTGTTAAGCATATAGGTTTCTCATACCACGACAATGCAGAATTGTTAGATCGTGTTTTGACTGAGCATCCGGAAATGGAATTCGTTCAGTTGCAGATTAACTATTTAGACTGGGAAAGCGTAGGCGTTCAGTCACGCAAGTGCTACGAGGTTGCTGTTAAGCACGGCAAAAAAGTTATAGTTATGGAGCCCGTTAAAGGTGGTACATTGGCCAAGGTTCCAGAACCTGTTGAAGATATGTTCCAAAACTATGACAGTTCTATGTCAGTGCCATCATGGGCTATTCGTTTTGCAGCAAGCTTAGATAATGTTTTTATTGTTCTAAGTGGAATGTCAACAATGGAACAGCTCAAGGACAATACAGATTACATGAAGGACTTCAAGCCTCTTACTGAGGAGGAAAAACAGATGGTTCTCAAGGCGGCAGATATGATTAATGCCAATATTGCAATTCCTTGTACTGGATGTGCATATTGTGTGGAGGGCTGCCCTATGAAAATCGATATTCCTAAGTGCTTCTCTCTATTTAATGCTGACAAGCAGGAAGTTAAGGAAAAGGGATGGACTCCTCAAGGTGAGTATTATGATAGAATGATCCAGACAAGAGGAAAGGCTAGCGATTGTATCGCATGCGGTCAGTGCGAGAGCATATGTCCACAGCACTTGCCTATTATAAGAAATCTACAGGAAGTAGCAGAATACTTCGGTAAATAAATGAAAAAGGAGCGTAAAGCTCCTTTTTCATTTGGAATATTTATACAGTTTTATTTCTTCCAAAGTCTGTGTAGATTGCAGTATTCGTACGCTGCAACAACTTCGTCGCCATCAGCAAGAATAAAAGTAGCTTCCGGTTTTTGACCTGGAGCTAATTTTTGCTTGAACTCCTGATTTTTAGTTTCTAGAATAATCCACTCAATATAGTGTTCTTCTAGCATTGGATGCTCTACATCGCCAACCTTAACAGTTACTGTGTTTCCGTTCTGCTCAATAACAGGAACATGCTTTTCTGCGGCAGCATCAGTTGTGCCAGGAACTAGCTCAGTCATAGCTTCGCCACAGCACATTACAGGAACTCCGGATTCCTTGTCAAAACGAACAATATTGCCGCAATGGTTACATACATAAAATTTCATAACATCACCTCCGTATTTTATTATATAATTATACCAAAATATGTTTTTGAATGATAGGAGAATGATATGGATTCATATAAAGGTTTTGCATATGTATATGACGAATTGATGGATAATCTGGATTACGATAAATGGCTTAACTATATACTTGAATTGCTAGAAGAAAACGTGCCAGGTGCCACAAGTATTGTGGAACTGGGCTGTGGTACCGGAACTATAACGAAGGGTCTTGCTGACAATGGTTACAATGTTCTTGGTGTAGATTTGTCAGAGGATATGCTTTCTATTGCAATGAATACTAACACAGACGAAAAGATTATGTATGTTAGACAAGATATGACGCAGCTGGATTTGGGTGGAACATATGATGCCTTCGTAAGTGTAGGCGATTCTGTCAACTATATCACGGATGAGGACGCCTTGCTTGATGTTTTTAAAGGCGTGGCTAGACACTTGGCAGATGATGGGGTCTTTGTTTTTGACCTCAAGACTAAGCATCTGTACGAAACTATTGGAGATTCTGTTATTGCTGATAATCGAGATGATATGGCGATGATATGGGAAAATAGTTTTGAAAACGACATTAACGAGTATGCTGTTACTGTTTTTGTCGAGAGAGAAGACGGCCTGTATGAGAGAATAGAGGAGGTTCACAAGCAGCGTGCATACTCTGTGGAACAGATTGAATCACTGCTGGCCAAGGCGGGTATGGAAGGTCAGGTGTATGAGGCTTTTACAAAAAATGCACCAGATGACAGTTCCGAGAGGTTTTATTTTGTGGCTAGGAAAAAATAAAAAAGTACCGGATTGCCCCATATTAAAAAAATAAAAAAAGTGCCGGATTGCCCCGTATTATAGGAGCGTGGAGCAATTCGGCTTTTTGAATATTGATGAAAATATGTTATTTTTTAGTAATAGTGTCATTATTTTAATAAAATGTTGTGTTGAATAGAAGAATTTTATAATATAGAATTTGTATGTATATAATTCCCGGTGTATATGCACGATATATGTGTCGGGGTTATAAGGAGTGCGGAAACTAAACACTATAGGAAGAAGCAAAAAAACGCGCTATAAGTGCAGGGAGGAAAGAAGTATTTATGAAAGTAAAAAAATTACTTGCATTAGTTTTAGCTTTGGCAGTACTTTTTAGTGGTTTCAACTATTATCATGCTGATCCAGTTGTTAAAGCTGATGAAATCGGAGACGACGTTAATAACGGAGACACTGATGAGTTGGGAGAGGCTGTAGAGGTAGACACAGATTCTCCAAAGATTCAGAGTGTAACAGAAAAGAATGGTAAAATCACAATTAGATTTACTAAGTTCGAGGGAGCTACTACATATCAGATCTACAGAGCTCACAGTAGATATGGTGAGTACAAGGCAATCGATATGATCGATCAGCCAACAGGTAGCTATGTAGAGTATGTAGATGAGAACCCTAACCCAGAATCTAAGTATTCTAACTATTATAAGGTTAAAGCCAATGGTACTAATGCCAACGACTTATCTCTACCAGGTTCACTAGAGATTACAGAGTTTGGTTTTAACACATATATGTTTGATGAGCGTGACGATAACGAAAAAGTAGATGAGCTACTTTATCGTGTATATCAGAAGCAGCGTCATCAGCAGTTTGGTAAAGATAGATTCCAGATTTTCTTCAAGCCTGACACAGACGGAGAGAAAGACAGTGACTACGGTACAGGCAAGAAGGTTGGTGACTTTAATGACCTAAGCGTTATCAGATGTGGTTACAACACAGCTATTGGTGGTCTTGGTGAAACACCATACGACGTTGAACTAAACAACGTTTGGTGTCCAGCAGCGCTTTCTAAGGCTAACGCAACATGTAACTTCTGGTCAGCTATCGAGAACCTAACTATTTCTAAAGACAGACAGGACCTAGATGGTCATGAGCAGGTATTGAGAGATACAATCGGTTCAGGTTGGGAAGAGAACATCAACAATGTATTGCCAGATTTCCTAGAAACTAAGTTCCTATGGTCTGTATCACAGGCTGCTCCAGCAAGAAGACTTGTTGTTGAGAGACCTGCACAGTTCGACTGGAAATACGGATGGGCTTCTGGTGGATATTTTGCAGATACAATTTTCCAGGATGAAGCAGGTTCATATTCACAGCAGCAGTATTATTACAGAAACTGTGATTTCCAGGGAACACAGACAGATCTTTCAATTTACGGTGTAAACTGGAACCAGGTTATCCAGGGATGTAAAGGTGTAAGACCTGATGTTAATACGGATAACAGTGGTAATACATTTGATAAGGGTTACAGACTACAGAGCGATCTGGGTTATACTAACTGGCCAAGTAGAGGATGTACAACAGTACTTGATGAGAGTGACTCAGTTAGAGAAAAACCTTTCTTATATTTTGATTCTAAGTCAGATGAGTACAAAGTATTCGTTCCTAAGGTAAGAAAGAAATCACAGGGTGTAAGTTACACTCCAACTGATATGGGTAATGGCTACTCACTAAGTTTGGACAAGTTCTACATTGCTAAGCCAACAGATACAGCTAAGCAGATTAACGATAAACTTGGACGTGGATATAACTTAATCTTCCAGCCAGGTATTTATTACCTAGAGGAAGCATTAGATATTTATTACGAAAACACAATTGTTTTAGGTCTTGGTCTTGCTACACTTACAGCAACAGATTCTAACAAGGAATCTATCTTCAAGATTTGCGGTAAGAAGATTGATGCTAAGACAGGTGAAGATTTAGGCAAAATTGATGTAGGTGGTGTTCAGATTGCCAGCCTACTAATGGATGCTGGTAAGCATACAGAAACAATGGTTGAAGTTGGTTACGAAGGTGCTAATGTAGACCATTCAAACAACCCTTGTGCACTACACGACTTAACAATCAGAGTAGGTGGTACAGGTAGACTTGGAACAACAGATAGTGCTGTTGTAGTTAACAGTAACAACACAGTTATCGACCAGACATGGATCTGGAGAGCTGACCACGGTGATCACACTGGATGGAGTGAAAACCTAGCTAAAAATGGTATTGTTGTTAACGGTGACGATGTAACATGCTATGGATTGTTCGTAGAGCATTTCCAGGAATATGATATTCTTTGGAGAGGTGAAAACGGAAGAACTTATTTCCTACAGAACGAGAAGTGTTATGATCCACAGGATCAAAGAACATGGATGTCACATAATGGAACTAAGGAAGGTTTCGCAGCATACAAGGTTGCTAACAACGTTAAGAAGCACTACGCAGTAGGCTTAGGTATTTATGACGTATTTATTAATACAAACGGTGCAAGTATCCACTTAGATAGTGCTATCGAGGTGCCAGATACTCCGGGCGTACTTATCGAAAATGCATGTATCGTAGAAATCGCAAGTGCAGACGGTCCTGCAGTAGGTATTAACAGTTTGATTAACAACGCAGAATGTTGGCCAATCAGAACTGGTGCTCCTGTTGCTGAAAACGGCGAATTAAATGGCGGATATGCTATCCAGAGACTTCTATCATATACAACAGGTAATGCTACGGCTCTTCCTGATTACTATATGATGAATGATCCAATATATGGTGATAAGTTCGACAACAACGGTCTTATTACTAACACTGTTGAAAAACACGGTAGCACACCAACTAATGATTCATTTGCTGATAAGGACATCAAGAAAGAAGCCAAAACATATGATGATTCAGTCCCACTAGACAATATGAATGATGCAGCTTATGATAAGAAAATCAAAGAGAAGACAAGACTTTGGGAACTATATCAGAAGTGGTTAGCTGATGGTCCTGGCGATAAAAAGAATATTGAAACAAAGCCTTCAACAGAGGCTCCAGGCCCAATTAAGAATGTTAAGGTTGGAAAAGCTAAGATTGCTAAGCTAACAAAGAAGAAGAGATCATCTAAGGTTCTTAAGGTTAAGATGAAGAAGCTTAAGAATATCACAGGTTTCAGAATTGCAGTATTCAAGAGTAAGAAGAATGCTAAGAAGTACAAGAAGAAGAAAAAGAAGAAACTTGTACTAAGCATTAAGAACTACAAGTTCAAGAAGAAACTTACTTTCAAGGTTAGCAACAAGAAGCTAAAGAAGAAAAAGAAATTATTTGTTATGGTTAGAGGATACAAGAAAATTGACTCAAGAACTACTTGGGGCGCTTGGTCAGCTATCAAAACAAAGAAAATCAAAAAGAAATAAATAAATTTCAAGGAAAACCGCCATCACGGCGGTTTTTCTTTTTATACATCTTTGCTCAAATAGATTAACACAGTGAATGACTTTGATTAACTATGCGTTTTTAGGAGTGGTTCACCTTGATAAAGATATGGATGGATAGTATAATATTATTGCAAATATTTTAAGGAGGTAGGTGTAATGAACGTACAAGAAAGAAGTATTGGATTAGCAATTGTTTTGACAATTGTAACATGTGGTATTTATGGTATTTATTGGCTAATTTGTCTTGCAGATGACATGAACACATTAGCTGACGATGGTGAAAACACATCAGGCGGTATTGTATTCTTACTATCACTTGTTACTTGCGGTATTTACGGCGTTTACTGGGCTTATAAGCAGGGACAGCGTGTAGATACTTTAAAGGGTAATGCAGGCGGATCAACAGGTATTCTTTACCTATGCCTAAACCTATTTGGTCTAAGCATTGTTACATACGCTTTACTACAGAACGAAATCAATACACAGGTAAGAGGTAACGTACAGTAATGCATACTTTTGATGAATTAAGGGACAAACATAGTAAGTTTGTCTACAAAAACTATAATTGTATCAAAAAGAATAATGTGTACGAAATCAGTTTTGATTTTGAGATTGAGGGGTTGGCATCGTTCAACCCCCATCTTGTAGTACCATATAATAGAGACGTTGATGAGAAGATATTAGAGCAGATTGTTTTTAATATCGGTATGATCGAGTCTATTAGTTATTATAAGATTGCCTGCCCTAAGGTTGTAGAAATCCAGTGTGGTACTCTATCTAAGAGTCAGCAGGATTGGTGGAAGAAACTAGTTAAGTAAACATCTGTCCTGCATTCGCAAAACTATCCAAAAATATTTTGGATAGTTTTGGTTGTCGCGATGATTCCCAATATTGCAGTTTTGGTTTATAATTCGTTCAAGAATTTGATGATGCATAGGTGTTA
>CACYHD010000007.1 GCA_902774125.1 uncultured Lachnospiraceae bacterium
CAACTATGGCGGGGTCACCGTATGCGGCCTCCATAGGTGTCTTTACGTTGTTGATCAGTGAAGCATCGCCTACGGCAACGTCTATTTCCTGTGCGCTCCAGGTCTTGCCGTTGTCATTGCTGATCTTGACTACGCAGTCTACCTGGCCGTAACCGGGGTCGGTACCGCATACCAGTCGTGCTGCACTTGCAATCAGACGGCCGTCCTTTCCGCATGTTATGCCGGGAATTCGGTAGGGTGGGATGTCCATTCCGCCGGCAAGGGTGCTGAACAGTGTCGTGCGTACCGGGTCCTTGCTGTCCATTACGTATTCAAGCTGCAGTTCTGTTGAATTGCTGGTGTTGAATGTAAATGTGCCGTTGTTGACGTATACCCAATAGCCGTTGTTCTTGAGCTTTACCTTGCCGTTGCCTGCGTCGATTATAGAATATTTGTTGCTTGTGGACCATGTGACTTTTTTGTTGCTTGTGTTGTTCTTAACCTTCAAAGTCTTAGTGCCACCAACTTTTAGCGAAATGTTAGTTGCTGATAATTTCATCGCCGCAGCATAAACCGGCGCCACGTTAATCCCTGCCGCCATTATTGCAACGGCCAAAACTGTTGCTATATATTTTTTTATATTGTTTTTATATCTCATAATACTCTTTCTCTTATATTTAGAATACACTTAGTATATTATACTATAAATCGAATTTTGTTCCATCCAATATTTAAAGTATCATCACATTTGAGAAGCAGAATTGGTTGACATAATTCTTCATTTCCTTGGTCAACACTTGCTTCGCAAGTATCGACATATCCTTGGTCAACACTTGCTTCGCAAGTATCGACATATCCTTGGTCAACACTTGCTTCGCAAGTATCGACATATTAAAGAGGTGCGTAATGCACCTCTTTGTTATTTTACTTTTACTTTTTTCATCTTGGACCACTTGCCGTAGTTCTTCTTAGTTCCAATGTAGTTAAACGCTCTCGCTCTAACATACAAAGTTTTTCTCTTGAGTAGTTTTTTTGACTTAATTGTAAATTTAGGCTTCTTGAGATACTTAGCCTTTTTGAAGAACTTTTTAACAAGAGCCTTCTTTGCTTTTTTAGCTTTCTTCTTGCTTGCAAAAACAGCCACTTGATAACCCTTTGCTCTCTTGGCTTTTTTCAAAACAACCTTGAGCTTCTTGGCTGATTTTTTCTTTTTGAAAATCTTTTTGATTTTTACCTTGGCTGGCTTTTGGATCTTGCCACTTGCTGCTGTTGTTTTATCAGAAGCAGTAACTGATTCTGTTACCGGCTGAATTGTTGTCTCAATCTCTCCCGATGCTGGCACAGTTGTAATGTCACTTGACTGTTCTGTCTGAGACTCTGTTACATTGCTTGGTTGTTCTGTCTGTGACTGTGACTCTGTTACGTCGCTTGGTTGTTCTGTCTGTGACTGTGACTCTGTTATGTCGCTTGGTTGCTCTGTCTGAGACTGTGACTCTGTTATGTCGCTTGGTTGTTCTGTCTGTGACTGTGACTCTGTTACGTCGCTTGGTTGTTCTGTCTGAGACTGTGACTCTGTTATGTCGCTTGGCTGTTCTGTCTGAGACTGCGACTCTGTTATGTCGCTTGGCTGCTCCGACTGAGATTCTGATGCGACTTCTGTTGTTGTCTCGTCTGTTGTAGTCTCAGCCGTTGTTGTCTCAGATGTAGTTGTTGGTGCAGCTGTTGTTGTAGGAACCTCATATGAAACAGTCCATGTTCCATCCTCTACAGTCAAGTAACCTGCGTTGAGTAGCAGTTTGTTGCTTGAATCCACGTCCTTAACCATTCCGTCCAAAACAAAACTGCCTGAACCTTCAACTTTGATTCTATATTGATTGCGAACATTGTTAGCCAATGTCACTCTTTCTGTGAAACTAAAACCAGGAGCCATATCTAGCCAGTCTCCTGAATAATGATTGTTGTGTTCTGCAGACAAAACACTTATGTCAGTATCACCCATCGGTCTCACTTCAAAAGACACATCTACTACTTCACCTTCTAGACCGCTAACCCAAAAAGTAGTTCCAAAGTAGATATAACCATCTTCTGCTATTGTCCCTGACTTAGCTTGATATGTTGAACTATCAACATTGCCTATAGCCGTCTCTCCTTTCAATCCATAAAGATCATAAGAAGCATCAGCAAAATCGTCAGCCCATGAAGTGTCATCGTCAGCAAAAGCAGGTACCATCATCGCTAGTACCATAACAACGACAGTCAAAATAGATATTAGTCTTCTCATATCGTTCCTCTTTCTTGTGTGAATTCCGTTCTGTCTCTTAGTTCATTATAACATATATACCATACAAATATTATTACAATTTGATGATAAACCTCGCTGTGAACAGTCGAGGAAAAAGTGTTTCTCAAAACATTTTGATTAAAAAAATCTGCAATAGCTATTGCCATTGCAGATTTGAAATTTATAGAGGCGAGTACCAGATTTGAACTGGTGATCGCGGAGTTGCAGTCCGCTGCCTTACCACTTGGCTAACTCGCCTTGTATACAACGCAATAAATTATATCAGTAACAATCCATTCCGTCAAGATATTTTTATTTATTGCGTTATGAGCATTACAGACTGCCAAACATTCCAGTAATGGCATTTTTAATCAAATTGTTATCATACAAGAAGGACAAAATCTCATTTTCTGATATTCCCTTGCAAATGTCCTGTCCCAGTCCTGTTGTACTAAAGGCTGTTACAATAATACACAATATCCAAATAATGATTAGTGATTCCAAAAGTCCTACTAAAGCTCCGCCAGCAGCATTGAACTCGTGAATTACCGGAAGCTTTGTAATGACATCTAGCACCTTGATTAATACTCTAATAAGAATTGTTATTACAATAAATAGCAAAATATAAGATCCTGCACTTAGAATCATATTAGTCAAAGACTCAGATATATATGAAGCAAAGTTGTCTACGCCAAGCTCTGCATATGTACTTTTTTGGTTGTTTGATTTGAGCTTATCCTTAACAGAGTTAGGGAGGGATAGATTATCAATCAAATCCTCCTGAGCGCCAACTCCCGTGTCTGTAATAGCGCTGGCCTTGTTGCTAATGTTTTCTTCAACGTAATCGCTAACTCTACTGTAAACACTATCTCTCACAGGAGTGTCCTTCAACAAATCTGTAACTACCGGATTAAGTAGATTAACAAGAACAATTACAACAAAGAAAGATGCAAAAGACAATAGCATCTTAACCAAACCTTTTTTCATTCCGATGACAATCATCGCAATCATAAAAAGTCCTACTATTACTAACAATGTGTTTCCCATACTTCACCTTCTTATATCTAATCTAATACTACTTTTTGAATGTTGTTTTTCCTTGCCACAAGAAATTCATTATCATCTCCTAGTGGCACCATCTTGATTATTGGCTTTTTGAACTTATAATCGAATTTTCTTACTCCCTTTTTGGAAATAATCTGAGCATTAGTACTGTTGTACATTAGTATATTGTCTCCCGCGAACTCAATGTCGGAGAAATCAATATTAACTCTAACACTCAAAACCAAATCAAGTGACATGTCATATACCTGAACCTTGTAAGGGTATTTTTCGTTATCGTTTTCAAAAACAAGTCCAATATAATCTTCACTGTAGAAGACTTGCTTGATCTCGTCTTTGATCTTAATTTCGTCTTTGATTTTTGGATTGCTTCCCATACTATAAGTTGTCATCATATGCTCACCTATAGCTGCTACCCTGCTTGAAGAAACGAATTCCACAAAAGGAACAATCTGATCTTTGTATTGCTTAAACTCTGCAATAACTCTGTTTTTTTCGCCATCACCCGTGCTGCTAAAATCATAAACCGCAAGTCTATTGGCGATACTTCCGTTTTTAATTTGTACATATGATACGACTATCTGCTCGCCATCGTCTGATAGAGAAAAATTAATTGGATAGCCGTTTTCCATAAGCAACGTTTTGTGTGATACAAGCATGTTGCCTTCCTTGTCAAACATCTCGATGTAGCTCACATCCTGATCCTTGAGAAGGGCCGCCACAACACCTTGCTCTGCCACCTGCATCTTTACGATAGGATAAGTTGTAGTAACCTTGCCTGCCTCGCCCTCTTCATCATATATAAAAATATCATTTGTGTTTTTGTCTGTGATAGCAAGATAGTCACCGCATGTGTCTACCATAGGGTTCTTCATTTCATGTGATTCATTCCAAACGATATCGCTACCATCCAAGTAAGAAATACCGTTACGACTGTACATTGAAACAAAATTACCAAATGGAACGAACTCGCTGTTGTAACCACTTTTTACTTTTATTACTTCATTGACATCAACATCATTGTACTTGCGATATGTACCGAAGAAATAAACAGCAACACCTATTATTACGGCGCACACCAAAACAATTCCTACTCTAAAACTTGTTTTGTTCAAAAACATTTTTAGAGTATCTCGCCAATCTACATTACTGTTTTGTCTTCTAAGTCTTTTTTTCTTTCTATCTAACTGACGTGACATACATTCTCCTACGTTACTTTAAAAGCAAGATGTTAATCCAAAACTACAGATCCTAGAACGCTGCCGATAGCATCGTTTATAACTAAGTTAGCCATATTATCTCTAGGTGTCTTGTCCTTGTTAATAAGCACAAGTTTGTTACCGTTGTAGTAATCTATTAATCCTGCTGCTGGATAAACAGCAAGACTTGTTCCACCGATAATCAAAACATCTGCTCTGCTAATAGCTTGTACAGCACCTTGCAATGTTGCAGAGTCTAAGCCTTCCTCATACAATACAACGTCAGGCTTAATCAAACCTCCGCACTCACATCTCGGTGTTGCATCGAGTTTCATTATATCACTAAACCCAAAGAATTTTCCACATTTCATACAATGATTTTTGTGCACTGTTCCGTGTAGCTCAAAAACATTTTTGCTTCCAGCCGCCTGATGTAGTCCATCAATATTTTGAGTTATTACAGCTTTGAGCTTGCCCTGCTCTTCAAGCTTGGCTAACGCTATGTGAGCTTTGTTAGGTTTGATGTTCTCTATAAGCATTTTTTCTCTATAAAATCTGTAGAACTCATCTGGCTTTGTCATAAAGAATGTATGACTTAGTATTGTCTCTGGTGGATAGTCCCACTTCTGGTTATACAGTCCGTCAACACTTCTAAAATCCGGCACTCCGCTTTCTGTTGACACACCTGCTCCGCCGAAAAAAACAATATTGTCGCTTTGTTCAATAATACTTTTTAATTGTTCAATTTTTGCATCCATAATACACCTCGATTTGTCCAAAATCTGCTATATATTATTTTAACACATTACTTCTAGTTCCACATCAGCCAACTTAACAATATCACCTTCCTTTATCTCTATTTTTTCCATCGGTTTAATTCTGACGCCGTTGACGTACGTTCCATTCGTAGACTTCAAGTCTTCAATAAAATAATTGTTGTCTTCCATACAAATATTGGCGTGCTTTCTACTTATCGCCGGACTGTCAATGCTATAATCATTGGCTGTCTTTTTCTTTCCTATGCTGTACGGGAAACTCAAAGGAACAATCAATATGTCTCCGTCATCATTTACACTTTTTAGCTTAATGAGAGAAAAGCAATCCAACCCCGTCAAAAGCATTGTTTTGTCCTCATCTTCATCAACATCCAATCTGTCCATATTTTCATTTTCATTGCCGAAGCTATCATAATCGCTTTTATTATCAAAAGTTTCAAAGTCTTCATCAGGCTCTATAACAGTACCTTGGTTATCACCTCCCAGTTCTAGACCGTCTTCTAATTCATCCTTCGTTACATAATCTTTGTTTCCTCTAATCTTATCCCATAATCTTTTTAAAATATTAGTTTTTTCTTCTACTATCTGAGCACCCTCTATAAGGGTAGGCTCGTCCTCAATCGGAAAATCTTTTTCATCTTCAATTATTGATTTGTTGATTACTGTTACGCCATATTCAATTATTTCTTCTATTGTAAATTCCACCTGAGTTGTTATGTTTTGCATTCCATAAGCAACCTCAACTGTTTCTTTGTCGTTGTGATCAACATAATCAAGAATTTGGTTGAACAGTTCTTTAAGGCCCAGCTGATAGTCGGCTCCCAGTCCCGGACAATAGCAAAAAACATATTCCTTTTTTGCTTTACTGTAGTAAATGTAATCTGCTTCAAAAACAATATCCTCCACATTCAGCAAATATTTGTGCAACTCCTCCATTAGCTTTTTAATGTTTTGGGCCAATGTCACGAGTTCCCTAGCTGTCATTCTTTTTCTGTCATACATAGACCCGATTGCCACCAATCCTGTTGTCTCACAAACTAATTCTTTTTTGTTGTTAATCATGGATATTTTGGTCGGCAATATTTTTTTAATATTATTATTGAGAATCATTTGTATTCTAAATTCATTTTCTTCTGTTATGAAATTTTTGATACACAAATATCTCTTGCTTCCTTCTTTTCTTTTTTCTATTTCACAATTCACTTTTTCAACCCATCCTTTACTGATTTATATAAACACATTTTTTCATATGAAATTCTTTTCACCGCTGCAACGCTGTAACTGTCTGAAGGCAATGGAATTATCCCTCTTAGCCAACCCATTGATGTCAGCGAATGATAGTTGATTGTAACTTCACACTCGTTAAAACCATCACTAATGCTAACCTTGGGTTTGATAACAAACAGAGGAGCGTTAGTGATTTTTCCAAGTGCTGTCTTGCCATACTCTTCATCTGAGCCAAGCTGAACCATAGCCGAATAAGAGTAAGCGTTAATAGTCGCAACGTCTCTAACGTATAACGTGACATAGATCATCAGTCCGATTATCATCATTATGATAGTCAAAACAATTGTTGTCTCGATTGTTATTTCTCCTTTTTCTTTTCTGAATCTAATCATCAAACATTCAGACCTCCCAACAATCCTGTTACTACTGTTCCTGCAAAAACGAAGGGCATAAATATTATTTTGTCCTTAACTCTGATTCGCCCTAGCAATATTCCTACGACACCGTATAGGCAACCTATAAAGCTAGCCCAAAACAGCACACTAGAAGCTGCTGTTCCACCGACCATTATGCCCAATGTTCCAATTACCCAGGCGTCACCTCGCCCGATTTTTTCCTTGCTAACTATTGCTATTATCATGACAAGAATTCCCACAACTAATCCAACTCCTATATTAGTCCAATCCAAAGAATCCTCCATCAAATGCAAAACAAGTGCTGCTGCAATATTGACTATGCAAATCCCCGTATAAATAAATCCATTTTTAATATCTGTATATGTACATATCCCTATAAAAATAAGTATCCATAATAAATATCCCATTACACTTTTCTCCTTAACCACACTCCGAACAAGGTTTTTTATTTCCAACTTCCTTGATGTTGATTTCTATAATATTTCTTGTTAGCCCGCCGCAGCCCAAATCAGCATGATACTTGTCGCCATCTGTGGTGACAAAAACTGTAGACAAAGCAGTCAATCCTTTTCGTGCACAGTAAGTACATCTGCTATATTTTTTGCCATACTCATTGCGTTGATACTTCACTGCTGCTGCGGTAGTTTCTTCAATATTTACAATAAGGTGGCTACACTCCTTGGACCTGTGATAAACTCTTCCATACTTTGTTATAAAAACTATCTCGTTGTCTTCTTTAATATCTACTCCTGTCCAATCTTTGGCTTTGGCCCGCTGTGTAACCGGCCAGTAATGCCTAGTGAACATTTCTTTTATTAAATAGCTAACTCGCACATCAATATGGTCATTCTCCATATTGCTATCAAAAGGAACCAACTTGCTTACTAGAGGATTGTTATTGTTCATTGCTGCCCAAACTCTAGCACTCAAATATCCTTTTTCTCCTACCTTTTCGTACGTGGAATCTTTCTTTTCATAGTTTACATAATACTTCAACTTAGCTGTTTCAAGTGCCACGTTGTTAATTGTTTTTTCCACAGACAGTTCACTGTTTATGAGTGTTCCATAACTCACGATTCCGAATACGCATATCATAAACGCCCCCATGCACAAAGCCGCCTCAACTGTCACGGAACCTAAGGAGGAGAATAGATAAACCCTTTTCCTATAGGACGGCAAATGATCATCATTTGCCATGTCTTGCATTATATTTACTACATTGCTTGGAGAGTGACACAATTCCTTTATTTTATTTTTTATTATTTTTAGTTTGGAAAAGGGCATATCTATTCCCTCCTTAGTCATATTTCTTTTTTACTGATACATTAAGTTCGTATCCCCCATCGTCTGCTCCTAGCAAGTCAACCATCCAGGGCATTGATGCAAACATAGGTGCAATACTAAACTTGGCTTTGCACCCAAATCTCATTATTGAATTCTTCATTCTAAATTCATTGTTATAGCGCTTGCATATATTCATCTGAATCAAGTCCATTGTTCTGTACACAACCTCATTCCTCGAGCAAAGCATTATCAGCCCTTCCAAATATGCTATGTACTCCAATCCTCCATCATCGCCTTTTTCACTTTTCACTAGCAGATTGGTCAACGATGTTCTCCAGTTAGCTGTTGTTTTTATTAAACGCAGTTTTTGTTTTTTGAGCAAAAGCCTGACATCACAAATGGATTCTGCCAATGTCCACGCTTCTATTAAAATCACTTTGGCCACTGGTTCCAAAAACGGCAAACCTGTAACTGCTGCTATGGATGCTGCTATCGTTTCAATCTCTCCCATCTTAGCGCCGTCCTTTAACAGACAAGCCATGTTGGGTACATGCCTTATTGCAACTAATCTTTTTACAACGCTGGCCAGATTGTCTTTGTCTGAATCTTCACCTGTAGCCAAGTACTCTAGCCCATATTGCAAAACATCCTTCTTATTGCAATCTGTATAATTGCCAAAATAAAAATATGTGTACAAAGCCATTGCTGCTTTGTCCTCTAGAGCTGAACTCTTGCCCTCGCTCATGTTATTACTAGGCAGATGGTCGGTGGAGATTGACGCATCTGACAGCTTGGCTGTATTGTCTACAACCAATCCGAGTATTCCATTGTTCAAAATTTTTTTGGCGGATTTGTAAATAGAATAATTGTGTTTATCCTTCTCTGTGACTTTGTTAGTTTTTAAAGAATTAATCTTTGTAATAATATATTCATTTTGATCAAAAATAGAGGCCATTCTTTCCTTCGCTGTTTTTTTGTCCACGTCCAAATATTCTTCGCAATTTATTTGAAGCAAAGCATTAATTTTTTCTACAGCCTTCAACAGTTTCTCTCTATTAGTAGTCACATAATCTTCTGCCGTATTTTTGTAACCGTGCTTTTTCAGCAAACTATTTTTTTCTCTGGAATACTCTTTAATCAAATCAAGAACATCTTCAATATCAGACTTCAAATCCTCTAATTCCTCAGCTACGTCCTCGAATACTTTGATGAATTTTTTCTTTTTGAAATCCTTGCAGGCTTGTTCAATGTCAGATTGATATTCTTCTAGTTTTTTACTGTTACTTATATCAGTGATTTTCTTGTCGATTCTCATCACAAGTAGCGACATGTAATCACTGTCTTCATCGTCCAAATCATCTGTAACATCTTCTTTTGATTCTTCTTTCATATCACTAGAACGATTTTTTATCTCATTGATTGCCTTGGTAAGCCCTGCATATTTGAGATATTTTTTTACTTGATCAACAAACGCCTCTCCACCTTTGTCTGTTACACGGACCAGATTATTTGCTTCTATACTCTCTAATCTTGCGTTCAAAAAATCGTATCCTGTAACATTCATATCTGCCATTTGTATATTAGCTTGTATGTAACTTTTCATAGTTTCTTCAACACTACTTTTGTTCCACACAAGTAATAACCCATAATCATCATAAACTTGTCTGGCATACCCGGCCATTACCGAGTCACCTGCCATATAAGTTATGCTTTTGCACTTGGCCTGTACTGCTGACACTCTTGCTGACTCAGCAATTACATTGATCAGCAATATGACGCTAAGCATGATTATCGTTAAGTATATAGTTATACTTCCCCTTCTTTTCATTCTAGAACTCCGCTACCTGCGCTTTGATTGAGTCATATATTCCTCCAGCAATTGCAGTTATTTGATTTTTGAATATTAGCGCAAGCCCTACGAGAACTAATATGATTAGCACTATTTCTACAACTCCCATTCCATCTTCTTTGGCAAAAAACGCCTTAACCTTTTCCTTGATTCTTTTATCTATTTTTTCTTTTTTAGAATCACTTCCCTCTTTGTTGTGATTCACTTTTATCTGATTTTTTTCTTTGACCATAATCTCCTCCTTTTCTAAATATTCATAGTAAGTAGTGCCGGTGCTAGTATAACTACTATCGCAATCACCAACATTACTACCATCGGTCCTAATAGCTTAGTTGATATTTCGGACCCTGCCTTTAGCGCATTGTTTTTGCGTTCATTCAGCGCATAGTTCACTTCACTTTTGAGAGCAAAAACCATTTCCTTTGTTCCTCGTTTGATGTTTTGCTCTAATATATTGGCCAGTTTAACGTAGCAGTGCACGTTACAGTTTTTGCCAAACTCTGCTATTGCCTTGCTCTCTGATACTCCGTTTTTGATTCGCCCTAAAGCAACATCCATCTCCTCATAAGCGTAGTGAAAGTAATCCTTCCTTGCAGCCTGAATTCTCTTGTACTCGTTGACTATTCTTTCCATGGAAGACTTGAACGAAAGCCCTGCTCCTAAAAAAATCAAAAGCTGACTTATAATTTCTGGATAGTCTCTAATCAATTGATTATTTCTCTCCTGCACCTCTTTATCTAGATCCTTGTCCTTGGCGACAAAAATAAAAATTGCAAGAGCTATACACAATGGCAAAACGTAAGGGGCATACCTTGTTGCTTCCTCGAAAAAAATATAACTGTGCCCATTAATTTTTTCGGGCAGCTTGACCTTCTTTTTTGTTGTACCTTTTTTATCAACATATGCTTGCAGTTGTTCCTCCAGGCTACTGCTTTCCTTAGGAGTAAAAATTCTTCCCGCAAAGCTATAATCCTTTTTCGTTTTTTGCAATTCCATCGTTACTCGAAAATTGACAATCTGCTTCTTTACTTCTGGCGCGATTATTCCGTCGTAGCCTACAGCTTTGCTGTCGCTTATCTCCCATACGATCTTCACGCCGCCTATTTCCGAAACAAGATTGAGTGGCCTGTCGATATGATTCCACGTTTTGTTTTTGCCAAGAGCTTTTTTCTTAAGCAAACTATATGCCTTTTTGATTTTTTTGTACTTTTCTTTTTTTGTCATTGCTCGCTTAGCAACTTCAAGGCTTACATCTTCCACAGCACCCTTCTCATCCTTGGCTTTAAACATATACATGACGGAAATCTTGCCGCGTTCTAGCGTTTTTTTAATGAGCATTCCATCTTTTTCGCTGAGACAACATAGTATGCCAACGACAAGTCCAACGTACAAAACAATAATTGCTATAGCCATTTTTTGCGCATTGTATATGTACACTTTGAGTCCAACGTTTTCACGAACGCTCAAGCTCTGCACTTTATGTATTACTTTGCTATTTTTTTCAGTAAGACCCTTGGGCAAAAGATCAAGCAAAAACATAGCCAACCCATATATTTTTTTTAATCTGTGCTCCTTCTTGTTAAGACCCGCTCTAATATTATTTTTGTAATTGCGTTTTATTATTAGAAGCAAAGTCATAAGAGCAAAAAGCACTCCATAAACTACTACCATCGTTTTCAACCTTTATACTTCGATATTTATTATTTTTTCGCCCCACATATAACCAGCCAAATATCCTATGAGGCACGCTGTCATTATTATTCTTCCCAGCCAAGTGTTATACATTACATCGAGAAATCCTGGCGATGCAAAACTCACATAAAACATAAGCCCCATTGGGATGAACATCATCACTCTCTGTTCTAGTCTTTTGGCATTCATCGCCACATCTATTTCTTCTTTGACCTGCTGCTTGAGAGTTATTGTGTCACATACATTTTTAATGACGTCTCTTATACTTCCTCCTGTTCGCTTGGCAATAGAAAAAGTATTGCTAAAAAGTTTCATGCTCTCCAAGTCGTAACGACTCGCCATATCTGTAATTATTTTTTCCACATTCATATTGAGGCCAAGGCGCGACACAATCAGTTTCATTTCTCTGTAAATGAGACTGTCAGCACCGTACAAATGCTTCAACTCACTCGCTGCTTGAACAAGGGCATTCTCTATGGAATATCCTGTCTGCATCAAGTCAGACACAACAACTAACATATCTTTAAATTGGTTTTCCATTGTTTTGATTCGCTTTTCATAAAATTTTTGCTCAACATTTTTGTAAATAATTATTCCCAAAGGCATCATTACAATTCCCGCTAACAAGCTGCCGTAAAACATTCTTCCCATAAGCAAAACAATTGCAAGAATCGCTAATATACATATTATTTTTTGTTTGAGCGGTAACTTATGACTCATTGTATATACCCCTTCAATAATAATTTTTCTTTGTTCTGCAGCTCCCTGCCTGTTCGACACAGTTGGTATTCGCCTTCTTTCTTTTTTAATTCAAAAATACAAGACAGCTGTATCTCACCATTTTTAATTCCTGTTATCTCATCAATCTCAAGTACCTTTCTGCTCTTGTCATGCATTCGCCCAAGGTGCACTAATATGTCAATTCCAGATGCAATTTGTGACCTGATGGCCTTAAGCGGTATTTCGATTCCCATAAGCACCATCGTCTCTAACCTGGCCAACATATCCTTGGGTGAGTTGCCATGACCAGTGCTCATCGAACCATCGTGACCGGTGTTCATGGCCTGCAACATGTCAAGCGCTTCACCACCTCTGACCTCGCCAACAATTATCCTGTCCGGCCTCATTCTCAGCGATGTTTTGATCAAGTCTCTGATACTTATTTCCACAGTTCCCTCACTAGTGGCACTTCTTGTTTCGAGCGTCACTAAGTTAGCAACTCCCTCTAACCTTAACTCCGCCGAGTCCTCTATCGTGATGATTCGTTCGTCCTTCTCGATATAGTTAGACAAGGCATTGAGAAATGTTGTTTTACCAGAGCCTGTTCCGCCGCTGACAAAAATATTGTATCCGGCCCTGACCAGCATCTTGAGAAACTCTGCCGCCTCCTCTGTAATAGACCCAAACCCAATAAGCTTATCCATCGTAATTGGTTCGTTGGGAAACTTTCTTATAGTCACAACCGCCCCGCCTAGCGATATCGGCGGCAAAACAACATTAACTCTCGACCCATCCTTCAGCCTCGTATCAACAATCGGATTCGCTTCATTAACCCTCTTGTTAGTCTGGGCAACTATTTGCTGAATAACATCCTCAAGCCTTTCGCCTGAGCTATACTTTTTGTCAATCTGAGTGATAACTCCGTCTCGCTCGATAAAAATATTGTTCGTTCCATTAACCATAACCTCTGTTACAGTTTTGTCCTCTATTAAATCCTCGAGTGCCCCTAGACCTCGGATGGAATCATATATTGTTTTGTGCAGGTTGTATCTCCCGTTGATAGTCAGCTTCCTCGTTCCTTCCTGCCTGTTCATCACCTCGTCAATAACGTTGTGTATATCCTCGTCGCTGGGATTCTCTTCCATATCAAGCATGGAAATAATTATGTTGCGCAGCTCATCAATGTTCAATTCTACTTCTCTCCACTTTTCTTATTTGTTCCTTGGCGAATTCTCCCAGCTTGCTCACCTCTAACACCTCCGCGGAAAACTCATTCATTTCATCAACACTTGGAAGCTGCACTTCGATCAACTTATCCAACAATTGTTTTTTGCCGCCGCGGTCCAATATGGTTTTGAACGTTTCCACTTTGCGGACCGACAGATAATCCTTCGTCGTAGGCAAAAACACTGTATCACAATACTCCAGCATGGACTCAATGTCACCTAACATTGTTCCTATATCAACAATTATTTTTTCGTATGACTCGGCACGCGCAATACTGTCAATCAACTTGATCCACTCGGGAGTCTCAATATCACGCAAATCCTTTGCGTAAAAAATAGGTGCAACATAATCGAGATTGTTAACTGTCCTAACGATCGCTTGCAGCTTAATTGCAATCATCTCCGGATTTTGTTTGAAATAATACATAAGATCCGACAAATCCGACGGACAATTGATATCCGTAAGCTCCTCAAAAGAAGCATAATCCTCCAAGTTGATATAGAGAGACTTGTACTCTTCTGCCAGCACTTGCCCCAGCGCCAAAGCGTATGAAGTCTTGCCACATCGTCCCACCGGAGAGTACACACCAATCACCTCAGCCTTCGCACTACTTGTAGACAACGGACTGTAGTCCTTGCGCAAATCAACGAAGTAATCAAGGACCTCCCTCACAATATTTTCCGCCGACTTAAACTTAAAAATAGAATCGTATCCAATATATTCCGAAAGAATGCTTCCATCCGACAAAAGAATAATCTTTCCTATATCAAACTTCGTTATTTCCTCGCACATCTGCGTAGCCTCAATAAGCAAAATATCTACAGAATTATTAGCCAAGTATTCTAGCATCTCTAACTTCCGTGTAAATACTACTGTTTGAAAGGGCATTCCCTTCTTGTCGCTTATATAATCCATGAGATGGTTGGCGTACAATTCCTCTAAGTCAAAAATAACCAATTTTGATCCATTCATACCTACTCCTTTCTGCTTGTCATTTATTGTTTTTGTGATACAACTCAATATATATGTCACGTTGCTTTTTGTCTAGTATGGTTTTTTTATTGTTTCATGACAATGTCATATATACTTTCTAGCTACGTCACATACACTGCCTGTCAAGAGGTTACATTTAATTTTTTATATGATATACTCTTGTAAGATTTTATATGGGGTTGACCGGTGTGAGTCCTTCTCAATCAAGTTCTCACATAATGGCTAATTAGAAAGATTTGATTTTTTCGAAAAAAAAGACCTAAACATCATTTATTGTGGCATTGATTTTTGCCGTTATTATTAATCTTATGCAAGGAGGTATGGCAATGGCCAAAAGAATTAAACTTAAAGATAGAAAATTGCCCAACTATAGTACTGGCGAAGAGGTTTTTAATACTGTGTCTCACATAGTTGGTGGCGCTTTGGGCGTAGCAGCCCTAGTGCTTTGTGTTGTTTTTGCCGCTAGAAACCACGGCGCACTTGCAGTCGTTTCCTGCTGCATTTACGGAGCTAGTCTGATACTGCTCTACACAATGTCTAGCGTTTATCACGGTTTGCGACCAGGTATGGGCAAAAAAGTCATGCAGGTGCTTGACCACTGCACGATTTATTTTTTGATTGCCGGAACTTACACTCCGGTTCTTCTAATCGCAATGGTCGACAAGTATCCGGCCATCGCCTGGACACTTTTTGGAATCATTTGGGGCTGTGCAATTATCGCATGCACGCTCACAGCTATTGATCTAAAAAAATACGACAACTTTTCACTAGCCTGCTACATCATTATGGGCTGGGTTATCGTTTTCTTTTTTAAGCAAACATATAATTCAATCGGAACCGGCGGAATCGTGTTCCTACTTACCGGCGGAATCAGCTACACTGTAGGATCCGTTCTGTATGTTTTGGGCAAAAAAAAGAAATGGATGCATTCAATCTTCCATCTCTTCATATTAGCTGGAAGCATACTCCATTTCTTCGCTATATTGTTTTATGCAATTTAGAATATGGCAAGTCACATAACCTACTTGCCAAAAACAGATTAAATTTTATGTAAACTAAAAGGGTAGCTATTCAACTGCCCTTTTTTATTATAATATAATTTCAACTTTTCTATTATTACTCTTATACTGCCTGTACTCCACGCCTGCCGCTTCGAACATTCTCTTTGAAGCTCTAACAGATGGTGTGTCGTCGTACTTGTTGTCAGCATATATAACAGTCTTAATTCCGCACTGAATTATCGCCTTAGCGCACTCGTTGCATGGGAACAATGTCACAAAAATCTTAGCTCCCTCAAGACTGCCGCCGCGATAGTTTAATATAGCATTTAACTCGCTGTGAGTTGAATAAAAATATTTGTTATCGTACGGATCCTCGCTCTCCCTATTCCAAGGAAAGTCATCATCATTACAGCCAATAGGCATACCGTTGTAGCCCATAGACAATATTTTGTTGTTAGGGCTAACTATACATGCGCCCACCTGAGTATTAGGATCCTTTGATCTAAGCCCTGAAAGCTTAGCTACTCCCATAAAGTACTCATCCCAAGAAATATAATCTTGTCTTTTTGTGCTCATAACATCCTCCCTAATCAATCAGTCACCCCAGGCAACCGCCTCGAATGTCACATATCAACTAATTATTAGTGCCAAAAATTCTATCTCCAGCGTCTCCCAGACCTGGAACAATATACATATCTTCGTTAAGTTTTTCATCCATAGCGCCGATAAAAATATCAATGTCCGGATGAGCTGCTCTGAGAGCCTCCAATCCTTCTGGCGCTGCCAAAATACACACAAATGTAATATGCTTAATCCCTTTAGCCTTGAGCATATCAACAGCCGCAATTGCTGAGCCGCCTGTAGCTAGCATTGGGTCAACCAAAAACACATTTCTCTTATCGCAATCTGCTGGAAGCTTGCAGAAATATTCATGTGGCTTATGAGTTTCCGGGTCTCTGTATAATCCGATGTGTCCTACTTTGGCAGATGGAATTAATGAAGTCATTCCCTCAACCATTCCAAGGCCAGCCCTCAATACAGGAACTATAACTAGTTTTTTGCCCTTAATCTCTTTGACCGTAGCCTGGCATATTGGCGTCTCGATAACAGTATCCTGAAGTTCCAAGTCCCTTGTTGCCTCATATGTAATCAGACCGGCAATCTCACTAATCATATGTCTAAAATCTTTTGTGCCTGTTTCTTTGCGTCTAATAATTCCGATTTTATGCTGAATCAATGGATGATCCATTATCATTGTTTTGGCCATTGTTCTCTCCTATATTCTGTTCTCGCGTAGCTTATACGCAACCTTCTTAGTTATATCCTCAAGTGTAGCGTATAGGTTGGCATACTCATCTAGACTTTCTCCATCCGGATTGAGAATAGATCCTGACTCGTTAACATACTCAGTAATTGTGTAAACATTAACCGCTGATGAATACTCATCATATATTGTTTGTTTTCTTGACTCATCAAGAACCAAAGCTAACACGTCATCGCCAAACTCTTCATCTGATAGCTGCTTAGTTGTGTGTTCTATAGTCATTCCTTTGGAATCTGCTATAGTCATCATTTTGGGATTCATCGGCTGCTCGAAAGCCACCTGCAATCCTCTTGAGTCAACCTCTACGTTATCTAACGGAAGCCAGTGCTTGCATAGTGCTGCAGCCAACGGCCCCTCCGAATCATCTGCGTCAGTAATAAAAATAATCTTGTTGAATTCTAACATGTTACCTCCCTCGCTAAACATTAACTAGCTTGTACCCAGCTGCCTTATTTAGTCTGTTCATAACTGCTACTCCCAAATCTTTTTCTTCAAAAACTTCTGAGTAAATCACATCGACTCCCCATTCGTCGAACTGTCTGAGTGTTCCAAAAAGGTTGCCTGCAACCTCCTCAATACTGTTTCCAAGAGAAACTATTTTAATATCATCAGAGACATTTTTATATAAGTCCATATGAGTATCAATCGTTATTATACCAGCGTTTTGTCCCTTCACTGCCTGCTCGATATATTCTGCAACATTCTCGGCCTGACCCTTTACCATAGTGAGGTCAGCCTTTGGGGCATAATGCTTGTACTTCATTCCAGGTGCCTTAGGCCTGAAATCCTCTGAAGGCTTTTCCAATATTCCTCCATCAACTTCCACATGGTCGATGACCTGCTCTATCATTTTTCGAGTGACAAAACCAGGTCGTAGTATTGTTGGTGTGCCGGTCAAATCTATTATAGTTGACTCGAGACCAACTCCCACATGTCCCCCATCGATAATCATATCGATTATTCCATTCATATCCTCTACGACATGATCTCCCGTTGTTGGGCTAGGTCTGCCGGATATGTTGGCGCTTGGTGCTGCAATAGGTACCCCGCTTTTTTCAATAAGCATTCTCGCAATCTTATTGCTTGGGAATCTAACTGCCACTGTATCTAATCCGCCTGTTGTGCCGTCTGGAACAATATCCTTCTTTTTGAAAATCAAAGTCATTGGTCCCGGCCAAAAAGCGTCCATTAGTTTTCTTGCGTTATCATCAATGTTTGCAACAATGTCATCGAGCATATCCACTGACGATATATGTGCTATAAGCGGATTGTCGCTAGGTCTTCCTTTGGCCTTATAAATACGTGCTGCTGCCTGGGCATCAAGAGCGTTAGCTCCTAGGCCGTAAACAGTCTCCGTAGGAAAAGCAACTAAGCCGCCTTCTCTTATTATTTGGCCTGCCTCCTCTAGACATTTTTCGTCTATGGATTCAGGATTAATTTTTACTATTTTTGTTTCCATATCAACTTTTTTTAATTTTATCAAATATACTTATCTTCTTCAACTTAGCAGGTCTGCCAGCTTGGCGAACTCTTCTAGTGTCAATGTCTCTCCGCGAACAGTCAGCGGCTTGCCCAACTGTTCAATTGCTGTCTCAATCTGCTCTTTACTAAACTGTAGATTCTGAGCATTTTTAAGTCCGTTAGCAAGTGTTTTGCGCCTCTGGTTAAATGACGCACGAATTATTCTAAACATAAGTGCCTCATCCTTAACCTGGACCGGACATTCATCATAGAGATCCAGCTTGATTACTGATGAATCCACGTTAGGTCTAGGCATAAAGCATGACGCTGGAGCCTTTGCCACAACATAAGCGTCGGCATAGTATTGAACCGCCAATGAAAGTGCTCCGTACTCCTTGCTTCCAGGACCCGTCTGCATTCTGTCAGCAACTTCTTTTTGAACCATTATAGTAATGCTATCGATTGGCGCCTTGCTCTCAAGCAGCCCCATAACGATAGGTGTTGTTATGTAATAAGGAAGATTTGCCACAACTTTAATAGGTTTGTTGTCATTGCGATCCGCCACAAGCTGTTTTATGTCAACCTTGAGGGCATCCTCATTAATCACCTCCACATTGTCATACTCTGACAACGTATCTTCCAAAATAGGAATGAGAGACTTATCAATCTCTACAGCAACAACTTCTCTGGCATACTCGCACAAATACTGAGTCATTGTTCCGATACCCGGTCCAATCTCTAGCACAAAATCATCAGGACCAATTCCAGATTCCTCAATAATTTCTCTTACGATATTGCCATCGATCAAAAAGTTTTGTCCAAACTTTTTTTGGAAAGCAAAAGAATATTTATTTATAACCGCTTTTGTCGCCGAAGGCGATGCCAAATAAGCCATAATACTCCTCTAATTCTTATTTCATCTTATACATCTTCAATGCATTTTGCTTCGTAGTTTCTACAACTTCATCAAAACTAATGTTTTTGATTCTCGCAATTTCTTCTGCCACATATTTGATATATGTCGAGTCGTTTCTTTGTCCTCTAAAAGGAGTCGGTGCGAGATATGGCGCGTCTGTCTCAAGAACAATTCTATCAAGAGGTGTGTACTCAACAACCTCCTTGAGCTTGCGACCATTCTTAAATGTCACGACACCGCCAACACCGATGTAATAATTCATATCAAGAAACTGTCTAGCCATTTCCTTCTCATAGGAAAAACAATGAATAACTCCACCGATTTCCTGAGCATTGTTAGCCTTCATAATCTCGTATGTGTCATTGGCTGCGTCCCTGCTGTGGACAACAATAGGCATATCATGTCTTCTTGCAATGTCCATCTGTCGCTCAAACGCTTCCCTCTGCATGTTTTTATCGTGCTCTCTGTGATAATCCATTCCAATCTCGCCTACAGCAACAATTTTGGAATGAGATAGATTCTCCTCTATCCACTTGTAAATCTCCTCGTTCAAGTCGCCTACTTCGTCAGGATGAATTCCTAGAGCACCAAAAACAAAGTCGTATTCATCCACCAGTTGAATAGTGGACTTTAACGACTTTGTATCTGCCGCTATATTTACAATCGTCTCTACGCCGTTATCCTTCATGGATTCTAGCAGTTCTCTGCGATCATCATCGAACCAACTATCATCCATGTGGGCGTGTGTATCAAAAATCATATTTTTGCCTAGTATAACTCTACTAATTATTCTGCTGTATCAGCCTCAACCATAGCAACCAAGTCATCCATCTTCATTCTAGCAAATAGGATTTCTGGAGAATCAGTTACCTTGCTGCCTGACTTGTATAGACCGAACTCGTCCATGTTATCAAAGCTTCTAAACTCTGCATTGATCTGTGAAAGAATCTTGTCTGCTGTCTCTGGCATAAATGGCTTGATCATACTTGCACCAATGTTAATACCTTCGATAAGGTTGTAAAGAACAGTTGCAAGTCTATCCTGCTTGTCCTCTTCCTTGGCAAGTGCCCAAGGCATTGTCTCATCAATATATTTGTTAAGTCTCTTAAATATAGACATAACAGCACTAAGTGAATCAGCCACTCTTAGGTGATCCATCTTGTCGTTAGCTTCCTTGCAAGCATCTAGTATTGTCTTCTTAAGCTCTGCATCGATGTCCTCATCAACACCTTTGTTAACTACGTCGCCGCCAAAATACTTGTTAGACATAGAAATAGTTCTGTTAACAAGGTTACCTAATGTATTAGCAAGATCTGAGTTCATTCTCTCAAGCATCAAATCCCATGTAATGTTTCCATCGTTTTCGAAAGGCATTTCGTGAAGTACGAAATATCTTACAGCGTCTACGCCAAAGTATTTAGCCAAGTCATCAGCATAAATTACATTACCCTTAGACTTACTCATCTTGCCGCCGTCCTGAAGCAACCATGGATGACCAAAAACTTGTTTTGGCAATGGAACATCAAGAGCCATAAGCATTGTTGGCCAATAAATAGTATGGAATCTCAAAATATCCTTACCAATCAAGTGAACGTTAGCTGGCCAATATTTTTCGTAAAGTGGATCGTGATTGCCGTCTACATCATAGCCTAGGCCAGTGATATAGTTTGATAGCGCATCAATCCAAACATAAATAACGTGATCTGGGTCAAAATCAACTGGGATACCCCACTTGAAACTTGTTCTAGAAACACAAAGATCTTGAAGTCCTTTTTCGATAAAGTTCTTCATCATCTCATTCTTTCTAGATTCCGGCTGAATGAAATCAGGGTTTTCATTGATATGCTTGATAAGTCTATCCTGATACTTACTCATTCTGAAGAAGTATGCCTCCTCCTTAGCTGGAGCAACTTCTCTACCACAGTCAGGACACTTGCCATCAACTAGCTGGCTCTCTGTCCAGAATGATTCACAAGGAGTACAATATAGTCCCTCGTATGAGTCCTTATAAATATCTCCCTGATCGTATAGTTTCCTGAATATTTTTTGAACCTGTTTTTCGTGGTCCTCATCTGTTGTTCTAATAAATCTATCGTAGCTAGTTCCCATTAGATCCCAGATTTTTTTGATCTCGCCTGATACAGAATCTACGAACTCCTTAGGTGTTACACCCTGCTCGCCAGCCTTAATCTCAACCTTCTGTCCGTGCTCGTCTGTTCCTGTTTGGAATCTAACATCATAGCCTTGTTCTCTCTTAAATCTTACAATCGCGTCAGCCAAAACAGCCTCATATGTATTTCCAATATGTGGCTTGCCTGATGTGTATGCAATTGCTGTTGTCAAATAAAATGGTTTTTTACTCATCTTCTTCCTTACATAGTCGAATGGGACCATGCTTTCCTTTCTCAAGATTAAAATAAAAATAGGACTAATATTTTTAGCCACTTCAAACCATTATAACACACTATTAGCCAAAACAAAACTCACCTAGTTTAAGGCTATGCAAGTTACATAGCGCAACTAAAAACGAGCATCGGCTGCTGCTAATGCTCGTTTCTTACTAATCTTAATCTAGCCGTTAAAACCTTGGCTTGCGATTTCTACAATCTTGGCCAACGCCTTTTCCTCGTCGTCACCCTCGCACTGGAATGTTATCTCCGCTCCAGGCTTGACGCAAGCTGATATAATGTTGATCTGACTCTTAGCGTTAATCACCTTTTCTCCATATATAATAGTCACCTTGCTATCAAACTCCTCCAACGCCTGAGCGATCTTGGCAGACTGCTTGATATTAAGGCCTTCCGTGTTATTGACTGTAAGTGTTTTGTGTACCATTACATCCTCCTATCTTATTAAAAATCCGTTCTTTCATCTAACTTTATTGTACTATATAACGGGATTTTTGTTAAGATAAAAGGTCTTATTCTCCGTACTTTTTCTTAACTCGGTCTATCTTCATCATAAGTGGCTTGGCCAGTAACCACAAAAACACAGCAGTTGCGATGGCATGCGTTATATTGAACACAATTCCTGCGCCGTAAATTCCCAGCGCACCTTTCCATGTCGGCCTATCAAGCATCATAAACACTGACCCCGTATCCACAATCAAGCCGTACACTATAAGCACAACCAAAAAACCAAAAACAGCCAAAACCATTTTGTTTTCTTTTTCCTCTAATATATTGCCGCTAAAAACTAATGCAGCCACAAAGCCTACCGCTCCAAAAGCAAGCATCTGCCACGGCGTCCAAGGCCCCTGTCCAAAAAAGAAGTTAGAAACGAACGCGGTCAAAAACCCACATATTATTCCTGCTTCCTTGCCTAGCATAATACCTGTAATTATCACAATTGCTGCACATGGTTTGACCTGCGGCACTGCAAAAAATATTAATCGTCCTACCACTGCCATACTAACTAACACCGAAATCATCACGACATCTCTGAGCAGTATTTGCTTTTTTTCGAATCTCCACACTAACAAAGCTATTGCTGCAATAACAAGCAAAACTGAAATTGCATAATAGTTAGCTTCCTTTAATATTGAATTGATTCCAAGTGCTACAATCATAAACTCTCTCTATCTACTTTTATAAAATCTTGTTCTTTTTAGAAACTCCTCTGTGTTGCTCTCCCCGACAATCTCGCCTACAGATAGCATTCCCATTCTGTCTGCCACCGCCTGACAAAACTCCATATCGTGACTCACTATGACAATACATTTGTTGTCTTTTTTCATTTGCCACAAAAGCTTGGCAAGTTCTTTTTTGAACTCAATATCGAGTCCTTTAGTAGGCTCGTCCAGAAGTAATATATCAGGATCACCTGCCAAAACAATTGCGAGCCCGAGCTTTTGTAATTCGCCACCGCTCAAGTCATATGGATGAGATTCAAGCAACTTTTCAAGTCCCAAAAACTGAATCATCTTTTCCATTTGAGATTGATCCTTGTAAACATCCTTAAGCTCGTCTAAAACCTTTTCTCGGTGAACTAGCAGCTTAACATCCTGTGGCAAGTACTTGCTTGTCCCCTGCTTTTTGACCTTGCCCTTGTATGGCTTGAGAATGTCAGTAACGCAACCTAGAAGAGTTGTCTTGCCTGTTCCGTTCCCGCCAATCAAAGCGTATATCTCTGCTCTATTAGCTGTTAGCGAAAGATTTTTCAACACATCCTTGCCATCTCTATAATATCTGTAACTAATATTTTTGACCTTAAGCACACACTCTCCCTTAGGAATTTTTTCCATCGTTGGATAGGTTTCTTCGCCGTCCCAATCCCAGTCCGTCAGCTTGCCATCCTCTAGTCTAAGCACTCTTGTGGCAATCGATGCCACGCGGTTAATGTGATGCTCTGACATAATTATTGTTGTTCCAAAATCCCTGTTAAGTCTTTGGACGAAAGCAAGCAGCTTCATTTCTGAGATTGGATCAAGCATCGCTGTGGCTTCGTCTAGTACGAGCACATCCGGCTCCATTCCCATAACTGCTGCTAAGTTGAGAATCTGCTTCATACCTCCGGAAAGCTGACACACATCTCTGTCGTACCACTCAGTCATTCCGAAGTACTCGCAAAGCTCGGCTATTCTGAGCCTCATCATCTCATTGCTCATACCCATATTCTCAAGGCCGAAGGCCAACTCACTGTAAACTTTCTCCGTCACAATCTGAGTATCAGGGTTTTGGAAAACATATCCAACCTTGCCGGCCACTTCCAAATTTCCTGTCAGCTCGCCGCTTGGAGCTATCTCTTTTTTGAGCAATCTAAGGAATGTAGTCTTGCCGCATCCTGTTTGACCACCAACGACAACAATCTCTCCTTTTTCAACTTCCAAGGAAAGATTATCCAATATGTTTTGGTCCCCTGTATTATATTTAAAACTTATATTTTGCGCTTTAATAATAGCCATCTAATATTTTCTCCTAAATTAATTATCAACGGAATAAGACAAAACACTCCAAATATTATGTCAACCAACACCTGGTTTTTCATATTTACTGTTGGATAGAAGCTTTGTCGCAAATTGCCTGTTGCAAAAGCCACAATAACCATCGCCATAACAGCAATTGAAACAGCTGCAACAACGCCGTCTCGTATACCGAAGCGTTGTCTTTGCAAAAATGTTTTTGGCCCGCTTCCATATTCTCTAGCCTTCATTGAATAGGCTGTCTCGATGGAACTCTCCAAAGCCCATGTTGTCGTTATCGAAAAAACATGACCGGCCTTTTGCACCGGGCTGCCTCCACCAATATTGTTGGCATCAAGAACATCTCTAGTCTCCTTAGCCCTGGCATTGTACATTGGAATAAATCTAAAAATAAGTGATAGCATAGTCGCTATTCTAGGAGCCCTTCTTCCTACTGTTGCAATAATTCTAGAGCTAGTCATTACATTGGCTAGGGCCAATATCCATATCATCATGCTGCCTATCATCAGGCCTGTAAGCATTCCGTAAAATACTGCCTCAAAAGTTACCGGACTTCCTGTCGGCAAATAGAAAAGTGTGGTGTGCCCCCTGTGAGAAAACAAAGGATTAACAACACCACACAAAATCATTAACAATATAATTCCACAATAGCCTTTTACCCCGTCTAGTTTTCTCACCACAAAGTAATATACACTTCCACAACAAAACGACAATAGCAATAATGCCGTGTGCATATTAAACATTGTAATGCCTATTACTACAGCAAAAAATATTAAACTGCTTATTGGATGAACTTCTCGCATTTCATCCCGGTAAAAGGTTTGATTCATTATTTAAAATCTCCCATTTCACAAGTAAAGTGCCAAACAATCTCGTCGCCGGCTTTAACCTGGCGAGCTGCTGAGCTAATCTTGGGCTGCACTCCGTTAACGGAATAAAGCCATCCTGACTGCTGACCGCAAGAAAACTCATAAAAATCGCCGATTCCCTTTACGTAAATATTGTCCGAAGTTCCACTTGTCTCGTAGTTAATATCATTTTCCTTCAAGACTCTTGCCAGTACAGTAAAAGCTGAATCATTTTTTTCCAGATCTACCTCTGTCTTTTTGAGAATAATTCCGCCCTTTGGAACTAGCTTTCTAAGATCAAGGTCTAGCATATCCCTGTGGTCCAAAACAGTCTTGCACTCCACCTCAATAGTACACTTACCTCCAGTTAACTCTGTTGATAAGCCCTTGCTTGTTTCGTTGTTTCCGCCTCTGGCAAAGTTACCTGCGAAGTAAACTATCAGCGCTGTCGCCACAACCAAAAACAATGAATATATTATTCTACCTTTTCTGCTATCCCTATACATTTTTGCCTCCACTTTTCTTGAAAAATACTATTCCACCTACTACCATTATTATCCATATTACAATAAGTGGCAACAATATGTTTGTTTTTGAAGCTTCTTTTTTCTTGCTCGTTACTTTTTTATTGTTATGCTCTGTCGCAACTACTGTAGTGCTAATCGAGCTTGTAATCACTGTTGTTGCTTTTTTTGCTTTTTTATGTTTTTTGTGCTTTTTATGCTTAGTAACTGTTGCACTATTTATTGCCGCAGTTACCGGTTGAATGTTTTTAGAGCTTACTGCTCTCTTTTGTTTTTTTATTTTTGCCTTTGTTTTTTTGATTTGCTTTTTTAGTGTTTTTTTATTGATTTTCTTAAGCTTTTTCCCTTTGGCCTTGTGCTTGACCAAGTCATAAAAAGGCTTGATAGTCCCGGCGGAACTTTCCTTCTCAGCCATAATCTTACTTGCCACTAGAGCATACATAGCCTGATCTGTAGCCATTTGATTGCACTTGCCATTCAACAAATGTGCAAACCCTCCAGACTCTTCTATATAATATCTAAGTAGCCCGTCCAAAACATTATTGCCCTTTTTGATGAATCTATCATCATTAAGCTTAACACCTACCGAGGACAAAGCAACAATTGCCTGCGCACTACTCTCGCATGTTTCTTTTCCTACCGTTGCAAAGCCTCCGTTATCCATCTGACTCTCACTCAAAAATTGTAGAGCCTTATTTATTTCTTTTTGTACTTCCGAATCCTTAGTGTAGTATGGCGCAAGTGCCTGAATTACTATTCCCGTCATATCCACGTCAGCGTTTTGACCCATAAGCGTCCAACCACCATTGGCTCTGGCTGCCTTCACCAAACTTTCCTTGTACGAACTTCTAGTTCCGATTTTCCCTGTGTAATCAGCTGGCACCTTAGGATTAGCGTAGTCGCCGCATTCTAGTGCAATAAGAGCATAAGCAACTCCATTAAGTCCCTGTCCTTTAACCTTGTCCGCTTCACCTAGCGGTTTAACAAGATTGTATCCACAAAAACTAGAGGCATCATAGCCCAGTGATGTTAGCGCTATTACTACTCTAGAGTACTCTGTGTATTTTTGTGCAGACAAAACACCATTGGTGCTTTCAAGTTTGTTCAAAAGATTGTCCAAATATATATTGGCATAGTCCTTTGTTATATAACCGGACTTGGCCAGCCCCATAACAGTCCACTCGCCACCAATAGATTGGTTACCAGGATTAGTCACGGTACTCATCTGTCTCGTAGCGCATTTATATATGTAATTATCTATCTCTTTTTGTGTATATATGGTATTTGCGCTGACCTTTCCACTGAGCAGAACAATCAACGCAAAACCAATACACAATATTCTTTTTTTCAAATATTATTTAACCTTAACTTTTTTAACTTTTGACCACTTGCCGAATACTTTTGTCTTGCCGTCCTTAGCGTAAGCTCTAACTGCAACAAATAGTTTCTTCTTATTTTTAATCTTCTTAGACTTGATTGTGTAAGTAGTCTTCTTAGTATATTTCTTAACAAGAGCTTTCTTAACTGATTTGCTCTTTAGTACTGCAACCTGGTAGCCATCTGCGTTTTTAACCTTCTTAAATTTAACTTTAAGCTTCTTAGCTGCCTTTTTCTTCTTGGCAACTTTCTTGATTTTTACTCTTGCAGGTTTCTTAACCTTTTTAACTGCGCTAGTCGCTGTAGTTGTTGCAGCCTCAGTTGTTGCTGCAGCTGTTGTTGTCTCTACAGCTGTTGTTGTTTCTGCAACTGTTGTTGTTTCTGCAGCTGTTGTTGTTACTTCCTGTGTTGTTGTCTCATCTTGCTTTACTGGGTAGTACTTAAGACTGCCTAACAAATTATCAGCATCATCCTGTGTTAAATCATGATTTTCTAGTGCATCAATAACACCCTCATATTCATTATCTATATCATCATCCCAATCACTATCAGGAATTAAATACCACATATCTGCTGCTGCTTTGATAAGTGCATCTTTGTTAGCCACAGTAAGTTTCTCTACTGATGGATTATATGAATATCCTAGATCTAGACCGTAACCAAAAATAGAAAACTGCAATCTTACTACGTCGTTATCACTAAGTTCAATTGCGTCCAAACCGCCCTCAGCACTAGCATTGTTAATAAATCCCATCCAACCGGATGTACTATTATAATCTTTTTCATCCAAGTCATCATCAACATTTCCATCATTGTTATCATTGCTTGGTGGAGCAACAACTGTTTGATCCCAGTTAGTATATGATGGTAGGTTTGCGATAGAATCTGGAATATCAACTTCTCCATCATCTGCATCTTTGATACCTGAAATATAACCTCCAAACTGAGTTTCAGTTATCTTTAGTGAATAATCGCCACCTTCTTCTTCCAATGCTTCTTCAATAGCTTCCTTTGCTGTAGTTCCCTTTGGTACTACTAGTCTTGTAGGCTCAATTAAGAAACCTTGACCAATTGAAGTTTTTTCAATAGTTACATAAACTGTTATTGTTTCCTCGTCTGCTGCTTTTGCAACATAGCCCTGAGCAACAGTAAAGCTCAAAGCAATCACTGCTACTATAGCAATGATTCTGCCTAATACCTTTCTCATAATAACCTCCTCATCTTGCTTATGATTTTGGCTAAACTACGTTGACGTATCCTGACTTAGGTTCATTCTACTAAAGCGCCTTCCAATACACATCAACATATCGTTGGTCAACACTTGCTTCGCAAGTATCGACATACCGTGGCATATTGCTTTTTCGTCCCCCATACAGTAGAGATAGACTGTGCCGGATTCTCACCGGACTTCCCTTTAACTAGACTGCTGCCTGTATTTACTTGCGCCTCGGGCGCCTCAGCAAAACCAGCATCCAGACCGTAGTTCATCCCTAAAATAATATCAAAATTTCACCTATCTTTCAAACAGTTACTACACATAGTATTCATAAAACTGTGTATACCAATGCGGTGCTATTTCAATCAAACCACCATACTCATTATTACATTGCGAATATGTACTTCTAGCAAAACCGTATACAATTGCATTTACCCTCTCAGTTTTATAAACAGTTTTATCAACTCTCTCAACTCTAATATATTTTTTAGTCACTGTAATTGTAACAGGCATATTGTGAACAATATTGTATAACTCATCTTTGATCTTACTATCCAATTCTGTTTCAACACTCTGTTTTAAATTACCTTCATCATCTATATCAAATGATATGTCCATCGGTCCTTTTATGAATTCAAAATAATTAACAATATCCTGTATTTCCTTTTTATAAGTTGTTATGATAGGTTTTATTTCCTCTTCTACACCATACAAGTTTTTGTACGAACTAGGATAAGCTTGATTAGTAACATTTACCGTAACTTTCTTTTTCATTCCATTATGAGCTATAGCATAAAAAACAACTTTACCTGTTTTCAAATTGTTATTAGCCGTAACTACTCCTTTATTAGAAATAGTAGCCAAATCATTCGGTGTCTGAAGCCACCTTATCTTCTTATCAAACAATTTTTTCTTCTTATTTTTCTTGCTAGCCTTAGCATTGGCTTTAATAGTTATCTGACCATTTATTCCCATACTATAAACAGCTTTAACTTTAGAAAACTTTGAAGCATTAACCTTCTTCGACTTCTTGTTCACAAGTCTTGCAGAAACCTGAAAACTTTTTTTGCTCTCAACATTCTTCCCGCCGATAGTCTGGCAAGTTGCAACCTTGTACTTATACGTTTTATTTAATTTGACTTTTTTGTCAGATAACTTAGTAGATTTTAAAGTTTTTAACTTCTTGCCATTCTTGTAGACAATATAAGTGGCATTAGGAATTTTGTTCCACTTCACAACTAGTTTTTTGCTCTTATTTATCACACGTACATATTGTGGCGGTTCTATACTTATTTGTTCCTCTGCCACAGTGTCGCCCACTGGCATTGTGCCCAATATTATCAAACTCACTATGATTACTAATACTCGTTTCATTTTCCCTCCAACTATTTCTTCTTTGTTTTTATCTCACAATCATTACTATATGGTGTGAAAATCGTTTTGCCTTTTTTATTTTTATAAAAAGCTCTAACAGCAAACTCGTATTTAGTTTTATAAGTTGTTTTTTTATCAGTAAAAGATGTAGTCTTCTTATTATCAATAGTTTTCACTGTAGTATACTTTTTACCTTTTGTCTTTCTATAAATAATATATCCTTGCTTCTTGGCACCCTCTTTTGAAAACTTATTCCAAGTAAGCTTGACATTTTTCTTCCCAGATAATACTGCTTTCAAATTAGGCTTTGCTGTTTTAATCTTTACTATGTTACTTGTTTTTTTCTGAACTTCAACAAAATCATCATTTTTATCTAATATATAGTTTTTTTTTTTTTTTTTATAATAGTAAGTTTTTCCATTATCGGCAAAGTCATCATCTACGATATCTCCATTATCAATTCTGCCATAACTTTCATATATATTTTCCCAGTCATATGTTCCATCTTTTCTCTTAATGCCGACATATAAGGCATAAAAGTTAGCCCCATGACATCTCTCATATCTTACAGTATTAGAACCCCATGTTGTACTAACCTTATATAGTTTGAAATCTCCTAATTCAGATGCCCCCTTACCTTGAAGAACTGTCGTGCTGCAACTCGCACTTTTATTATTAGTCGACTTTACAATAACATTAGTAGTTCCTATTCCAACCGCTTTAACAACTCCGTTTCCACTAACATTTACTATGCCATTTCTACTTGTTTTCCACGTCAATGACTTATCGGTAGCTATAGAAGGCAAAACTGTCGCTTTTAATCCCACTGTTTTGTTAAGCCCTAAATCCATTTGTGTTTTATCTAAAACTACTTTCTTAACAGGAATATATATCTTAGATTTTAATGCATAAGTTGTTCTTGCACTTCTGTCATCATCGAATGTATAGTCATCTGGCAACGACAAATAGCAATACTTGCCACAAACACCAAGTACTTCAACATTTTGCCCTTTTTTAACATCTTCTGATCTTATCCATGAACTGCTATCCGCCCCTCTATAAAAGGTAGCTTTGCTGCTAACATATCCATCTGCATCTTTTGCAGGCGTATATACAGAAATCATTGAAGAATGCTCCAGCGTTTCACCTGATGTGGTTTTAACAGTCAATCTTACTGTAGTACATCCTTCCTTAATACCATATACTGTAGCAGTTTCATTGTCACCTTCTATACGAGCTATACTTGTATCATCAGACTTCCATTTAACAGAATCAACTTTGAGATCAGATGGATAGTACATAATTCCAAATGTATCATTGCTTCCACCAACTTTGATTGACCTATGCTCTATTCTTTCATCTAATGAATAACTCCATATTTCAACTTTGTTTTCGTCTGCTTTTACGACATTAGCTTTCAAAAATAATAATGCCAAAGTCAAACAGAGACTTAAAAAAAATATTTTTTTCATTCAAATGCTCCTTGTTTAATATCTGCATAGTACAAAAATGCGTGTTTGTCACCCTTTTTAGGCCTATATTGTGTATAATAAAACTGACTATTATGACTATGGCATAAACACTCTATTTCCCACTTCAACTTTTTAGTCTTAACTTTATAACATTTACTAGGATCTAACTTATCTTGAACTGTTATTGAACTAGGATCCTTAATTATAAATCTATCATTTACTTTTCCATTTGAACCAATCTTTTCTATGCAATTATTATCTTTTTCCCCCTTTTTTTTATTAAATCTAACTATATAATAATTCTTTTTATAGTACTCCATGCATTGGGTAGCTGGAAAAGAGTTGTTTTTCTTTATAGTCAAAATTTTACATTTATACTTATATTTGCCCTTTTTGAAAGTATAGAAGTCAAGGTATCTCTTTATAGATGATTTCTTTGTTTTAGGATCCTTTGTTTCTTCTCTAAACCCTACTACTAATCCATTTGTTTTCTTTTTATTATTTTTTTTGCTTTCTTGCCAACACCAAAAACAGCTAGTTTTACATTCTTTCTTTTCGACTTTATTTTTTTAGCTTTACCATCTTTTTTTAATTTTTTACTTATATACCCTACTTTACTCGTATATGTGGTTTTTCCATCAGTTTCGTACCATGGAATATGAAACATTTTTCCCAATGTCGTCATGTCATTAGCATGTCCTAATTGTTTAAATATAATATTAGATGCACCATACACTTCCTTAACAGTTACAACTGTATAGTTCTTCAAATCAATTTTGGCGATTGCCGTTTTGTTTTTACCTTTTCCTTTTGGTTTTTTTGAAAACATAATATAAATATAACTGCCCTCAATACATCCACCTTGCAAACTACTATATCCAAGCTTTCTAATACTACTGTATTTGTTACCTTTTTTTATTTTTTTCAGAACTTGTATCTGCAACAAATCTGATCCAGCAGAGCATTCTTTTCCATATTTTTTTTGTTTATGTACTCCACAATTTTTGAAATTACATCCTATAACAACGGTCTTGCCATTTATTATTTGCTTTATTACTTTAACTCTATGACCTGAAATATTCGTATCCGAAGCATATGTGTTGCACTCTAGAGATACAAGCAAAAACATAATAAGACTAAAATATACTAACCTTTTCATAAAAAAACCTCCATAGTTAAGAATTCTATTACTTTTTTACCATTTATTCAATCCTCAATTAAAAATTTGTTTAGTATAGATAATAACAGAATCATCACAAGAATTAAAATTGACTTTTATATTTGAAATATTTTATAATAACGTCTAAAAGGAGCACAATTATGAATAAAGGAACTAAAATATTATTTATAACTATAATACTATTATCTATTACACTACTTCACGTGCAAGTAGCCGCCAAAAACACTTATACAGTAACTTATAAAGCTACAAATGGAATTTTCAAAAAGAAATCAAATTCCTCAAAAAAGCGAATAATATTTAAATATAAAAAAAATAGAAAACGAGGATATGCGCCATCTATTAAGCGTTCTAAATATGTTTTTAACGGCTGGTACACAAAGAAAAAAGGCGGAAAAAAATATACATCTAAAACTAGGATTAAAAAATCCACCACTCTGTATCCACATTGGATTAAGCGCTATATAATAAAAAAGCAATACTTGAAATCGCTTGGATGTCTCTATAAATCTGAGGATGAAATTGAAGAAACATATCCCAACATTAAAATAATCAAAAAAAATACAAAATATTTACCATTTACATTAAAATGTAAATCAAGTTCATTTAATCTCCTTTTTGAATTTGATTATAGTGACTCAGCTACTAAAGATAATGTCACATATGACTATTCTTTAGATACTATTAAATGCCCTCTTAAAAAAATTGTAAACATCAAAAAACAAACAAATTGCTATAAATTCTTAACAAAGCTTTCTGGCAAAGGAAGTACTAATCATTATGTTAATACAAAAAAACACATGATGACCCTCGCGTATGGACTATATGATTACAGTTTTTTTGAAGAGGATGATAACCCTAATTATCCTGATCAATATTACGTTCTATGGGATATCAAACTAACAAAAAAGAACAAAGTAGTTCCCTCTTCACAAGTAACTCTTTCTGCTAGTGAAGACAATATTGTAAATTGATTTACTTTTTTTATTTAATCTATCAAACCATCTTTGCTTTTGTTCTATTAAAAAGACTTTTTTATTAGGAGAGATCACTTTGAAAAAAAATATCTTTTTAGTGCTATTTATTGTACTGCTCTTTAGTTTTACTTATACCAATATTACTTTTGCAGCAAAAGAAAATAAACACATAGTCACATTTAACGCATATAACGGAATATTCAGAGCCAAAACTAACGCTAACAAAAAGAAAATAAAATTCAAATACAAGCACAACGAGAAACGAGGTTATGCCCCATCTATAAAGCGTTCTAAATATGTTTTTAACGGATGGTATACAAAGAAAAAGCGTGGGAAGAAATATACATCAAAAACCAAGATATGCAAATCAGTAAAGTTATATCCCCACTGGCTAAAAGCATATCGAATAGACACTCATTACTACGAATTAATAGGAAAACCTTTCCTCAGCCTTGAGGATATTGAAACTAAGACCGGTCAACTTACTCTTACTAAAAAGTGGAATTCAGAAGACGAAGCAATATTTACTGCAAAGAATGGCGATAAATATTATATAGGTCAAACTATACGATACAAGACAGAACCCATGCTTTCATCCTACGATGTTTTTTATATCGATAAAATTAAATGTAAATCAAATCATTTAGTTAATATAAAAAAATCCACAAAATATTCGACATTTATGAAAAAACTAAAAGCAGATTGGATATATTATCATATTAATATAAAAAAGCACTCTTTTTCATTCACATGTGGAACAACAGAATATTGGGATGAACCATCAGAATATGATGAAACGCTATATATTCTATGGTCCGTAAAAATGAAGTCCAATAATAAAATAACACCTAACACATATTTCACACTATCGACAACAGATAGAAGGCACTTTGAGTAATCAACAAAACATTTTTTCGATAAAATGTTCAATGAAGTTAAATAAAGCTTTGCTCACGATATAATTTGCAATCTATAAAGCAGATTTTGAGAAAACATTCAACGAAGTGCAAAAAGTTTTTCGTAGAAAAAAGAGGCTTTTGGTAAAACATTGAATAAAGTGCTATATAGTTTCCGAAAAAATAACAACTATATTAAGCAAAAATCCGGGATCACAAATCCCGGATTTTTAATGCTGACTGAACGAGTTGTCATCAAGAGAACTCGTGAATCAGCATGTGCTTACTATAGTTGTTATTTTAAGGTTAAACTATAGTGCTTTATGAAGTTTTAACAAAAGCTATTTTTACTATGAAAAACTTTTGCTCTTTATGAAGTTTTCGAAAAACTGCTTTATAGATTGCAAATTATAGTAAGAGCAAAGCTTTATTTAACTTCGTAGTTTCCTCCCTTTAGGAAGAAGAAATCATCTACTCTATTCTTCTGATCGAACAATCCATTGTACTGAATCTTAGAGTAGTCTTTAATGTACTTGCTGTACTTGCTCTCTGTGCTGTTATCGTACCACTTGCCATCATCACCTTGATAGAATAGAGCTGTTAGAACTGGAACTTTCTTCTGAAGATCTAGTAAATATTTGTTGTATCCAGTCATGTCAGCACCAATCATATTGAGAAGATATGATGATAGATAGTTACATGACATATTCATATTAGTATTTGACTTGATATCATAGTTAGTCCAGATAACATATGGTGTTGAATACCAGTTAGCTGTATCTTCTGTTGTGAACTTGGCCTGCTTCTTACCGAACAATGTCTCGTAGAATTCCTCAACTAGTGGTGGCTGGTGATCGCCAAACATTACAATAACTGTTGGCTCATCAACCTTCTCAAAGTACTTAACTAGTTTTTTGAAGGCATCGTCTGATAACTTGGCAAGAGTCATATACTGGTTGTTCTCTTCTGTGCTAAGTCCTGATGTTTTTACCTTAACTTTTTCTTCTACTGTACCTCTCTGTCCAACGTAACCGCCATGGTTTTGTACAGTTACATTAAACTCATAGAAAGGTGCGTCAGTCTTTTTGTTAGAAGCCTCATAGTCCTTAATAATCTGATTGAAGTCAGCCTCATCAGAAATGAAGTTTCTTACATAATTAACGCCCTTGTAGTATTCATCTGAATAAAAATGATTGAATCCCAAATATTTGTAAACATTCTCTCTGTTCCAACCACTTCTCAAATATGGGTGGAATGCATCACATCCGGCGTAACCTTGCATCTGTAGAGTTCTAGTAAGTGATGGCAAGATACCCTTAAGCAGATTGTTGTAAGGCACTGCTCTTGGCGCGAAAAATGCCATTGAGTCACCTGTCAAAAACTCGAACTCTGAGTTGGCTGTGTTAGCACCCTCGATTGAAACGAACAACTGTCCCTTAACAGTGTTCTTTTTCATTGATCTAATGAATGGGATATAATCCTCTGTTGTCTCAAGATTTCCGTCAAAACTAAAATCTGCCAATGACTCGTTCATAATTGCAATAACGTTAGGCATCTTTTTGTTTTTGGCGTTCTCCTTAGAAGAATCGTCTGACTTATATTTCTTAGTTAACTTCTCTACTTCGTCAACAGAATAACCTGATGGCTTTTCTGTCTTAATATATTTCCATGATGTGATAAATGACAACGCTGTACCATTCTTAGTATATGTAAGCTGTGGCTTCCACTGGCTGTCCTCGATTCCCATTTTAGCAACTGCGTCAGTTCCCACATATAACCAGTAAGCACCGATAACCATAATAATTGATGCAACTAGTGGGATAGCTCTCTTAACTAATGGCAATCCCTTCTGTGGCTTCATACCCAGCATTACACCGAGGGCACAGGCGAACAACGTTATGGACCAGACGCCGTACATGTCGAAGGTGTACAAGTAACCTCCTGCAACGTTCATAGCTGTACCGACAGAAAGAACATCGGCTACAAGCACTGGAATGCCTCTAAACATTGATACGAAATAGTTAGTTAGACCAACAACTAATGTCAAAATCCATGTGATTGCTGATGCATACTGCATGCGGTTTGTAATAGTATATGCAACCAAAAGAATAATTACATATATAAGTATGTTAAGACCACCGCGAAGTCCGAATATTTTTCTTTCTAGTGAATGTAGTTTATGGTGAGATAGAATCTCCATAATAAAGTAAGAAGTAATTGGTGTAGTAAAGAACAAGATTCTTGTGATCCATTTCTGAAGATCAACCTTGCCAATAATCTTGTCACCAATTTTTTCTTTTTTGCTTAGCTTAGCTTCAATAAACTTCTGGATTCTCTTATATGGAAGCCAAATAATTGCAATTGCAAAGAGCAAAACAAAAATAAGCTTAGCCAAAAGAATATAATCATAGTAAGCAAAAGACATTCTCATTCTAATGCTCGCATCGTAATCTAGTTTTTTGCCGTCAATAACTGCTGCGTTGTTAACGTCCTTGCTGTATACAAGTGTTGTGTATATACCGAATCCCTGCTTATTCTTAAAGTCCTGGCACTCATAAACAGCAGTGTACTTGGCCTCGCCAACCATTTCTGGTCTTACTTCATCAGGGAATCTGAACCAAGTAAACTTTCTAGTCTTAATAGTGTTAGCCGACTTACTATCAGTACAAACAACCTTGCCCTTCTCATCATAAATAGTCATCTTAAGTGATCCTGTTGCACTCTGGAAACCTTGGTTGTCCATGTACACACCGATCTTTTTGAGACTACCGTTCATACTATAGAATTCCTGTTTGAAAGTACTGTTAGGTTGTAGTTGAACTAGTTTTTGATTAGGGTCAACATGAGCACGAGTCTTGTTTGCATTTACGATTGCTCCCTTATTCAATAGAATAAAAACAATACCTGCTACAATAACAGCTGTACCTAATATTTTTTTGATTAATGTCCATCTGCTAGTTTTTTCCATCCTATTTCTCCTTAACTAAACTATTATAAATATCTCTCTTTGCTACGCCTCTGTCTTTGGCTACTAGTTTCATAGATTCCTTTTTGTCAAATCCCTGTTTCAAATAAACATCCATATGCTCTTCGATAGACATATTGTCCCATCTATCTCGCTTGGCCTGTTCAATCTCCTCAAGGGACTTGCCTTCAATAACTAAGACAAACTCTCCTCTAGGCTCGTTAACCTTGTAATACTCCATAGCTTCGTCTATGGTAGTTCTCAAAACCTGCTCATATTTTTTGGTCATCTCTCGGCAAAAAGTGATTCGTCTATTGCCTAGATGATTCTTCAAATCCTGCAAAGTTGTTTTGAGTCTATGTGGAGCCTCATATATTATAATAGTGCGAGGCTCTTCTTGCAATGATTCTAATACTTTTTCTTTAGTTTTTTTATCCTTGGGCAAAAAAGCTTCGAAGCAAAATCTTCTAGTAGAAAGCCCTGACATTGAAAGGGCTGTTGTGCAAGCTGTTGCTCCCGGAAGTGATGTCACTTCAATTCCTGCTTCGTGGCATTGTTTGACTAGCTCTTCCCCAGGGTCCGAGATTCCCGGTGTTCCTGCATCTGTAATAAGAGCTACGTTTTTGCCATCTAGCATCTTGTTCACCAAATCTTTGGCCTTATCATACTTGTTGAACTCATGATAACTTTCCATAGGTGTTTTGATGTCAAAATGATTGAGCAGTTTTATGCTGTTTCTCGTATCCTCTGCACCGATAATATCAACCTCTCCGAGAACTCTCACAACTCTGTAAGTAATATCCTCAAGGTTGCCTATTGGTGTGGCACAGAGATATAACTTCCCTGGCATTTCTTACCTCTTTCCATACATTTGGAGCAACTCGTCAGTATACTCGTTTTCAGCCTTGTACACAATAAGTGGCTCCTCAACCTTTATCATTGACTTGGACCCTCTGACGCCTTCAATCAAAAACATATTGGCATCCTTATCTACATAAGGGTGAATCATCTTGAGAGTTCGTGGCTCTATTCCATACTGATTCATCAAAACAAATGTTTCTGTAAGTCGTCTAGGTCTATTTATCATATAAAATCTGCCAGATGGCTTCAACAGCTCACTAGCAGCTTTGATAACATCTTCAAGATTGCATTTAATCTCATGTCTTGCGATGGCTTTGGCACTTTCCGGATTGCTTATTCCGCTGTTCTCTTTCATATACGGCGGATTGGTAACTACTACCTCTGCAGCATTTTTGCCCAAAATCTGAGATGCCTCTTTGATATCTCCAGAGATGATTTGGATTTTGTCCTGCTGCTCGTTCATCTCAACACTTCGCTGTGCCATGTCCACACTTTGTGGTTGAATCTCTATTCCTATAAGTTTGCTGGCGGCAGTTTTCGCCTCCATTAATATAGGAATAATACCGTTACCAGTACCCAAGTCCACGACTGTCTCGCCTTCTTTGGCCTGAGCCCAACTAGACAAAAGAACCGCATCCATTCCAAAGCAAAAATAATCTCTACTCTGTATTATGCTATAGCCATTGCGTTCCAAATCCACAATGCTTTCATTATCATTTAGTTTAATCGGCATTTTTTGGATCATTCTTTCCCTCTAGCTCCTCAAGTTTTTTCAATTCCTCAGCAGCTAGGTCAAATTTTTTCTTCTTAGGCTTATACTTAATCTGTTTGATGTGGTATTCCTTAATTTCTCTATCGCCATCGTTTTCAACAACAATCTTAACTAGCTGTCTGATTACATTTACGCTGGCAACCTCACCAAATGTTCCATCCACAGTTTTGACCTTTTCACCAATGTCAGGAAGATTAGAGTTGAGATACTCGTATGATTCCTGCTCGTTCTTAAGGCAGCACATCAATCTTCCGCAAACACCCGAAATCTTTGTTGGATTAAGTGAAAGATTCTGCTCCTTGGCCATCTTAATTGTAACTGGCGCGAACTCAGGAAGGAATGTGCTACAGCAAAGTGGTCTTCCACACATGCCGATACCACCAAGCATCTTGGCTTCATCTCTAACACCTACCTGTCTTAGCTCGATTCGTGTTCTATAAACTGCCGCAAGATCCTTAACCAACTCTCTAAAGTCGATACGACCATCTGCTGTAAAGTAGAAAAGAATTTTTTTGCCGTCAAAAGTATATTCAACGCCAATAAGCTTCATCTCTAGGCCGTGCTTCTTGATTTTTTCCTTACAAACCGCAAAGGCCTCCTGCTCTTTCTTCTTATTCTTCTCGTTAGTAGCCGCGTCTGCCTCAGTGGCAATTCGCATAATTGGCTTAGCTGGTGTTGGTAGCTCGTCGTCTGCAATCCTTTTGATATCAGTCACAACTGTACCGTACTCAACACCTCTCGCAGTCTCAACAATTACATTGTCGTTTTTCTTAACATCAATATTGTTAGGTGTGAAATAGTAAATCTTGCCAACCTCTCTGAACCTAACTCCTATAACATTTATCATATCTATCCTTCCTATTTCAAATTGCTATATTCTTTAATCTGCAAAAGCATCATTTCTATAACTCGTTTAGGATTAACATTTCTAGTCATCCTTGTCTGGGCTGCTTCAATAGCCTCAATTATTTTGTTAAGGCCTCCAAAACTAATTTGGCTCGCCTCCTCTTCAATCGTCTTAATGTTCTCTCTGAACACTATATTGTTTTTGCCTCCATTGGCCTTACTCATAAGCACATCCTTGTACCAAAGAATGGCCATTTCAATAAAAGCATCAATGTTATCTTTTTGCTTTTCGATAAGAGTGCTGTACTCCCTAACCTTGATCATCGGCGCAACACGTATGGAAGAAAAAACACTAACAGCTAGCTTCTTATTCTCCATCAAATCCTCGGACTGTAGAACCTCCTTGGCCTTGCCAATGTGTCCCCCTGAAAAACTTGCTGCAAGTCTTGCGTCATACTCAGAAACGCCCAACGTGTCACACAACTCCTTCACAAGAATATCTTCTCGAATAGGCTTAGTGCTAAGCACCGTACATCTCGAAAGAATTGTTTCCAAAAACTTGTCGACATTCGTTGTGAGCAAAACAAAAACAACATATTCAGGCGGCTCCTCGATTGTTTTCAAAAGAGAGTTTTGGGCCTCCACTGTCATTTTTTCGCAATCTTCAATAATATATATTTTTTTGTCGCTTGAGTATGGCAAAATCCCAACGTCATTGTTGACTTGATCTCTAATCAAATCAACACCCACAGTTTTTTTATCCGACTTGATATATTTGATATCCGGATGGTTGTAAGAACTAGCTCTCTTACATCCGGAGCAATTGTGACAAGCCTTACCTGTTGCCTTAGACTCCTCTGACTCGCACACTAATGTTGTGGCAAACTCCTCTGCTAGCGCTTTTTTGCCAGACCCCTCAGGCCCCTCAATAATGTAGGCATGAGATATCTTAGTTGACACTACCGCGTTAACGAAATATTTAGTTATATGGTCTTGTCCTAGAACTTTTTTTGTTTCCATATAGCCTTGCCTTTCAACAAACATTGCGACACTCTATTTTACCATAAATTGCCAATTATTCCTATTTTTCTTGTTTGATTACTTCCTTAATCTGCTCAATACATTCTGTCAAATTAGTATTGTCGAATCTATTAGTAATTCCTAGCTCCTCAAGCTTCTCTTCTGAGAAATCCTCCTCGTCCGCCAAAAATCTTCTACACATTTCCTGGTACTTAGGATTTTCCTGATTGCGCTCTCTGTTTAGCGCTCTCTGCAATCTAAGTCCATCGTCCACCTGAAGATAAAAAGGAACAACAACTTCCTTGCCGTAGTACTTTCTTATAGCCTCGAACGACTCTAATGTCCCGATATAAAGATAGCTTTTTTTCTGAAGCTTAACCTGACCGTCATCAACTGTTGCATAACTCCATATTCCGTGAACAGTATCGTAGTTTCTGCACTCGATTAGCTTGTCCTTCAATCTGAAATCTTCCAACTCTCTTGTTGATACGAAGTGATACTCCTCGCCTTCTGTCTCGCCATCTCTCATTGGTCTAGTTGTGTAGCCTACAAGTTTTCTAAGCTTGAGACTTTCATCCTTAAGTAGTTCTCTAAAAACAGTATCTTTACCACAACTACTTTTTCCTGTAATTACATAAATCTTGTTCATCTCTCACTCCATTTTTTTCGATATTAGAAGTAGTGATTATTCATCCACTACATTGATAATGCCATTATCTACATTATATATATTAAGCCCTAGTCGAAGACTTTCTTCGATAACGCTTATTAACTCTTGGTTTATAACCTCTCCAGGTACAATCAGCGGATTACCCGGCGGATACAAAAACACATAGTCTGCCGCGACTTGTCCTAATGCATCTTCCACTGGAATCCGTTTTTTGTCGCATCTTGATGCAGCATAAATTGTCATCTTACTCTCAAGTGTACCTACATTATTTATTTTAACATAATCTTCATTCGCAGGGTTATAATCAGCTATTTTTTGATCAATACTTGCCAAAGCCTCCTCTGCAAGATTGAAGGCTTTAAGGTCATCTCCCATTGTACAATAAAACAACACTCTATTGCTCGTTGCCATTTCTACTTCAATGCCATGCTCCCTCAGCATCTCCGAAAGCTGCTCGCCAGTTATAACATTTTTTGCAACGCAAACACTAACTTTGGTTTCATCGATGCTATCAGCCTGAAGATTTGTTTTTAATTCATCGTATGGCACATAAAAACATTCCAAATTGTTAACAAAATCCCTAAATTTTTGTATTCTTGTTAACAATTCTCTAAGTTTCTTATCACCTTGCTGCTCCGCTATGTTAATAGACTTATCGATGCTGGCCATTAGCACATAAGACGGACTACTTGTCCCATAAATTGCAAGTTGCTGTTCAATCTTTTCAGGGCTAACCGCATCACTTCCAAGATGCAACAAGCCGGTCTGCGTCATTGCCTCCAAAGTTTTATGAGCCGACTCAACAACGATATCAGCTCCTTTTTTGTATGAAGGAATTGGCATACAATCACTAACACCGAAATGTGCTCCGTGAGCCTCATCAACAATCAAAACACAACCATGTTTTTTTGTAATCTGACTTATCGCTTCGATATTAGATACAACACCATCGTAAGTTGGCGATGTAATAACAAGAGCTTTGGCATCTGGATTGGCCTCGAGAAGCTTTGCAATAACTTCAGGTTCAACAGCTCCAAACATTTTTAGCTTTTCGTCAAACTTAGGTGTATAATAAACTCCATTGAGATTTCTGTTTTCTATCGCATGAAAAACAGCTTTGTGACAATTCCGCGCAACAATAATTGTGTCGCCAATATCACAAACTGCATTAATCGCGCTGTGAAGTCCGCATGTGCTTCCGTTAACCAAAAACCATGTTTTTTTTGCACCCAAAAAGTTAGAAGCATAGTGCTGTGCTTCCTTAATTATTCCTTGTGCACCATGAAGGTTATCGAAGCCCTCAATCTCAGTCAAGTCAATGTCATACGGGTCAAGTTGTTTTTCGCCATCACTAGTGCTCACATTATTACACTCGAATAGACGCCCTATTCGCTTGTGGCCAGGCATATGGAACGGATATCGACCATTCTTACTATATTCTATTAACTTTTCATATAATCCTTGTTTTTTCATTGTATCTTATCAATTATTCTAACTCAAAAATAGATATATTTAGTACTATATAAAATAAAAATTCGAATATAGATATACTATATTCGATCCAGTAGTTTTATTGCAATAAAAAATGCCCAGAGCCGGAATCGAACCAGCGACACGAGGATTTTCAGTCCTCTGCTCTACCAACTGAGCTATCTGGGCATTAAGTAGCGGGAGCAGGATTTGAACCTACGACCTCCGGGTTATGAGCCCGGCGAGCTACCAGACTGCTCCACCCCGCGCTATATAATTATGATTGATTCAAAAGAATCAGTGGGCGGAGAAGGATTCGAACCTTCGAAGGCTGAGCCAACAGATTTACAGTCTGCCCCCTTTGGCCACTCGGGAATCCGCCCTTAAAGCCGATGAACGGACTCGAACCGTTAACCTGCTGATTACAAATCAGCTGCTCTGCCAATTGAGCCACATCGGCATAATGATGTGTAATGGTGCCGAAAATCGGCATATTAAATTGTTTACTGGGACCTACAGGACTCGAACCTGTGACCCTCTGCTTGTAAGGCAGATGCTCTCCCAGCTGAGCTAAGATCCCAAATATAGAAGTCTTATAAAAAAATAACTGAGAAAGAACTAGCTTTCTCAGTAAAGCATAGTCGCTTCTATATTGAAACGACCCGGATGGGATTCGAACCCACGACCTCCGCCGTGACAGGGCGGCGCTCTAACCAACTGAGCCACCAGGCCATATAGTGGACCTTCAGGGACTTGAACCCCGGACCGATCGGTTATGAGCCGACTGCTCTAACCAGCTGAGCTAAAGGTCCCCAAATAATCCTAATAAAAAAACTTTTAAAATGACTCCTAGGAGATTTGAACTCCTGTTACCGCCGTGAAAGGGCGGTGTCTTAACCACTTGACCAAGGAGCCATGAACTCCCCGAGTAGGACTCGAACCTACGACAGCGCGGTTAACAGCCGCGTGCTCTACCGACTGAGCTATCGAGGAATATATAACATATGATTCAGAGACGAAAAGCATATATATGTACTTATATCAGCACACAAAGCTTTTGACACGCCCTGAAAACTGCACACATTGTATCATATTTCTATCCCAAATGCAAGACGCAAAACTTCAGCCTTACGGCCGCTTCTTAAGGTCAAGCGGTCGACCGATTAGTAACGGTCAGCTCCATGCATCGCTGCACTTCCACCTCCGTCCTATCTACCTCGTCGTCTTCAAGGGGTCTTCGATCTTACGATCTGGAGATCTCATCTTGGGGACGGCTTCACGCTTAGATGCCTTCAGCGTTTATCCGTTCCCGTCTTGGCTACCCGGCCGTGCCATTGGCATGACAACCGGTCCACCAGCGGACGGTCCATCCCGGTCCTCTCGTACTAAGGACAGCCCCCCTCAGATCTCCTGCGCCCGCGCCGGATAGGGACCGAACTGTCTCACGACGTTCTGAACCCAGCTCGCGTACCGCTTTAATGGGCGAACAGCCCAACCCT
>CACYHD010000008.1 GCA_902774125.1 uncultured Lachnospiraceae bacterium
TGTTTTTGGCAACTTTCTGATGGGCGAAGATCTCAATCTAAAGCCGGGAGACAAGATCAAAGTTATTGCCAACGAAGGATATAACGCATCTAACCTAGCGTACATCGGAAATATGTCGCTATATAAGGCTGGCAGCAAGGTGGCAGTTGGATACGATAACCAGATTCCTAAGGACGCGACTATAGACCCTGCAGACCCGTTGTCAGGCAAAAACATTATTTGGATAGGCTCATCAGTTACATACGGATACGGTTCAGACGGTTATTCTATGGCAGACGAGATAGAGGCAAAGCACGCTGGTACAAGATGTTTCAAGTATGCTATCAACGGCACAACTCTTGTGAACGAAGGCCCACAGTCATATGTGGCTAGAATGATGAAGGACATTAATCTAAGTACTAAAGCAGACTTTTTCGTGGTGCAGTTGTCAACTAATGATGCTTCCCAAAACAAACCTATAGGAACATTGACTGATAGTTTTGATATTAATAGTTTTGACGACAAAACAGTAATAGGTGCCATTGAAACTATAATCGCATATGTCAAAAACAATTGGAATTGTCCTGTATATTTCTACACAGGAACACAGTATAGTAGCGTGCAATATGAAACAATGGTTATTAAACTGCAACAAATTGCACAAAAATGGAACATCAAGATAGTTGATCTATGGAACAATGATAAGATGACAGCTATTAAAGATACAGCTCTATATAAGTCATATATGAAAGACCCTATTCATCCTAACAAAAAAGGATATGTTGAGTGGTGGACTCCGGAGTTTGAAAAGGTATTAAAATAGAGATATAAATTGATATGAAAAGAGGCTTTTGCGAAAAAATCACAAGAGCCTCTTTTTATTATCCTATAAAAATAATTGGATAAATTGATATTTTATTTTTTGATAAAGAGTATTGAAAATTATAACTATATGGAGTTCTAAAATTATTCGTTTTAGAGTGTCCTCTATAATCTCCGTTAGCGACAAGATAAGTTTCGTCTTTGTACGCAGAAAGATTCTTTTTGAAAGTTAATTTGGCGTATACTGTTTTGCCGGCTTTAAACGTCAAAAACATATCTGTATGTTTTTCATCATCTAACTCTTCATCATATCTGTTAGGGTTAAGTGACCAGCATAGTTTGTAATCGTCAGATTGTGGCCACCTGATATCAGTAGTGTAATTGAGCGGACTTGATGTTATTTGTAGTATTACATAGTCATCATCTTTTTCTATTACTTTAGTGTCGTATACAGGCTTTATGTATTTGGCGTATATTTCCTTTACTGGTGAAAAATCACTGTAGTAAGTTTTCTTGCCTATTTTTTTGCGAACTCTAGCTTTGTATAAAAAAGAATTTCCAGCCACAAATGACGGATCATTAAAAGTTGCTGCCGGAGTTAAAACCGGTGGAGTACCGGCATAGTTGTCTGTATCGCAGAAGTATGTGTGTTGTTTTGTTGAAACTTTTTCGTAAGTACCTTCATATTCTTTTGCTTTAAAAAGTTCTATGTCCACATTTCCGATTTGAGTTTCATAGGTAATCGACATACTTTTTCCATTGAAGTTATACTCGTAGAATTCAGGTTCTTTGAGCCCTGTATAAAAAGTGGTATGAGTTGTAGCTCCTTTTATATACTTTTTCTTCTTCTTTTTTAGTGGAGTTATTTTTAGAGTATAATCGTAGCCTTCCTTAAGACCTTTAAAAGTTACTTTGTTTTTCTTAACTAATTTGGTTTTCTTATTTTTGCCTTTAACTGAAACTTTGTATTTCTTGGCTCCTTTTGTTTTGGCCCAAGTTATACTGTATTTGGTGAAGCTTTTCATATTAACCTTTACGCCGCAAGGTTGCTTCATGTTATTTTTAATACTGAAGCCGATTACTGCCTTTGTTGTGTAAGTGTGACTGAGTAGTAGCACAGTGGCCAAAAATATTGATAATAGTTTTTTCATTGTTTTTATCCCCTTTCTCAAGCTTGTAATATTGTAACACACAAAAATGATAGAATAAAGCAGGTGGCCCAAACATATCCGGCTGTTTGAAAACTAATTCAAATATACTTGATTATATTGCATTGTTGGGCTAAAATAGATAAGGTTACGTAAATTAGAATTATTATAAGGAGAGACCGCAGGAGGCGGCGAGAGAAATGAAAAGTTTTAGTATGGAAATTGGTGGCAAGACATTAACAGTTGATGTTGATAGAGTTGCCAAACAAGCAAACGGTGCAGCTATGATGCACTACGGAGACACTACAGTATTATGTACAGCTACAGCTTCTGACAAGCCAAGAGATGGAATTGACTTTTTCCCTCTTTCAGTAGAGTTTGAAGAGAAGATGTATGCAGTTGGAAAAATCCCTGGAGGATTTAATAAAAGAGAAGGTAAGGCATCAGAGAACTCAGTATTAACAGCTAGAGTTATTGATAGACCTATGAGACCTTTATTCCCTAAGGATTACAGAAATGATGTTACTCTTAACAACTTAGTTTTATCAGTTGACCCAGAGTGCAGACCTGAGATTGTTGCAATGTTAGGTTCAGCTATTTCTACATGCATTTCTGACATTCCATTTGCTGGTCCTTGTGCAATGACACAGATCGGTATGGTTGATGGTGAGTTCATCGTTAACCCATCACAGAAGCAGTGGGATGAGGGTGATCTACAGCTTACTGTAGCATCAACAAGAGAAAAAGTTATTATGATTGAAGCTGGTGCTAATATCATTCCTGAAGACAAGATGATTGAAGCTATCTACATGGCTCACGATATCAACCAGGAGATTAACGACTTTATCACTAAGATTTGTGATGAGGTTGGTAAGGAAAAACATTCTTACGAAAGCCAGGCTATTCCAGAAGAATTATTCGATGCTATTAAGGAAATCGTTCCACCAGCAGAGATGGAAGAGGCTGTTTTTACAGATGATAAGCAGACAAGAGAAGCTAACATCGCAGAGATTACAGAAAGACTAGAAGAAGCATTCGCAGAGAACGAAGATTATCTTGCAGTTCTAGGTGAGGCTGTATATCAGTATCAGAAGAAGACTGTTCGTAAGATGATTCTTAAGGATCACAAGCGTCCAGACGGTAGAGCTATCGACCAGATTAGACCACTTTCAGCAGAGGTTGATTTAATCCCTAGAGTTCACGGTTCTGCTATGTTTACTAGAGGACAAACACAGATTTGTAACATCACTACACTAGCTCCATTATCTGAAGCTCAGAGAATTGACGGACTAGATGCTAACGTTACAACTAAGAGATATATGCATCACTACAATTTCCCTTCATACTCAGTAGGTGAGACTAGACCATCAAGAGGTCCAGGAAGAAGAGAAATCGGACACGGTGCTTTGGCTGAGAAGGCTCTTATGCCTGTTCTTCCAAGTGAGGAAGAATTCCCATATGCTATCAGAACTGTATCAGAGACATTCGAGTCTAACGGTTCTACATCAATGGCTAGTACATGTTCATCATGTATGTCATTAATGGCTGCAGGTGTTCCTCTAAAGGCTATGGTAGCAGGTATTTCATGCGGTCTTGTTACTGGCGAGACAGATGATGATTATGTACTTCTCACAGATATCCAGGGTCTAGAAGACTTCTTCGGCGACATGGACTTTAAGGTAACAGGTACTACAGAAGGTATCACAGCTATTCAGATGGATATCAAGATTCACGGTCTTACACGTGACATCGTTGAGGGTGCCATCGCTAGAACAAGAGAAGCTAGACTATTCATCATGGATACATGTATGAAGAAAGCTATCGCTGAGCCAAGAAAAGAGCTTAACGAGTACGCTCCAAAGATTGAGTCAATCCAGATTGACCCAGAAAAGATTGGTGACGTTGTTGGTAAGAGTGGTAAAACAATCAACGCTATTATCGATGAGACAGGCGTTAAGATTGACATCACAGACGAAGGTATGGTTTCTGTTTGTGGCGTAGATCAGGCTGGTATCGATAAGGCTAAAGAATACATCGAGATTATCACATCAGACTTTGAAGAAGGACAGATTCTTGAAGGTACAGTAGTATCAATCAAGGAATTCGGTGCTTTCATCGAGTTTGCTCCAGGCAAGGAAGGAATGGTTCACATTTCTAAGATTGCTAAGGAAAGAGTTAACCACGTTGAAGATTACCTAACACTAGGTGATAGAGTTAAATGTAAATGTCTAGGAAAAGACAGAATGGGTAGAATTAGTTTCTCAATTAAGGATGCTCAGTAATACATAACGACTTAATAATCAAAAACAAGGCATAGCAGTTATTGCTGTGCCTTTTTATTGGAGGAAATACAACCTTGATAATTTAACCCTCTTTCTAGTATACTTATTAGGACTATTAGAAAGAGGTTTTATTATGATTAATAATAATGTTTTGGAGTTTGTCGGACATACACCAATAGTGAGACTTAACCATATGACAGATGAAGATTGTGCAGAAGTTTTGGTCAAGTATGAAGGGCTTAACGTAGGTGGCTCAATCAAGACTAGAACTGCACTTCAGATGATAAAAGCGGCTGAGAAGGAAGGCAAAATCAACGAGAACACTGTTATAGTTGAGCCTACTAGTGGAAACCAGGGAATCGGACTGGCTTTGGTAGGCGCTGTAAAGGGCTATAAAGTTAAGATTATTATGCCAGACTCAGTTAGCGAGGAGAGAAGAAAGCTTGTTAAGCATTATGGCGCAGAGGTTATTCTGATTCATGATGATGGCGATATAGGTAAGTGTATTGAGAAGTGCTTGGCTACAGCCCTTAAAATGGCAGAAGAGGACAGCAATGTTTTTGTCCCTCAGCAGTTTGCTAACGAAAACAATATCAAGGCTCACACATGCCATACAGGACTTGAGATTATGGAGCAGGTTGAAGGACCTATTCACGGTTTTTGTTCTGGTATCGGAACAGGTGGAACTATCTCAGGAATCGGCAAGGTTCTTAAGGCCCAAAACCCTGATATTGAAATCTGGGCAGTCGAGCCGGAGAACGCTGCAATTCTAGCTGGCGGCAACATTGGAACTCATCTTCAGATGGGAATTGGCGACGGTATTATTCCTGATATTCTAGATCAAGATATTTACGATAACATTTATATAGTTTCTGATGACGAGGCGATTAGAACAGCTCAGGAACTAGCTAGAAAAGAAGGTTTAATGTGCGGTATCTCAAGTGGAACTAACGTGGCTGCGGCAATACGTCTTGCCAAGAAGTTAGGACCGGGAAAAACAGTAGTAACAGTTCTTCCAGACACTGCCGAGAGATACTTCTCAACACCACTCTTTGAGGAATAAAAAAACATAGAGTTTTTTATTCCGACCTGTGCTATGAATAAAAAAAACATGGAGTTTTTGTGATATGTCAAAACTAACAGAAGAAAAAAAGATAAAAATTGGCCTAATACTAAACAAGGTTTGCACAGTCTTATTTGCACTGTTTTTCCTTGTCACATGCGTAATAGTAACAGTAGGTTCATTTCAACTTTACTTGGCTTTGGTATGTGGTATTTTTGTATTGTTTGTTATCTGTTCACTAGTGGCAAGAAATTTCCTCAAGGATTACAAGCCAGACAATTATACTAAGCCTAAGAAATAGTGCCAAGTGATTTTAGATTAAAAGGGGTTATTATGGATTTTAGACCATGTATAGATATTCACAATGGAAAAGTTAAACAGCTAGTCGGCGGAACGTTGAAGGATGAAGGTGATGTTGCAAGCGAGAACTTTGTTGCGAGTCACGACGCCGATTATTATGCCAATATGTACAAGGAAGATGGGCTTGATGGCGGTCACATTATTATTTTGAACAGCAAAGATTCAGAGTACTATAAGGATTCGCTCAACCAGGCTTACAAGGCTCTTAACGCATATCCTAACGGAATGCAGATTGGTGGCGGTATTAACGCAGACAATGCCCAGTCATTTATTGACGCTGGTGCGAGTCACGTAATTGTTACATCTTACGTTTTCCAGGATGGCAAGATTAACTACGACAATTTGAATAAGCTTGTTGAAGCTGTGGGCAAGGACAGAATAGTTCTAGACCTAAGTTGCAGACGCAAAGGCGATAAGTTTTATATTGTGACTGACCGATGGCAAAAATTCACAGAAGAGATTGTTTCAGTCGAACTTTTTGAAAAACTAGAGAAGTATTGCGATGAGTTTTTGGTTCACGGTGTTGACGTGGAAGGACACGGTTCGGGAATGGACGAGGATCTTGTGTGGATTCTAGCTAATTATCATGGCAACAAGATTACATATGCCGGTGGTATATCTACGTTAGAGGAAGTAAGCAAGTTCAAGCGTATGTCAGCAGGTGCATTGGATGTTACGATAGGCAGTGCGCTAGATATTTTTGGCGGCAATTTGCCGTACAAGTCACTTGTCAAAATGTAGATATGAAAAAATAAACACGAATATTGACAAAAAGCCCTAGAATTAAGGTTCTAGGGCCTTCTTTTATCTTGAAAAACAGGCCTAAAAATAGTAAAATATAGAAGATTATGGATTGAAATCAAAAGGAGATTTTTCATGAGTATTTTTGAAGCAATTTTTTTGGGAATATTACAAGGTTTAACTGAGTTTTTGCCGGTGAGCAGTTCGGGCCATCTTGCTATATTTCAGAAGTTCTTTCACGTTAAGGAAGCAACAGTTTCTTTTGATGTTATATTGCACCTTGGAACACTAGTGGCAGTAGCTGTTGTTTATTGGAAAGACATTGTAAAACTTGTTGTTGAAGGCTTTTTGATTTTGGTTGACTATTGCTTCAACCTTAAGGAATTCGTTCTAAGCGTAGCCAAAAAACAAGAACCAGAGTACAGAAGAATTGTTACATCAGCATACAGAAAATTCGCATTGCTAGTTATTGTTTCAACAATACCTACAGCAATATTAGGAGTTGTACTTGAGAGCATTGTAGAGTCAGCATCTGCAACACTTATTGTTCCTGGTATTTGCTTACTTGTAACAGCGGCATTGTTGTTCGTTTCTGACAGACTTCCTGATGGAGACAAAACACCTAAGAAGACATCATGGCTCAATGCTATAATCATCGGTATTGTCCAAGGTCTTGCAACTCTACCAGGTATTTCCAGATCAGGTTCAACAATCACAGCAGGATTGTTCTGTGGCCTTAGAAGAGACTTCGTTGTAAAGTACTCATTCCTAATGTCCATTCCTGCAATATTAGGTGCGGTTGTTCTCAAATTACCTAAGATGAAAGCAGATATCTCATCAACAGGTCCTGCAGCATACATACTAGGCGCGTTGTTCGCAGCGGTTGTAGGATACATTTGCATTAAGACAATGCTAGTTGTAGTTAAGAAAAAGAAATTCACTTATTTTGCATATTATTGTGTACTTTTGGGAATCGTTGCAATTATCGGTTCATTTATTGTTAAGTAGTACCAATTAATAAACAAGTAATTGCCAATAATTAGGAGGCATATAATGGCTAACACTAAGAGTAGTGGTAAAAAAACGAATAAGACAGCTAACAAAAGCGGTTCTAAGTCAGCGAGTGCCAAGAAAGCAGCTGAGACTAGAAGACGCAATGCTGAAAAAAAGAAGCAGGCTGAGCTTGATGCAATGAAGCGTCAAAAAATGATTAGCGAAGTTCAGTTTTGGAGCATTCTTGCATTGGCAGCACTTTTGTTTTTTAGCAACTTCGGACTAATCGGTAAGGTTGGCTCAGTGGCCAGAAGCGTCATGCTCGGTTTGTTCGGAAGTATGGGATTCTTTTTCCCGGTTTTGCTTATAACTGTTGCAGGACTGTTCGTTCTCAACAAAAAGAAAAACAAAACTGTTGTTTTTAGAATAGTTGGAAGCATAATTCTCTATTTGGACTTGTGTATCTTTTTCCATCTGTTTGCTAACGGCAGAAGCGCTAATACAATTTCACAATATTACACACAAGGTTCACGCGGTGTATTTTGTGGAGGCGGAATCGGTGGAGCGATAGGCTCAGGTCTTCACACAGCATTCGGTCTGGTAGGCGCTTATATTATTGCATTTTTGCTTCTCATAACAGCTGTTGTTATGTTGACAGAAAGATCAATATCTCAGGCTATAGGCAATAGAGGAATGGCAGCTTATGAGAATGCCAGAGAGAATGCTGAGGCAAGAAGAGAGTTAGAGGGCAGAGCTGGTCGAAGAAGACCTGCTAGAGGAGTTAACTTAGACAGTACCCAGATTTCTGCCAAGAAACCTCGTCGAAGCAAAAAACAGCATGAGGAACCAGTCGAGGCAGTTGACCAGATGCCTGCAGTTGAATCTCAACCAGAAAAAGAAATAGTTATACGAGGTGTCAATCACATCGATGATTCAGACTTCGGTATGGATGGTACACTTCCAGTCGATAACAAGCCTGCTCAGGCAGAACCTGAAAAGGTCGCAGCAAAGAATGACTTTAGAGTCGGCGGTATCAACAAGACTCAGATGGCAGAGGATGCTAGCAAGTCTCAGTCAGATGACGATATCGGCGGTGTAGATATAACAGACGCAGTCAAGGCTGAGGAGCAAAAACACGCAGAAAGCGAAGGCAAGATTGTTGCTCCAAAAGCTACTAACAAAAAGATTGCTTACAAGAAACCACCACTAAGCCTTCTTGAAAACAGAAAGGGCACTAACGGAAACGTAAGCGAAGCAGAGTTGAGACGCAATGCCAATAAGCTCAAAGATGTTTTGGCTAAATTTGGCGTTAACGTAGAGGTGGACAGTGTAACAAACGGACCTTCCGTTACAAGATATGAGTACAAGCCTGAAATGGGACTTAAGGTTAGTCGTATTACTAACTTGGCTGATGAGATTAAACTTAATATGGCAGCCAAGGACGTGCGTATTGAAGCACCTATTCCAGGAAAGGCTTTGGTAGGAATTGAGATTCCTAAAGAAAATAGAGATCTAGTTAACCTTAAAGATTTGATTGCATCAAGCGAGCTCAAAAATCACAAATCCAAGCTTGCATTTCCAGCAGGTAAGGATGTTGAAGGCAATATAGTTATTGGCGACTTGGCCAAGATGCCTCATATGCTTGTTGCGGGAACTACAGGTTCAGGTAAATCTGTTTTTACCAACTCAATATTAATGAGTGTGCTATACAGAACTACTCCGGAAGAGGTAAGAGTTATTGTTATTGACCCTAAGGTTGTAGAGTTCCAGGTTTACAACAAGATTCCACATCTTTTGTACAACGTGGTGACAGACCCTAAGAAGGCTGCCAGCGTTCTTAACTGGGCAGTTATGGAAATGACAAGCAGATATAAGACTTTTGCTTCACTAGGAGCTAAGGATATCGAAAGCTACAACAAAAAAGTTGATGCTGGAATGACTAATGAGGATGGAGAGCCACTTGAGAAGATGCCTAAGATTTTGATTATCATCGACGAGCTTGCTGACCTTATGATGGTAGCGGCCAAGGAAGTAGAAGAGTCAGTATGTAGATTGGCTCAGTTGGCAAGAGCTGCAGGTATGCATATGATAATTGCTACACAGCGACCTTCTGTCGATGTTATTACAGGCTTGATCAAGGCCAACATCCCATCAAGAGTTGCTTTGTCAGTTGCATCAGGAACTGACTCAAGAACAATTATCGATATGAATGGTGCTGAGAAGTTACTTGGTAACGGTGATATGCTTTTCTATCCATCAGGATATGTTAAGCCACTAAGACTTCAAGGTGCATTCGTCTCAGAAGAAGAAATCAAAGCGACAGTTGATTACATCTTGTCTAAGAGCGGAGAGGCTGAGTATGATGAATCAATTGATGCTAAGCTAGTCACTGACGCAGAGGTATCAGCCGGCGGCGGTGGTAGTGATAGAGATCCTCTTTTTGCCGATGCAGGAAGAATGTGTATCGAGCGAGACAAAGGATCAACTAGTCTTATCCAAAGACAGTTTAGAGTTGGATTTAACAGAGCGGCCAGAATTATGGATTCGCTATATGACGCAGGAGTTGTTGGTCAGGAAGAAACTAACAAACCTCGCAAAATCCTAATGAGTATGGAAGAGTTTGAGGCCATGTTAAATGGTTCAAGTGCGGAGTAATAAAAAGGCTTAGGAATTCCTGAGCCTTTTGCCCATATATAAGGAAAATGCAAAAACAACGAAAAAAGTATTAAAAGGAAGGTGTTTATGATGAAAACAGATATCCAAATTGCACAGGAAGCAGAAATGATGCCAATCAAAGATGTGGCAGCACGAATCGGTTTGAAGGAAGATGACTTAGAGCTATACGGCAAGTACAAAGCCAAAATATCTAACGAGTTTTATGACAGCATTAAAGGCAACGAAGATGGCAAACTTATCCTTGTTACAGCTATCAACCCAACTCCAGCAGGAGAAGGTAAGACAACTGTTACAGTAGGTTTGGGCCAGGCCTTTGGTCAGTTAGACAAAAAATCAATTATCGCTCTTAGAGAGCCATCACTAGGACCATGCTTCGGTATCAAAGGTGGTGCAGCCGGTGGCGGTTACGCACAGGTTGTTCCAATGGAAGATCTTAACTTGCATTTTACTGGAGACTTCCATGCAATTACATCAGCAAACAATCTTCTTGCAGCAATGCTAGACAACTCAATCAAGCAGGACAATGAGCTTAACATTGACCCTACAAAGGTTGTATGGAAGCGTTGCGTAGATATTAATGATAGAGTACTAAGAAACATTATTGTAGGCCGTGGTAGAGACGTGGACGGTGTGGAGAGAGAAGATCACTTCGTAATTACTGTTGCTTCAGAAATTATGGCTATCCTATGTCTTGCTACTGACTACGTTGATTTGAAAGAAAGACTAGGCAAGATTATCGTTGCTTACACATATGATGGTGAGCCTGTAACAGCCAAGGATATCAAGGCAGTTGGTTCAATGGCAGCACTTCTCAAGGATGCGATGAAGCCTAACTTGATTCAGACACTTGAGCACACACCTGCACTAGTACACGGTGGTCCTTTTGCTAATATCGCTCACGGATGTAACTCAGTTAGAGCGACAAAAACAGCGCTTAAGATGGCTGACTATGTAATCACTGAGGCTGGTTTTGGCGCTGACCTAGGTGCAGAAAAGTTTTTGGATATCAAGTGCCGCAAAGCAGGCCTACATCCAGATGCAGTTGTTCTAGTAGCAACAGTAAGAGCTCTCAAGTACAACGGTGGAGTAGCCAAGGAAGACTTGTCAGAAGAAAACCTTGATGCTCTTAAGAAAGGTATTGTTAACCTAGAAAAACATATCGAGAACATTCAGCAGTTTGGTGTTCCTGTAGTAGTTACACTTAACCAGTTCGTAACTGATACAGAGGCAGAGCTTGATTATATTAAGAACTTCTGTGAAGAGAGAAATTGTGATTTTGCTCTATGCCAGGTTTGGGAAAAAGGTGGCGAAGGCGGAATCGAGCTAGCTAACAAAGTACTTAACACAATCGCAAACAAGCCTTCTAACTACGCACCATTATATACAGACGATATGTCAATTAAGGACAAGATTAAGACTGTAGCAACTAAGATCTACGGTGCAGACGATGTTGAATATTCTGAGGAAGCAGAAGCTCAGATCAAAAAGATTGAGGAGATGGGCTTCAAGGAATGTCCTGTATGTATGGCCAAAACACAGTATTCTCTATCAGACGATAAAGATAAGCTTGGAAGACCTACTAACTTCAACATTACAATCAGAGAAGTATACATCAGTGCCGGCGCAGGATTTGTTGTTGCATTAACAGGAAGCATTATGACAATGCCAGGTCTATCTAAGACACCAGCAGCATACGGTATTGATTTGACAGATGACGGCCAGATAACAGGCTTGTTCTAATAAAAAAATGGAGGTACAAAAATGGCACAAATAATTGATGGTAAAGCAATATCCCTACAGATTAAGGATGAACTTAAGGAAAAAGTTGCTTCATACAAGGAGCAGGGAATCGAGATAACACTTGCAGTTGTCAAGGTTGGTAACGACCCGGCATCAGCAGTATATGTAAGAAACAAAGAAAAGGCATGTGAATATATTGGAATCAATTCCAAAAAAATCGAAATGCCTGAGGAGACAACAGAAGAAGAACTATTAAAGCTTATTGATGAACTTAACAACGATAAGGCAATCAACGGCATTCTTGTTCAGCTTCCATTGCCAAAGCATATTGATGAAAACAATATATTGCTAGCTATTGATCCAATTAAAGACGTGGATGGTTTCCATCCGGTTAATGTTGGTAAGATGGTTATCGGCGAACCAAGCTTTTTGCCATGTACACCAGCGGGTATCATTGAGATGATCAAGAGAAGTGATATCGATATCGAAGGCAAGGAATGTGTAGTTATCGGTAGAAGTAACATTGTAGGCAAGCCTATGTCAATTTTAATGCTTAGAGAAAATGCCACAGTGACAATCACTCACTCTAGAACAAAAGACCTTAAGGCTGTATGCAAGAGAGCAGACATCGTTGTTGCAGCTATAGGTAAGGCCAAGTTTGTAACAGATGAGTACATCAAAGAAGGTGCAACTGTTATAGATGTAGGTATGGATAGAGATGAAAACGGTAAGCTATGTGGAGACGTTGATTTCGACAATGTACAACTTGTAGCAGGTGCTATAACACCGGTTCCAGGTGGTGTAGGACCAATGACAGTTACAATGCTTTTGGTTAACTGCCTAAGAAGTGTAGAACTTAGCAAATAGTTTTGCTTATACAAAAGTCTAGGAGCGTTTAGTTAATGATTATTGCCAGAATAATAGTTGATATTTCAATTGAAAAACTGGATAGACCATTTGATTACATAGTGCCTGAAGAGTTGGAAGACTCCGTCAAGGTAGGAAGTCAGGTCGTTATTCCTTTTGGCAAGGGCAACAGAACTATAACAGGATATGTTATAGAACTGACTGATCACAGCGACTTCGCACTAGACAAGCTCAAAAAAATAACTAGCCTGCAGGAAAAAGCAGTCTCGGCCGAGGGACAATTAATCAACCTGGCATATTGGATTAAGGAAAACTACGGAGCCACAATGAACAAGGCTCTCAAGACAGTTTTGCCGGTAAAAAAGAAAGTTGCCAAAAACGAAATCAAAACAGTAGTTTTGAACATTCCTATTCAGGATGTGGACGAGAAGCTTGAGGCTTACGCCAAAAAGAATGCCAAGGCTAGAATAAGGCTGCTAGAGGAACTCAAAACTAATCCATCTATACTCAAATCAATAGTGGAGGATAAGCTTAATATTTCCTCATCAACACTCAAAACAATGGAAAAGCTAGGCGACATTAGAATTGAATCTGTTGTCAATTACAGAAATCCTATGGACGTATCAGACGACAAGGAATACGACATTGTTTTGAACAAGCAGCAACAGGAAGTCAGCGATGCCATTAAACAAACAATGGGGTTACCACAAACTGACAAGCCTAATATACATTTGATTCACGGAATAACAGGAAGTGGTAAGACAGAGGTATATATCGACCTTATAGCCCACGCTATAGAGCAGGGCAAGCAAGCCATTGTGCTTATTCCCGAAATCGCACTTACGTATCAGACAGTAAAAAGATTTACTAGAAAGTTTAAAGACAGAATTGCAATTATTAATTCTAAGCTATCTAACGGCGAGCGATATGACCAGTTCCTCCGTGCCAAAAACGGAGATGTGGACATAATGATTGGCCCTAGATCAGCCTTGTTTACACCGTTTAGTAATCTTGGACTGATAGTAATTGACGAAGAGCACGAATCCTCTTACAAGAGTGAGACAGTGCCCAAATATGACGCAATAGAAGTTGCAACAAAGCGTGCTTACGACAACAATGCAACCGTTGTTCTAGGATCTGCAACACCATCTGTTGAATCATATTACAGAGCCCAGACAGGCTTTTATAAGCTCCATGAGTTGACATACAGAGAAAAGGGAGAACTTCCTAGCGTGTCGATTGTGGACTTGCGAGAAGAACTCAAGGAGGGCAACAAAACTATTTTTAGCGCCAAGCTAAAACAACTAATCGAAGATCGATTGACTCAAAAGCAACAAACAATGCTTTTTATCAATAGAAGAGGACTGGCAGGCTTCGTATCTTGTAGAGAATGCGGAGAAGTGCTCAAATGTCCTCACTGTGACGTATCGTTGAAGCTTCACAAAGGGCGCTTGCTCAAATGCCACTATTGTGGTTATGAGACACAGCTTCCAACAGCATGTCCCAAGTGTGGCTCTAAGTATCTAGGCCGATTTGGAATGGGAACTCAGCTTATTGAAAGAGAAATCAAGCAGCTATTCCCGGAGGCGAGAGTGCTTCGAATGGATGCTGACACAACAAGCAAAAAAGGAAGTCACAACGAGATATTATCTGCCTTTGCCAACAATGAAGCAGACATATTAGTTGGAACACAGATGATTGTCAAAGGGCACGACTTTCCTAATGTTACACTTGTTGGTGTTTTGGCGGCAGATATGTCACTCAACGAGCAGGATTACAAAGCTGCTGAGAGAACATTCCAGTTGATATGCCAGGCGGCAGGAAGAGCTGGTCGAGGTGGTGAAAAAGGTGATGTTGTAGTTCAGAGTTACAACCCTGACAATTACAGCATAGTAACATCGTGTGAACAGGACTACAAAGCTTTTTACGAACAGGAAATTGCTTTTAGAGAGCTTCTGGCTTACCCGCCACAAACTAATCTTGTATGCATAATGCTACAGGACAAAAACCAAAAATATGTTGACGAGGCTATGAATCTTGTTGTCACATTAGCCCGCAAGGTTAAGGAGAACAAGTACAAGGAATTAATGATTATCGGTCCTACAGACCCGCCTGTAGCCAGAGTCAATGACATATATAGAAAGGTACTTTATCTAAAGAGTACAAGTAGAACTAACCTAGTTAATTTGAAGAATTACCTTGAGCAGGCTACAACTAATCATCCATCAATGAGAGATGTGAGTATGCAGTTTGATTTCAAGGCGTAAGGAGTAATTATGGCACTAAGAACAATTAGAGAATTGGGCGATGATATTTTGAGAAAAGAATGCAGACCGCTCAAAGAAGTGACAGAAAGAACTAAGATTTTAATTGAAGATATGATTGAGACAATGTATGATGCCAACGGAGTTGGTTTGGCAGCACCACAAGTTGGCGTGCTTAAGAGATTGTTTGTAGTAGATATCGGAGATGAAGAAGGTAATCCGGATCCACATGTTTTTGTCAATCCAGAAGTGCTAGAGACAAGCGGCGAGCAGGAGGACTTCGAAGGATGCCTTTCAGTTCCCGGTAAGTCAGGAATGGTCAAGAGACCTAACTATGTTAAGATTAAGGCTTTCGATGAGGACATGAATGAGTTCGAGATGGAAGCAGAAGGTTTTATGGCTAGAGCTATATTGCATGAGAACGATCATCTTAACGGCGTTGTTTACGTTGATAAGGTTGATGGCAAGCTATATACTAACGAAGAATTAAAGGAGATGATGGAATGAGAATAGTTTTTATGGGAACGCCTGATTTTGCAGTTCCATCATTGGAAAAACTAATACAAAATCATCAGGTAGTAGGTGTTATAACACAGCAGGACAAGCCAAGAGGAAGAGGCAGAGAATTGCTACCTACACCTGTGAAAAAATGTGCTATGGAGCACAATATCGATGTATATCAGCCAGACAAGGTTAGCGATGAACAGTTTGTGTCAGTGCTCAAAAATCTAGAGCCAGATGTAATAATTGTTATCGCCTTTGGACAGATTTTGTCTAAGGAAGTTCTCGATATTCCTCCAAAGGGGTGTATCAATGTTCACGCATCATTGCTTCCTAAGTATAGAGGAGCAGCGCCAATACAGTGGGCTGTTATAAATGGCGATAAGAAAAGCGGCGTGTGCACAATGTACATGGAAGAGGGCTTAGATACTGGCGATATTATTGAATGTCTTGAGGTAGAATTAGATGCCAAAGAAACAGGAGGAAGCTTGTTCGACAAGTTGGCGCTCAAAGGAGCTGACCTAATACTACACACACTTGAAAGTATAGAGGCAGGTACAGCGACAAGAACTCCTCAGGGAGATGATTATACATACGCATCTAAGATTACTAAGCAGTTGGGAGAACTAGACTTTACTAAAGATGCCAGTGAGTTGGAATGTCTTATAAGAGGCGTTAATCCATGGCCTGTAGCCTACACTAGCTTAGATGGTAAGAGAGTAAAAATATATGATGCAGATGTTGTTGATGGAGAAGGTGCTCCTGGAACAATTATCTCTAAGAAAAAAGAATTAATTATAGCAACAGGCAACAAGGCTTTGAGCATCAAAGAAATCCAGCCTGAAGGAAAGAGAAGAATGCCAATCAAGGACTTTTTGAATGGCAAGCCAATTAATGCAGACATAATTGGATAGGAGGAAAAACTATGCCATACGGATATTATTATTGGTTTGATCCAACTTATATATTAGTAATAATCGGAGCGATTTTATGTGGTATCGCCTCATGGAAAGTAAGAAGTACATACGCCAAGTATTCTAGCGTTGGCAACAATAAGGGAATAACTGGTGCAGAGGCAGCTAGAACCATACTAGAATCCCAAGGTATTTACGATGTAGAAGTTGTACATATAAGAGGAGAACTTACAGACAATTATAATCCTAGTACTAAAGTGCTTAGCTTGTCAGATTCTACATTTGCATCTTCATCAGTTGCGGCTGTAGGAGTGGCAGCCCATGAGTGCGGTCATGCAGTTCAGCACCACAAAGGCTATGCACCAATTGCGATGCGCAATGCCATATTGCCATTTGCCAACTTAGGATCAACATTGTCTTGGGTATTGATTATTGTAGGAGCTATAATGTTCCGTTCCAATACAGGTCACTTGCTTATTAACATTGGAATAATTGCTTTTTCAGCAGTTGTTTTGTTCCAACTTGTAACATTGCCGGTAGAATTTAATGCATCATCCAGAGCGCTCAAAATTCTTAGACAGATTGGCATGTTCGACGAGGCAGAGTTAAGCATGACTAGAAAAGTTTTAGGAGCAGCTGCTATGACATATGTCGCTTCTGCAGCTTCATCCATTTTGCAATTACTAAGACTTGTTTTGCTTTTTGGAGGAAGAAGAGATGACTAAAACTCCCAATCAAATAAACGAAAGAAATATTGTTTTGGGAATGCTTCTCAAGGTTTACGATGGAGTGCTTAGTCATATTGTTTTGAACGAAACGCTAGCTCAGTATCAGCTAGACAATGTTCAAAAATCATTTATAACTTATTTGTTCAAGGGAACGCTTGAAAAACAAATCGAACTTGATTATATAATCGATTGTTTTTCTAAGACAAAAACCAAAAAGATGAAGCCAACTATTGTGGCAATATTGCGAATGTCAGTGTTCCAGCTCAAATATATGGATTCAGTGCCAGCCTCCGCTGCATGCAATGAAGCGGTTAAACTGGCTAGAAAGCACAAGTTCGCAGGACTGTCAGGTTTTGTTAATGGCGTGTTAAGAAACATCGCAAGAAACCTTGACGATGTTAATTATCCCACACAATATCCAACCAACCTTTCGGTTAAGTACTCTATTCCGGAGTGGATTATACTAATGTGGGATGAGCAGTTTGGTAAGGGAACAAGCACTACAATTCTAGAAGGTCTTAGCCAAAAGGATATTTCCCTTCGAGTTAACACTTCTAAGGCTTCACTAGAAGATATTGTGACTAATCTCGAGTACAACAATGTCACTGTTAGTCATTCTGATATAGTCGATACTATGCTGCTAGTCAAAGATGCAGGTAGCTTAGATAACCTAGATGTTTTTAGAGCTGGATTTGTAACAGTCCAAAACATTAGCTCAGCTTTGGTAGGTCTTGCGGCCAATCCGTATGCTGACGATTATGTTATCGATGTATGCGCTGCGCCGGGCGGCAAATCTGTCCACATGGCAGATATTATGCTGACCAAAAACAGCAATGGCAAGGGCGTAGTTGAGGCTAGAGATGTTTCGCAGACTAAGGTCGATTTGATTAAAGATACAGCTAGCAGATGTCGTATGGGCAATGTTACATATAAGGTTTGGGATGGAACTGTTTTTGACAAGGACAGTGAAGCAAAGGCGGACATTGTTTTGGCAGATGTGCCTTGCTCAGGCCTAGGCGTTATAGCGGGCAAAAGCGACATCAAATACAATACAACAAAGGAAGGTCTTGATGACCTAGTAAAACTGCAGAGAAAAATAGTTTCTAATGCAGTGAAATATATCAAGCCGGGCGGAAAGTTGATATACAGTACATGTACTGTTAACAAAAAAGAAAATGAAGAAAACGCCAAGTGGATTGAAGAAGAATTAAAAATGAAAGGAATACCTCTTGATTATTTACCTAAAGAGGTAGCTAGCGACCAAAACTATATAAGTATTATGCCTCATGATGGCATGGATGGTTTTTTTATCGCGGCATTTATGAAAACAGATGAGTAAATTAGACATTTTGTCCTACAATTTGGAACAGCTAGAAAAGTTAATATTAGATATGGGCCAGTCCAAGTTTAGAGCCAAACAAATATTTAGATGGCTTCACATTGACAGGGCAACAAGCTTTGATGATATGACTAATCTTTCTAAGGATTTGAGAAAAGAGCTTGATGAGAAGTTCGAAATCAAAACACTAGAAATATATGATGTTCTCGTATCCAAGATTGATGGAACTAGAAAATATTTGTTCAAGCTTGAAGACGGTGATATTATTGAGAGCGTTATGATGCCTTATGATCATGGCAACACTGTATGTGTTTCAAGCCAGGCAGGATGCAGAATGGGATGTAAGTTCTGTGCCTCAACAATAAACGGGTTGGACAGAAATCTTACTGTTTCGGAGATTTTAGGACAATCATACGCGGTAGAGCGAGATATTGGTGATAGAGTCAATCACATTGTTTTGATGGGAAGTGGTGAGCCACTTGATAATTTTGACAATGTTATGCAATATATTAGAGTTATCAGCGATGATAACGGCAACAATCTAAGCAAGCGCAATATTACATTATCGACATGCGGATTAGTGCCACAAATTAAAAAGTTAGCAGATATAGGATTTCCTGTTACATTGGCGCTGTCGCTACATGCTACAGATGATGAGACGAGAAAACAGATTATGCCTATAGCGCACAAGTATAGCATTAAGGAGGTGCTTGATGCATGCGATTATTTGTTCTCTAAGACAGGAAGAAGAGTTACATTCGAGTACAGTCTCATAGCGGGTGTCAACGATTCTTTTGAACACGCTAAGAAACTTGGACAATTATTTGGAATGAAAAACTGTCATGTAAACCTTATTCCGATTAATCCGGTTGAGGAGAGAGATTTTACACAAAGTAATAAACAGCACATTGAAGAGTTTCGTGCTATACTAGACCAATGTCATGTCAAAGCAACCGTTAGAAGAGAAATGGGAAGAGACATTAACGGTGCTTGCGGACAATTACGTAATGACACCAAATCAAAATTAGGAGGAGAAGCCTAAATGAACGAAATACAAGCTTTTGGACAAACAGATGTAGGTTTGATGCGTACAATCAACCAAGATAGTATTTTTATCTCTACTGAGCCAGTAGGCAAGCTACCTAATCTGTTTATAGTAGCAGATGGAATGGGAGGTCATCAGGCAGGTGACGTGGCATCAAAGGCTGCTATTGAAAAGTTTATCAAATACGCTATTACAACTCATATGAGTGAGCCGAGCAATATACTTGATGCCGGAATTATGAGCATGAATGAAGAAATATATGACATGGCTCAGTCCAACAAGGATTATCACGGTATGGGTACAACTTTTGTTGCTTGTACTATTAAAGATGGCATTGCTTATATTGCCAATGTGGGTGATAGCAGACTATACGTTATCAACCGCAATATTGAGCAGATTACCAAAGACCATTCACTTGTTGAGGATATGGTTAGAATGGGTGTTTTGGCTCCTGATGCAGCTAAGCATCACATAAAGAAAAACGTAATCACAAAGGCCATTGGTGTTGTTAAATCAGAATCAGCTAATCCTGATATATTCAAAGTAAATATTATTAGTGGAGACACATTGCTATTGTGTTCTGATGGTTTGTCCAATATGGTGGAGGATGACCGCATCAAGGAACTTGTCAGAGACAATTCAAGTCTTGAACTTGCAGTTTCAAAGCTTATTGCAGAGGCCAACGATAACGGCGGCAAGGATAACATTTCGGCAGTTTTGGTTAGACCATAAGTTAGTGAATAATACATAATAAGTTGAAAAACAGGAGTGTAATAAATGTTAGCAAAAGGAACAATAATTCATGATCGTTATGAGATAGTGGGTAGAGTTGGTGCAGGCGGAATGTCTGATGTTTACAAAGCTATCGACCACAAGCTCAATCGAAACGTAGCTATGAAAGTATTAAAAAGGGAATACAGTAAGGACAAAAACTTTGTATCTAAGTTTAGAGTAGAAGCTCAGTCAGCTGCCAGCTTGATACATCCTAATATTGTTAATGTCTATGACGTAGGCGAAGACAAAGGAATGTATTACATCGTTATGGAGCTTATTGAAGGCGTAACTCTCAAAACATACATTCGCAAAAAAGGTTCTCTATCTGTCAAGGAGGCGACAAGCATTGCGATTCAGATTGCCAATGGTATTGAGTGCGCCCACAACAATCAGATTGTTCATAGAGATATCAAACCTCAAAACATTATGATTTCTCGTGAAGGCAAGGTTAAAGTAACAGACTTTGGTATTGCTAGAGCTGCATCTGCCAACACAGTTAACGCAGGTGCTATGGGTTCTGTTCATTATATTTCTCCAGAACAGGCCAACGGACAGTATGTTGACGAAAAAAGTGATATTTATTCTCTAGGTATAACAATGTTTGAGATGCTGACAGGCAAGGTACCTTTTGACGGTGAGTCAACAGTGGCAATCGCCCTTATGCACATCAAAAACAACGTTCCTAGTGTTAGAACATATTTGGATCAAGTGCCAATCAGTTTAGAAAAAATCATTCTCAAGTGTACACAGAATAAGGCAAGCAACAGATATCCCAAAATCTCAGCTCTTATCGCAGACCTTAAGCGTTCATTAGTTGAGCCGGATGTGGATTTCGTCAACATGGACGAAGAGGTTGATTCAGGTTCTACAATAATGATTACAGATGAGGATGCAGAGCATTTGAGCGACGCACACAGCATTGTCCAAAAAGGTGATGATGAGGATGACATCGATGTAGAAAACGCTAGAACAGACAAGATTTTGACTGTTGGTGGTAAGATTGTTGGTGTTTTGGCACTCATTATTATCGCGATATTAGTTACGGCACTTATGATTGGTCAAGGTGACTCACTACCAAGCAGAAGCAACGTTGAAGAAGTTACTACAGATCCTGACAAAGTTGAAATGCCTAACGTTATCGGCCTTTCTAAGGAAGAGGCGGAAGAGACATTGCACGACAATGGAATTGGATATATTTACTCATCAGATGCAGAGTTCAGTGAGGATTATCCAAGAGATTATGTTATAAGACAAAATCAGGATCCAGGTGTTAGCATAAAGAAAAACAGCACAGTTGTTTTGACACTAAGCAAAGGTCCTGAAAAAATAAACGTTCCGGAAAACCTAGTTGGAAAGGAACTTAACAAAGTGACTTCTGAGCTAGACGAGCTAGGTCTCAAGTGGGAGATTAACTATGAGTTTAGCGGCAGAGAGATTGGAACAGTTATTGACATTTCTCCGGGAGAAAAAGCTCCTGTTAACAAAAAAGATGTCATTAAGCTTACAGTTAGTAGAGGCCAGAATAGCACTGGCGAAAAAGTTGCCACTGTACCTGACGTGGTAGGCAAGAAGCAGGCTAAGGCTCAGGCGGCCATTTCTGCTGCAGGTTTTGGCGTTGGCAATGTGAAAGAAGTGGAAGATGACAAGGTCAAAAAAGGATATGTTATAAGACAGCTTCTCAAACCAGGAAGCATTGCTCCTCAGGGAACAAGCATTGGACTTATTGTGAGCAAGGGTTCCAAAAAGGACGAAAAATATTCGGCGACATATACATTTACTAAGGAGGATCTTCTAGACGAAGAGGGCGAGCCAATTACAAAGGGAGCAGTATCAGTTCTTCTTAACGGTTCTGCTCAGTCAATTGATAGCAAGTACTCTAATGTTGCCAAGTGGCCAGGAGATTACAAAATCAAAGTTTATGGCGAAGAAAAGGGTAAGGCCAATATTGAATTGTTAATAGATGGCAAGATTATTCTTGAAGATGTAGTTAAGCTTAAGTAGTTGAGAGGTTTATGGAAGGAAAAATAATAAAAGGCATCGCCGGTTTTTATTACATTGCTAGCTCTAACAGTATATATGAGTGCAAGGCCAAAGGTGCTTTTAGAAAAGACAAAATCAAACCATTAGTTGGCGACAATGTAGAGTTTACAGTTACTGATGAAAAGGAGAAGAAGGGTAATATAACTCAGGTTTTGACTAGAAAAAACCAGCTTATACGACCTTCGGTTTCCAATGTGGATCAGGCCATGATTGTTTTTGCAATCAAGGCACCTAATCCCAACTTGAATCTTCTTGATAGATTTCTTGTCATGATGGATTATCAGGGAATTGATTCTATCGTTGTTTTTAACAAGGCTGACATAGGCGACAGTGAACTTGCTAACAGTCTGGTTGAAACATACGAAAAAGCCGGCTACAAGGTTATTGTTACAAGTACATATGACAATGTAGGTATCGATGATGTGAAAAAATGCTTGAAGGGCCAAACAACTGTTTTTTCCTTTCCATCAGGCGTTGGTAAGTCCTCGCTGCTTAACGCTCTTACGGATCAGTCTTTAATGGAGACCGGAAGTATTAGCGAGAAGATTGGCAGAGGTAAGCATACAACACGTCATTCTGAGATATTTCTCATTGATAGTGATACATTTGTTTTTGACACACCAGGGTTTAGTTCGTTGTTTGTTCAGGATATGACTAAGGAGACTCTCAAAGAGTGTTTTCCGGAGTTTGTGGAGTTGAACGGTACATGTAAGTTCAATACGTGTGCTCATATCAACGAGCCGGACTGCAAGGTCAAAAACGCGCTAGAAGAGGGTAGAATAGCTCAGAGTAGATATGATAATTACGTTTTGTTTTATAAAGAATTAGAAGAGAGGGAAAAGAAATATGATTAAATTATCTCCATCAATTTTGTCTGCGGACTTTGCTAATCTTGGAGCAGATATTAAAAAAATAGATGAGGCAGGCTGTGATTGGATTCACGTTGATGTTATGGATGGAATGTTCGTTCCTAATATTTCTATTGGCGTCCCTGTTGTTGAGAGCGTCAGAAAGTGCACAGAAAAGTTTTTGGATGTGCATCTTATGATTAATGAGCCTATTAGATATGTTGAGGCGTTCCAAAAAGCAGGAGCAGATATGCTTACAATTCACGTTGAGGCATGCGAGGATGTTCAGGCAACTATCGAGGCGGTGAAGGCCGCTGGAATGAAGGTTGGCTTGGCTATTAATCCGGAGACACCGCTAGAGGACATGGCTCCATACATAACTATGATTGATATGGTTTTGGTTATGACAGTTCATCCTGGATTTGGCGGTCAGTCATATATAGACGAGTGCACAGAAAAAATCGAGATTCTATCAGCGGTTATCGAACAATACGGATATGATTGCTTGCTACAAGTTGATGGTGGAGTGAAACTTGATAATGTGGACATTCCACTTGAGGCGGGTGCTAATGTCATTGTTGCAGGCTCAGCTGTTTATTCAGGTGATGTTGCGGCCAATGTCAAAGCATTTAAGGAAGCGTTTGATAAATATAACAATTAAGGAGAATACTATGAAAAAACTATTAAGTATGATTGTTGCATCATTGCTAGTTGTAGGACTTGTTGCATGTTCTAGCAACAGTGATGATACCAAAGAGGCAACTAGTTTAGGTTCTGGTGCTAAGCAGTCTGCTAGTACAGTTGTTGAGTCCAAAAACAACAAACAGCAAGCTAAAGAGTGGGCGGCTATGGTAGAAGCTAAAGGGAATAGTTTGTTTGCATCTGTTTTGAAGCAGTATAAGCAAGCTGCTAAGGATGGTGACGATGAAAAGTTAGTTGAAGAGAGACTTGATCTTTCTACAGGTTTTTCTGAGATGAGCAGTGAGAAGAATATTGCCAAAAAAATTGGTTACGAGTTTATGGATCTTAACCAGGATGGAACAGAAGAACTTATAATAACAAGAATTGGAAACAAAGAAATAGAACAAAACTATATAATAGCAATATATATGTACGGTAACAACGGTCCTAAGCGTGTGTCAGAAGGCTGGTCTAGAAATGCATATTATGTAATTGACAATGGTCAGTTGCTCAACGAAGGCTCAGGCGGGGCTATGGATAATAGCTTTACTAAAAAAAGAGTACGATACGAAGGGGAAGAAGTGCTATCAGAACTATCAATGTCATCATATGTTGAAGGTCAAAAAGTAATGTATGCATATAACCCTAATGGCGAAACAAAAAATAGCAAAAAGTATAAGGTGTCTAAGAAGAAGTTTAATAGTATATTGAAGACATGGGAAGGCAATCGAATGAAGTTTGATGCTACACCGATAAGTGAGTTTGTTGTGAAATAGCTATGGTCTCTATGGCAAGTCCATTCAGAGAGCTTCGCTCTCTTTCATACGCTGGCCGGTTATATAATAAATGAACGAGTCCAGCCTACATAGAGACCTATGGTCTCTATGTAGTGGCTATCGCCATGATAATAAAAAGAAAACAGCGCTTACAAGAGTAAACTCTTGATGCGCTGTTTTATTTTTATTATGACTGGACTCGTTATACGTTGAATCGGAATGTGATTACATCACCGTCTTTAACGATATATTCCTTACCTTCTAGGTTTACAAGTCCTTTTTCTTTTGCTTTTGATACTGAACCGTACTCGATTAAGTCTTCATATTTAACAACTTCGGCACAGATGAAGCCGCGCTCAAAGTCTGTGTGAATCTTGCCGGCTGCCTGAGGAGCTTTTGTTCCTTCAGTAATAGTCCAAGCTCTTGTTTCGTCCTCGCCAGATGTTAGATAACTGATTAGGCCAAGAAGAGAGTAGCTTGCTTTGATTAGCTTGTCTAATCCTGATTCTGTAATTCCAAGGTCCTCTAGGAACATTTGTTTTTCGTCATCATCCAACTCAGATATTTCCTGTTCAATCTCAGCACTAATAACGAATACTTCTGAACCGTTTTCCTTAGCGTATTCTCTAACGCTTGCAACCTGCTCGTTAGAAGCACCGTCGTCTGCTAGGTCTTCCTCAGCTACATTAGCAGCATAAATAACTGGCTTAGCTGTTAGAAGATTGTATTCGCTCATCCAAGCTTCTTCGTCATCGTTAGTTAGTTCCATATTGATTGCAAGATTGCCATCTTCAAGGAATGCCTTAATCTTTTTCTGGAATTCCAATTCCTTAGCGGCTGTCTTGTCGTTGTTAGCCTGACGAGTAAGTTTGGCAATACGTCTTTCTAGAATCTCCACGTCAGAGAAGATAAGCTCATAGTTGATAGTCTCGATATCTCTTAGTGGATCAATGTTACCGTCAACGTGAACGATGTTGTCGTTGACAAAACATCTTACAACGTGAACGATAGCGTCAACTTCACGGATGTTTGCAAGGAACTGGTTTCCAAGACCTTCACCCTTAGAAGCGCCTTTTACTAGACCTGCAATATCAACGAACTCGATTACAGCAGGAATAGTCTTCTTAGAATTATATAATGCAGATAGCTTATCAACTCGCTCATCTGGTACTGTTACGACACCTACGTTTGGGTCGATAGTACAGAAAGGATAGTTGGCTGACTCAGCCCCTGCCTTTGTTAGTGAATTAAATAAAGTACTTTTGCCTACGTTTGGTAGACCTACGATACCTAGTTTCATGTTAATGCCTCCATTATTATAATTTGAATTAACCTATCCGATTTTAACACAAACCATAAAGATAATAAAGGAGTCTTTTATTTAATGCTGTTTACAAAACTATCCCACTTGCTAACCTGGTTGGCAATTTGTCTCATGCCAAGCTTAGTAGGATGACCGTCTTCCTTATCTATATCAACAAGATCCAAGTTGTCTACATTATAATGCTCGCATATTTCCTTCGTGTATTCTCTGATAGGTCCCTGTATCTCGTCATTTAGAATATTGAGAATAGTAGCATTAGGATGCTGCTTAGTTAGATAGTCTAGCGTGTAACAGAACGCCTGGCAAAAACAATTAAGCTCGTGGTCTTCCCAGTCGGAGTACTTAGGCTCGCCTACAGGACTAGCTGCCCAAAAATCGTTAGTTCCACCTAGAATCAATATAACATCAACGTCAGTATCAGGAGACAGTTCTCGCTTCATGCGGTAATTGAATGATATTTTGGAAAAGTCATCTCCGTCAAAACCAATATTACAAACAGTAGAACCACTGTAGCTGCAGTTAGTAATTAAGTCTAAGTCAAAAAACTTAACAACAGGGTACCACCACATTTCGCTAACTGAATGAACGTCGTTGCATTCTTTAATGCCGGTGTCGTTGTACCATATAGCGTAGTCATCAGGTGAAGAACCTGGGAACGCCGAATATGAATCTCCGAGTATTGCTAATTTTTTCATAATAAATCTCCTTATCACAATGTTTTTATATGCGTTATCAATAGTATACAAAAAAACAAATATTTTTTTAACGGTTTAAGTCAAAGTAGTGATAGAAAAAAATTAACACTAGTGAAAAAACAAAACACATTATGGTATACTATTATAAGAACAATTCGAAGGAGAACGAGAATAATGTTGTTAGCCAAAGCAATTAGCTTCCCTAATCTACATATTAATATAGACACATTGCCTAAAAGCTTTTCGCTGTTTGGGTTTGATGTGGCTTTTTATGGTGTTATTATAGCGCTGGGAATGATACTAGGAATAGCCATGGCTGTATATGAGGCCAAAAAGACAGGACAGGATACAAGTGTATATACGGATTTTGCCATATTTGCGATTATTGTAAGTGTTGTTTTTGCCCGCATTTATTATGTCGTGTTTAGTTGGGATTATTATTCTGAGCACCTCGGCGAGATAATAAATATACGAGGTGGTGGATTGGCCATATATGGCGGCGTTATAGGAGCTGTTTTGACAGCTATAGTTTATTGCAAAATCAAAAAGTATTCTCTAGGTCTTTTGATGGATACAGGCGTGCTTGGACTATTAGTAGGACAGATTATCGGGCGCTATGGCAACTTCTTTAATAGAGAAGCGTTCGGGGGCGCTGTTTCAAACTCGCATCCATTTGTTATGAGATTGTACTTTGGCAAAGAGTTTGCGATAGACCAGGTTCCAGAACAAGTGGCTTCTAAGATGGAGCATATTAGTGGCAAGTCGCTAGTAGAGCTAGGTTATGTTCAAGTTCAACCTACATTTTTATACGAATCATTGTGGAATTTGATTGTTCTTATAGTAATTCTAGTTTTCAGAAGAAAGAAGGCTTTCAACGGAGAAGTATTCTTGTGGTATTTGTTTGGATACGGCATTGGAAGATTTATAATAGAAGGAATGAGAACGGATCAGTTGCTTATTCCGGGAGTGGAGTGGCCGATATCTCAAGTTCTATCAGCGGTTCTTGTAGTGGCTGCAGTGGCAATTGATATAGCTATACGACTAAAAAAACGTCCTGAGAATATTCCGGAAGAGTCCCAAGAAGATTAATAATAAGCAAAAAATATAAAAAAACATTCAGAAAAGAAGATAGCAAAGTCTATCTTCTTCTTTTTTTGTGAAAATTTTTACCACTTTTTGACACCGGCCTACAAAGCCCATAAATAAAGGAATTTTTTGAAAAAAGTACTTGCAATTGGGTGGAAAAATGTGTATATTTATATTGTAAGTGGTAATTAGTGGAAAAAAGTGGTAAATTTCACGATTAGAAAATTGCCCTCCGGAGAGAAAAATGTTTATAGGAGAACACGCTCAAAAAGTCGATACTAAGGGACGTGTAGTAGTCCCAGTAAAGTTCCGTGACGAGCTTGGTAATCACGTTGTGGTTACAAGAGGTCTTGACGGATGTCTTTTTGCGTATTCAAGAGAAACGTTTACAGCTCTCGCGGAAAAACTATCAAGCTTACCTCTTACAGATAAGAAAGTAAGTAAGTTCAATCGATTTTTCCTCGCGGGCGCTAGAGACCTCGAAGCTGATAAGTTAGGACGAGTTCTTTTACCATCAGTTTTGAGGGACCACGCCTCAATAGAAAAAGATGCCGTTTGGGTAGGCGTAGGAAACAGAATCGAAATTTGGGATCTTGATAAATGGAATGCTCAGATGGCTGATTATCTAGACAGCGATGAAGCTGAAGAAAACTTAGATGAGTTAGCTGAGTACATGGCAGAGTTAGGAATTTAAAAGAGAGGTTGTTATGGATTTCAAACATATTTCAGTTTTGTTAAATGAAACCATAGATGGCCTAAATGTAAATCCTCATGGAATATACGTAGATGGAACCTTGGGTGGAGGCGGACACTCGCTTGAAATTTGCAAGAGGTTGTCCAAAGAAGGAAGATTAGTCGGAATTGACCAGGACAAGGATGCAATAGAAGCGGCAAGTAAGAGATTGGCTGATTATAACGACCAGGTTCAGACGGTAAGAAGTAACTACAGCGAAATCGACACAATTCTAAGTGATTTGCATATAGGCGCAGTCGATGGAATAGTATTAGATCTTGGTGTTTCTTCATATCAGATAGACAATGAGGACAGAGGATTCTCTTACATGCATGATTCGGCTCTAGATATGAGAATGGATCAGAGAGTTAATCTTACTGCAGCTGATATAGTAAACGGCTACACAGAAGAAAAACTCTTCTATATGATAAGAGATTACGGAGAAGACAGATACGCTAAGCTGATCGCTAAAAAGATTGTAGAGGCGAGAAAAGAAGCACCAATAGCTACAACAGTTCAGCTAAGCAACATTATTAAAGAAGCGGTTCCTAAGAGAGCACAGATTAAAGGTGGACATCCGGCGAAGAAGACATTCCAAGCCATAAGGATAGAAGTAAACAACGAACTTAATGTTTTGAGGGAATCATTAGATAAGATGATTGATTGTCTGAAACCAGGAGGAAGAATTTGTGTTATAACATTCCATTCTCTAGAAGACAGAATAGTAAAACTTAAGTTCAAGGAAAATGAAAACCCATGTACATGTCCTCCGGGATTGCCGGTATGTGTATGTGGCAAGAAACCAAAAGACAAAGTAATAACAAGGAAACCAATTGTACCAAGCGCTGAGGAGATAGAGAATAACTCAAGAGCCAAAAGCGCAAAACTAAGAATTTTTGAAAGAAGATAAGGTGAAAAAATGAGCGAGAGAAAAATTAGAAATTATGGAAGAACAGATTATATTATTGGAAACACAGTAAGAAAAACTAATCCAAAGCGACCTGAACCTTACCTACGTTCTAGACAAAGTCAGGCTCGTCCTAATAAATCTCTTGCTATGAATGGTGTTTCAGTTGCTTTTTTTGCAGCTGTTACGGTTTTCATTTTAGCTCTTTTTGTTGGTTACCTTAATGTACAGGCACAGATAACTGAGACTAAAGCAAACATCAAGGAACTTAAGAGTGATATTAGTACAGTTAAGTCACAAAATGACGCTATGAAATATTCAATCAACGCACTTGTTGGAAGCGAAAACATCTACAAGGTTGCTACAACAAAGCTTGGTATGCGTCAGGCCAAAGAAAACCAAATAGCTATTTACAAGTCAACTGATAGCGGATATACTGTACAGTACGGAGAGATACCAAGTAAATAATTATGAGTGATAGAAGAAATATAAGAAATCCTAGGCGTAGACGTAGGAAACCAAAAATACAATTTGATGAAAAACAAGTCAGAAAACTAGCATTTGTTGCGTGGGCAATGGTGCTAGTTTTGATTGGTTTATGTGTTAGAATAGCGCAGATTAATATTGTGAACGGCAATGAATATTCTATTCAAGTTCTTTCACAACAAGGCTTTACTAGTCGAACTATACCATATAAGCGAGGCGATATTCAGGATCGAAACGGTAATGTTTTGGCTACAAGTGTAATGGTGTACAACCTTGTTGTTGACTCCAAAGTTATTCTAAGCAACAAAAATTATTTAGAGCCAACAGTTAATGCTCTTTCAACATACTTCGACCTTTCCAAAGGTGAACTCGAAGATGGGATTAGAAAGCACAAGGACAACAGCTACTGGGTTCTTTTTAAAGATTTGACTTATGATCAGATTAGCGAATACGAGGATTATATCGAAGGTAAGTTTGCTAAGACTGATGAGGAAAAAGAAGCGGTAGGTAATACAAAGGGTGTTTGGTTCGAGAAAAAATACAAGAGAATGTATCCTAACAATTCCCTAGCCTGCAATGTGCTAGGTTTTTCCAATGCGGACAATTCTGCGTACAATGGTATTGAGGCTAGCTATGCTGACTACCTTAAGGGAACAGATGGAAGAGAATATGGATATATGGACTCTGATAGTACAGGTATGGAGGATACAATTATGGATGCCCAAAACGGCAAGACAGTTGTTTCTTCTATAGATATGAACATTCAGCGAATCGTTCAAAAAGCTATCAAAAAGTATATGAAAAAATATCAGCCAAAGCGTATAGCGGTCGTTGTTTCTGATCCTAATACTGGCGAAATTTATGCTATGGGCGATGATAAAATGTTTAATCTTAATAAACCATACAGTCTCAAAGGTTACTATAGTAAGGCTGAGGTGGCTGCAATGTCCCAAAAGAAACAGTCTGAAAAACTCAATGAAATATGGAACAATTACTGTATTACTGACTCTTTCGAGCCGGGCTCAACATTTAAACCGTTTACTGTAGCGGCAGCGTTAGAAGAGGGCAAGATTAATAAGAAGACTACATTTTATTGCGATGGCTACCAAAACGTAGGTGGCTTCAAAATTAAATGTCACGATACAAGCGGACACGGAGTTATTAGTGTTAAAAAGGCTGTAGCGGAGTCTTGTAACGATGCATTGATGCATATCGGTTTTAGACTTGGTCGCAGTAAGACTGTAGAGTACCAGACTAGATTTGGTTTTGGTCGCAAGACCGGAATTGACCTTCCTAACGAGACAAGAGGTCTTGTTTATGAAGAAAAGGATATGGGCTCATCAACACTAGCAACTAACTCATTTGGACAGAACTTAACAGTCAATATGATCCAGATGGTGGCAGGATTCTCATCACTTATTAACGGTGGTTACTATTATGAACCACACGTTGTTAAACAAATCCTCAATGAGGATGGAGACCTTGTTAAAAACTTTTCCAAAACACTTGTGAAAGAGACATGTACTAAGGATACAACAACATACGTGAAACAATGTCTGAGAGAAGTAGTACTTACAGGTACCGGTTCTACAGCAGCTATTCCAGGTTATACAGTTGGTGGTAAGACAGGTACAGCCGAGAAGGTTAACACATCAGGCAAGGGCAAGGGAAGACTTAAGGATCAATATATATTGTCATTTATCGGAGCTGTCCCATGCGAAAATCCTAAGGTTTTGTGTTATACTTTGATGGATAGTCCTAAGGAAAACACTCAGGCAACAGCATTCAACACAGAGCTATGGACATATATTATGAAGCAAGTTCTTCCATATCTCGGTGTGGAAAAAACAGAAAAGATTGAGAAGAAAGCCAAGAAAAAATCACTTGCTCAAGAGTTTTATTCAGATGGAATAATTGAAGGTGATGACGGCTCTCTAGTTCTAAAAAACAAAAAGAATTAATCCAATTTAGGATAAAAATACAAGTATTACTTATACGGAGGTTATGATGGATACAACAATGCAAATAATAGTTTCAGTTTTGGCATCACTAGTGATTGCTTTTGGGCTAGATTTTATAATTCTTCCTTTGCTTAGAAGATTAAAGTTTGGCCAGATGATAAGAGCAGAGGGACCTAAATCCCACCAGAGCAAGTCAGGTACACCAACAATGGGTGGCGTTATTTTCTTGCTTGCATTTGTTATTACTGGATTGTTTTTTGCGTTGAGATATTCAAGCTACTGCCGAACAATATTGCCGGTAATGCTTCTTACAATCGGCTTTGCACTTATCGGTCTAATTGATGATATGATCAAGGTCGTTGCAAAGAGAAATCTTGGACTTACAGAAATCCAAAAGATGGCATTACAAATTCTTGTTACAGGCGGTTTTGCTGCATATATGGTTATGCAACAATCTGGTACAACAATAGCAGTACCTTTTACTGATATAAGTTTGGTTTTGCCGGCATGGGCATATGTTGTTTTTATTTTTGTCGTTGTTATTGGAACAGTTAACGGTTCTAACTTCACAGACGGACTTGACGGCTTGGCTTCATCCGTAACTGTCGTTATCGCAGGCTTCTTTATGTTTGCAGCATACGCTGTTAATGAGATGGGACTTGTAACATTATCTGGTGCAATGCTAGGCGGCTTGCTAGGATTTTTGATTATAAATGTTTATCCGGCCAAAGTATTTATGGGCGACACTGGCTCATTGGCACTAGGCGGATTTGTTGCCGGAATGGCATGCATGCTACACAATCCATTGATTATCATTCTTGTAGCATTCATTTATTTGATAGAAGTAATCTCAGTTATGCTTCAAGTTACATACTTCAAAATCACAAAGAAAAAGTATGGCGAAGGCAAGAGAATATTCAGAATGGCTCCGCTTCATCATCACTTCCAAGAAGGTGGACAGAGCGAAACTCAAGTGGTTACACGATTCGCAATTGTCACAGTTGTTTTGTGCATGATTGCTTACATAGGATTATAAAAGGCTAGTTTATGAAGAAGAGAAGAAGCAAAAAAACAGATAACAAAGGCATACAGTCAACTAACGTTGTAAATGGTGCTTTTGCAGACAAAAAAAGAGGCAATAGTTATTTTGACTATAGCCTGCTTTTTGCATGTATATTTGTTACACTGCTCGGTTTTGTTTTGCTATATTCTGCAAGTTCATACTCAGCTTCAAGAACATATAATGACTCTTTGTACTTTTTTAAGAGACAGATTTTTGCCACAGGTTTGGGTATAGTTGCCTTTATCGTCGTAATGATTGTTTCTTATTCAAATATTAGAAGATTCTCATGGCTTATATACTTGTTGGCATTGATTTCTGTGGTCATGGTAAAAACACCTCTTGGTGTTTCTTTAAACGGTGCTTCAAGATGGCTCAAGATAGGACCTATACAATTCCAGCCGGCAGAGTTAGTTAAGATTGCTGTTATATTAGTTACAGCTCACGAAATTGCCAAGTGTGGCGTAACAGCTTTGGGCAATTATAAAAACTGCTGGAAAATATTAATTAGAACAACAATAATTCCGGTATTTTTTATCATGATATGTACATCAAATCTAAGTTCGTCTATTATCATTTTCTTGATAGGGTACTTGATGATTATTATTGCAGGAGCAACCAAAAAGTTTTTGTTCCAGTCTATAGGTCTTGGAGCTATATTAGCTCTTTTAGCTTGGCCGATTCTTAATGTTATAGGCGGTGGATTCAGAGGCGAAAGAATACAAGTTTGGTTAGACCCTGCTAGTCACTACAACAAACTAGGTTACCAGGTTATGCAAGGTCTGTATGCAATTGGATCAGGCGGTTTGTTTGGAAAAGGTTTGGGCAATAGTACTCAAAAAATATATTTGCCTGAGGCGACTAATGATATGATTTTTTCTATTGTAGTAGAAGAATTCGGCGTGTTTGGCGCAGTATGCATCGTTGCTTTGTTTATTTTTATTCTATTTAGAATGAAAACTATAGCTACATACGTACCAGGCGATATGTTTGGCTCTATGATTGTTGTAGGAGTTATGTTGCAGATTGGATTACAGTTCATATTGAATATCGCAGTAGTTACTAATACAATACCTAACACTGGAGTATCGCTGCCGTTTATAAGTTACGGCGGAACGTCCCTGGCATTCCTTATTGCGGAGCTAGGTCTTGTGTTCTCGGTTTCAAAAAGTATAGGAAGGGCGTAGTATGGAAAAGATAAAAAACTTTTTTTCAAAAAAAATAGTCAAATCAATCATAATCGCTCTGCCGATAATTGCAATTATTGTTCTTATTATTGTTTTTGGCTTCTCTCTCAAGGAAGTGGATTATTCATCGGATCTTAACCGATTTACAAGAGAAGAAGTTAAGCAGTATTTGGATACTCACAAAATAGACAACAGTTTTACTTTTTGGCTCAAAAGCAAAATATCATTTCTCAGAAACGATATAGATTTATTTGAGGATTACGAAGTCAAACTAAAGTCTCCAGGGAAAGTTGAGGTTGTAGCTCATGAAAGGGTTATTGAGGGATTTATCAAAGACAAAACAAATAATTACTACTTCGATAAAAGTGGTGAGGTTCTCAAAGTCTCCAGTGAAAAATGCCAAGGTGTACCTAAAGTCAAAGGTCTCGAATATGAGCGAATCGGACTCTACCAAAAAATCAAAGTCACAAAAAAAGAAAAGCTAAATGCACTTCTTGAACTTGCAACAGCTATCAAAGAGTACGGTTACGATATAAAAACATTGTACGTCAATGACTTTTTGGAAGTTGGCATAAAGATACGCAAGCTTAAGGTTGAGTTTGGCAAAACAAAGAATTTGCAAAGAAAACTAGCTGTTTTTAGTGATATGTATCCTAAACTTAAAGAAAAGAATTACAAAGGTGTTTTGGACATGAAGTTCCTTAATACAGATGGTAAATACATTATTAAACAAACAAAGAAGAAAAAGCGTAAATAAGCCATATAATAACTAAATATTGTGGGCGATTGCAAAAAAATACCATATTTTGTAAAATATGTGTTGATATTTTTAAAATAGAATTGTAAAATGTATCTAGTATAGGTGTTTTTGTGCCTGTATAAGTGAGGAAATATTTTATTCAAGGAGGATAAAATCTTGTTAGAAATTACAACAAACGAAAATGAAGCAGTAGCTAAGATAATTGTCACAGGTGTCGGCGGCGGCGGAAACAATGCTGTCAACAGAATGATAGATGAAAATATCGGTGGTGTTGAATTTATTTCTATTAATTCAGACACACAGCACCTAAAGAAAAGCAAGGCCCCTACAACACTTCAGATTGGTGAGAAGGTTACAAAGGGACTTGGAGCTGGAGCTAGACCAGAAGTTGGTGAAGCTGCGGCAGAAGAAAATGTAGAAGAGTTAGCTCAGTTGCTCAAAGGTGCCGACATGGTATTCGTAACATGCGGTATGGGCGGCGGTACAGGTACAGGTGCTGCACCTGTAGTTGCACGTGTTGCTAAGGAGCAGGGTGCCCTAACTGTAGGTATCGTTACTAAGCCTTTCACATTCGAGAACAAGGCTCGTATGAAGAATGCTACAGAAGGTATCGAGAGACTTAAAGAAAATGTAGATACTCTTATCATTATCCCTAATGATAAGTTATTAGAAATCGTTGATAAGCGCACAACATTCCCTGAAGCTTTGAAGAAGGCTGATGAGGTTCTACAGCAGTCAGTTCAGGGTATTACAGATCTTATTAACATCCCATCTCTAATCAACTTAGACTTCGCGGACGTTCAGACTGTAATGAGAGATGCTGGTATTGCGCATATCGGTATCGGTGAAGCAAGCGGTGATGAGAAGGCAGCAGAGGCAGTACAGGCAGCTGTTACATCTCCACTTCTAGATACAACTATTGAAGGAGCTAAGAATGTTATTCTTAACATTACTGGTGACGTTAGCTTGTTCGAAGCTAATGAAGCTGCAAGCTACGTTCAAGAGCTTGCTGGTGAAGATGCTAATATCATCTTTGGTGTTCGTTATGAGGATACATACCCAGACGAGTGCTCAATCACAGTAATGGCAACAGGTATTGGTGAGCCAGACACAGTTTCTAGCAAGCCATTTGGTTTCAACTCAACTCCTAAGAAACCTTCATTCAGCTTTAATCAGCCGGCTCAGCCAGCTTCAAAGCCTGAAACAACAACAGAACCAAGTGCACCTGTTGAAGAGAGAACTATCAAGATTCCTGATTTCCTTCAGAATAAATAATAAACAATATTCGAGAGGCACACTTAAATGTGCCTCTTTTTTTAAAGATACTAATTACAAAAGTTAACGGAGGTAATATAATGAAGTGTCCATATTGTAGCGCTGAAGATACTAAAGTTATCGACTCAAGACCTGCAGAAGAGAACAACGCTATTAGAAGACGTCGTCAATGCCAAGCTTGTCACAAGCGTTTTACAACATATGAAAAGGTTGAATCCATTCCAATTATTGTAATCAAAAAAGGCAATATTAGAGAACAGTATGATAGAGGAAAGATTGAAGCTGGTATTCTTAGATCATGTCACAAGAGACCGGTATCATATGATCAAATAATTTCTACAGTAGATTCTATTGAGAGTTCTATTTTTAACATGGAAGAGAAGGAAATTTCTTCTGATGCAATCGGTGAGCTAGTTATGGAAAAACTCAAAGACCTAGATCAGGTTGCATACGTAAGATTTGCTTCTGTATACAGAGAATTCAAAGATGTTAATACATTTATGGAAGAAATTGGAAAGTTGTTGAAGTAGGTGCAATCTATGAAATTTTCCAATCTTTTACCAGATATTTATCTCAAAAGCATAGACGATATCGACTTTGAACAATATAAGAAAAACGGCATAAAAGGAATTATTACAGACGTTGATAACACTATAGTTCCACACGATGCTCCAGCAGACGAACATGCCATTAAGTATTTCCAAATGCTTCATGACATGGGGATTGATACATGTATTCTTTCTAACAATGACGAGCCAAGAGTTGAGCCATTTGCTACAAAGGTTAACTCTAAGTATATTTACAAGGGCGGAAAGCCGGGCTTCAAAGGATACAAAAAAGCTATGGATGCAATGGGAACAGATGTAGATTCAACATTGTTTATTGGAGATCAGATTTTTACTGATATATGGGGTGCTAACAGAGCAGGTCTAGCCAATGTTATGGTAGAAAAAATAGACCCACACGAAGAAATACAAATTGTTCTTAAACGTATCCCGGAAAAGTTTATTATGTGGAGATACAGAAGACGTCTCAAAAAACAAAGTAAATAATTAGTTGCAATAAAAAAAGAAGGTTAATAACCTTCTTTTTTGTATGCCATAATATTTGATTATTTGTTTGTGTTTTGAATGCTATTATAAAGCACATCGTGAACGCTCTCTGGAAAACTGTGGCCTGTCCATAGCTTGAAGGCTGCATCAGCTTGATAGTAGAGCATATCAATGCCGTTGAGTACTGTTGCGCCTCGTTGCTCAGCCATTTTATAAAGCTTAGTTTCTAATGGATTATAAATAATATCCATAACGTACATATCAGGCTTAATATATGATGGATCAGGAACAAGACATCCGTCTACGTTTGGCGCCATTCCGACGGGAGTGGCATTGGCAAGCAAGTCGCTTGTGTTAATAGACTGTTTGATTGATTCATCAGTCATTTCAATAAGTTTGATATCGCAGCCTGTTTGTGTTGCAACCTTATTAGTGAACTCCTTGGCATTGTCGAAGAATTTGTCTTTAATGCACAAAACATCAATTGCCTTGGCTTGGTCAAGAGCACACTGGACAATAATAGCAAGAGCAGCACCGCCACATCCTAGAATTGTCATCTTTTTGTTTTTAATATCAAAGCCTTTGTTAGAAAGGGCACTGACGAATCCGATGCCGTCTGTGTTGTGACCGACGAACTTGCCATTGTCGTTAACAACTGTATTGCAAGCGCCAATTAGCTTTGCTGCAGGTGACAACTCGTCTGCGAGCTCGTACGCCTTAATCTTGTCAGGCATAGTGCAGTTGAAACCTTTGATGCCCACTTCCTTGAGTTGAGCGAAAGCCTCATCCATCTCGTCTTCCTTCACATCAAAAAGTTCGTATGTGTAGTCTAGGCCGAGAAGCTCAAATGCAGTGTTGTGCATAAGCGGTGATTTACTATGTGCTACGGGGTGGCCCAAAAGGCCTGTTAAATTTTTCTCATAAGTTTTTTTAATATTATTCATAATACCAATAGTATATTACTTTTGCGCCCAAAAGTACATTGATTTGTTGACTTAATTTGGAGAAAAACATATACTTAATATAATAGGTATGAAGGGAGCTTTGCTGTGAAAGAATTGAACTGTAGAAAAATAGTTTTGACTAACGAAAAACCTTTGATTTGTGTGTCTGTTACAGGCGCTAATTTGAGAGAAATCAAGGAACAAGCCAAAAAAATCAAAAAGCTCAAGCCAGACATTGTTGAATGGCGTGCTGATTGTTATAAAATCGCTAATGAAGAAAAGGATATTTTTGAAATAGCTTACGCACTTGAATACGTGCACAAAAAGCTTCGAAAGTATCCTCTTATTTTTACATTCAGAAGTTTGGACGAGGGCGGTAAACGCAGAGTCAACTTCGAGAAGTATAGGGAATATTTGCACTACATTGCCCTAGAAGGCGTCAAAAACAATGTAGAACTTATAGATGTGGAAGTATACGGCAAAAAGGATCTTCCGGGAATGAAGGAAACTATTGATGAGATACATGATTTGGGAATGAAAGTGCTAGGCTCATATCACAATTTCCATAGAACTCCATCTCAGGCAGAAGTGGTAGAAATATTGTCCACTATGGAACAAATGGGATGTGATGTTGTTAAGATAGCAGCTATGCCAAGTTATAAAGGCGATGTTTATTCTATTATAAACGGAGCTGCAGAGGCGGACATGAAGCTCAAGGCTCCAATTATTGCTATATCAATGGGTGAGCTTGGTTCTATAACAAGAGTTGCCCTAAAGCAGACTCACTCTGTATTGAGTTTTGCATCGCTAATGGACAATGAAAGTTTTAAGGGAGAGTTGCGACACGAGGCTATAGCCAAGATGAACTCCCTAGGACAGTTGCCATTCCATATGGCTCGAACTTTAATAGAGGCCAACTACAACACTGTTTTTGACGGCAATATATCTGTTGTCGGCTATATGGGTACAGGCAAAACAACAGTATCTAAGTCACTTGCAATGATTCTTAACAGAGAAGTTATCGACACAGATCAGTACATAGAAGAACAGCAAGGAAAGTCCATAAAACAGATGTTTGATATCATGAGCGAGGAGGCTTTTAGAGACATCGAAACAGCCGCCGTCAAAAAGATATCAAAAATGAGTAATATGATTATATCATGTGGTGGAGGTGCAGTTCTAAGACGCGCCAACGCGGATGCTCTTAAAGCTACAGGAAAAGTTGTTAGACTTAACGCTAAGCCTGAAACAATTTTTGAGAGAGTTAAGAGAAGAGATACAAGACCACTACTGAATGATAATATGACTCTTGAATATGTAAAGGACATGATGGATAAGCGTGAACTTGCTTACAGAGAGGCTGCAGACATTACTGTAGATGTAGATAGTAACAACCGAGTTTTGACTTGTTATTACATTATATCTAAGCTGTAAAAATAAGGCTTATTTATTCATAAAAAAAGATGTGCAAATGACTGTTTTGTTTTTGGTCAAAAACTCACATTTTTATTTAACTTTTAGTTGAAAACTTGCAATGTTTTTTATATAATACATTGTGAAGTAAAACCAGATCGTTTAGGAGGAATATTATTTATGGTTTCAGCAGGAGATTTTAAAAACGGATTAACTATCGAGTATGATGGTAACATTTATCAGATTATTGAGTTCCAGCACGTTAAGCCTGGTAAAGGTGCAGCGTTCGTAAGAACTAAGTTAAAGAATATTAAGAGTGGTGGTGTAACAGAAACTACTTTTAGACCAACAGAAAAATTTGAGAATGCTCATATCGACAGAAAGAATATGACATATTTGTATAACGATTCAGGTTTATACTATTTTATGGATGGAGAAACATTCGAGCAGATCGCTGTATCTGAAGACAATGTTGGCGATTCACTTAAGTTCGTTAAGGAGAACGAAGAAGTTAAGATTTGTTCTCACAACGGTGAAGTATTCGCAATCGAGCCACCTATTACAGTAGAACTTGAAATTACAGAAACTGAGCCTGGCATTAAGGGTAATACAGCTACTAATGCTACTAAGCCAGCAACAGTAGAGACAGGCGCTACAGTATACGTTCCATTGTTCGTAGAACAGGGAGAAAAAATTGTTATTGATACGCGTACGGGAGAATATTCTAAGCGTGTTTAATAAGGATATTAATATTTATTTTTAAGGAGGTAGAATCATGAGATTCACAAAGAAAATTACAGCTGCAATCTTATCACTAGTTTTAGTTCTTGCAGTTGGTGTAACATGTATGGCTGCTGAATCATGGGGCTCATACTTCGGATTTGACGATCCTAACAACAATCACGGATATGAGGCTGCAAGTGGTAAGCTTACAGTTAATAACGACAAGGCGTTCACAGCTACTGTCAACACATTTGGATGGCAGGGTGTATGGGGCGGACAGGTTAAGAAGCCTGTAAACATCGCTAAAGGTTCAAAGAACATCATTGCATTCGATATTTCATCATCAAAGATTGATAAGTATGTATACATTAAGATTTCAACAGGTGAAGATGTAGCATGCGCATTCTGGCTATACCTACAGAAGGGTAAGACAATTAAGGTTAGCAAGACATTTACAGCAGCTGCTAAGGCTGACACAGTAAACTTTGCTATCGGTGGTGACGCTGGTGATAGAGGTGGTATCGACGCAGACGGCGAGTACAGATACAAAGTATTCGATCAGGACTTCAAGGGCAAAGGTGATTACGCGACACTTCTAGCTCAGAACTTCAACGGTAACGATATTGCTACAGCTGCATCAGAAATCAAGGTTACTAACTTTGTGCTTGCAGGTAAGCCAGCAAAGGCTAAGATCTCAAAGGCTAAAGCTCTTGGTAAGGGTAAAGTAAAAGTTACTTGGAAGAAGGTTGCAGGTGCAAACGGATACCAGGTACAGGTTGGCACAAAGAAGAAGACAACAACAAAGACAAGCTACACAATGAAGAAATTCAAGAAGGGCAAAAAGGTTTCATGTAAGGTAAGAGCTTACGCTGGAAACAAGGCTCTATATGGCTCTTGGTCAAAAGCTAAGAAAGTAAAGGTTAAATAAACGCGTTAACAATGAGTAAAGCGTTACGTTTAACACAATAAAAAATAACGACTCACGAAAGCTCGCTTTCGTTGAGTCGTTATTTTTTATTGTGTTACATCGCGACATTTGACTGATGTCGCGATGCTTATTGAAATGAAAAGCCATTGCTTTTCATTTCAATAAGAAACGTAACGCTTTTTTTTAAAACGCAACGCGTTTTAAAAAAAAGTAATATTTTACGCCTTACAACACTACGGATTGAAATGAAAAGCCATTGCTTTTCATTTCAATAAGAAACGCAACGCTTTTTTTAAAACGCAACGCGTTTTTAAAAAAATATAATGTTTCATTTTTGACATTTTTTCATCAAAAAAGTGTGTTAAATATTATATATCACATAGAAGAAATACCCTTCGAATGAGTACTTTTTTACAAGGTGTTTATTTTTTTGAAAACGGATTATTTTTTAATAAAAATGATGTTGAAGTACAACTGAAATTGTGTTATATTACTGAATAGTGTTAAGACTAGCTAGTGCTAGTTTCGGGACATTTAATACTGAATATTCAAGGAGGATTTTACAAGGTGAAATTTATGAAAAAAGCCGTTTCACTTTTACTCGCTTTGGCGCTTGTAATAGTAGGTAACGGATTTGTATCAAAGGTTAAAGCTGAATCTGGTATGGAAAACTGGAAAGCCAATGCAGTTATTACACCAGCTGAGGGCAGATTAGTAGGAGCAGGATATATCAAGGTAGAATTTGATAATTCTGTTTCAGGATATACTTATAAAGTATTATTAGATAACAAGCCAGTATACTGGAATGGTGATGACATCGTTAGAACAGATATTGGTGAAACTGTAACAGAAGGATCAAAAGAAAAAACATTTACTTCAAGTGATGAAGGTGTTACAGAAGTATACACTACAACTATTAGCAAACATACTATTACAGTTGTAGCTACTAACGGATCAGAAACAATCACTTCTCAACCTAGAGAATTCTATGTGTCTAAAAAGGGTATGGCTTTAGGTGGAGATATGAGTAAGAAGATTGCTTTATCTGACCTAAACTGCTCATGGTATTATAACTGGGCAACAGAAGCTTTCAACAACAACCTAGACAAAAACGTTGAGCACATCCCAATGATGTGGGGTGCAGGCGACGACAGTAAGGAAGGCGTTGAAAACCTAGATACAACAGCAGATTACATTTTAGGCTTCAATGAGCCAGATATTGACTCACAGGCTAATATGTTTTTCTCAGAAGCTATAGAAGTATGGAACGAATATATTGCTCCACTTAGTCTAAGAAAAGTTGCACCAGCACCAGCTGCTCCAGGTGGTGACTCAGGTTGGCTCAAAGACTTTATGAATGGTAATGAGATTTGTAAAAACCCATTCCATCCAGAACAGTGGGATTACTTCAGTAAGTTTTCTGATAATGAATTCGCTCAGCAAACTAGACAATCAGTTAAGGGCGTTATGAACGATGACAGTATCGATAATGACGTAGATGCAGTTGTGCTACATTTCTATATGCCATTTATGAACTTTGAAATGTTAGATAATGCTGTAAATACTTTGTGGAATCTATATCACAAACCTGTTTGGATTACAGAAATTGGAGTCTTTGGTGTAAAAGGAGCTCAAAATGATTATAGCTATGAATTACCAGAGCAGAGACAGGCTATGGCTGATTATGTAACACGAATTGTTGAAAGACTAGATTCTTATCCATTTGTTGAAAGATATTGTATGTTCGCATATGACGTTGATAGTGCTAACGAAATTGATAACTTCAACGGTTCAGGTGCAACAGCAATGTTCGAATATGCATCAGGTCGTTACACAGATTTAGGTAAGTTATATTCTAGAATTGGTAACCCTGAAGGTTATGAAGGAACTAATATTCAAAACTATCCTGGATTCGAATGGGAAGATAGAGTTAGATCACAATTCGATTATGATCCGGCAACAGACTCTGTAAAGGTTACATGGCATGAAGGACCACTTGATATTGCTAGTCATAAGGTTGTAATTGAGAAAAAGGTTATCGATCCTTCAACACAGGAAGAAACAACAGTAGAAGAAGAATATGATGTAGAAAACGGCGGAAGTATTGACGTAAGCAATTTAGAAGCTGGTAAGTATATGTGCAAGGTTCTTCTATATGATTCAGAAGGCACAGAAGTATTTAACAAACAGAAGAGCTTTGTTAAGAGTAAAGAGATAACTACTACAGCGCAGGTGACAACAAAAGCACCGGAAACAACTGTAGGGCCAGTTGCTACAACAGTAGCACCTACTAACCCGGCAGTTGAGACAAAGGCACCGGTAAAACTTGCTAAGGCCAAAATCAAGAGTGCTAAAAATGTTAAAAAGAAATCTGTAAAGCTTTCATGGAAAGCAGTTACAGGTGCTAAGAGTTATCAACTACAATATGCACTTAATAAGAAATTTACTAAAAAAGCTAAAAGTAAGACAGTTAAAAAGACAAGCTTCAAAGTTACTAAGCTAAGCAAAAAGAAATATTTCTTCAGAGTTAGAGCTATTTGTGATAGCGTAAAAGGCGCTTGGTCAGGAGTTAAAACTGTCAAGGTGAAAAAATAAGATACTATAATCTCAAATTAGGAGAAAAAAGAAAATTTGAGATTGTATAATAAATGTGTTTATGTTAAAATAAACGCAGCAAAAAACGCAAAATATTAAGGAGGATTTGAAAATGAAAGGAATTTTCAAGGCAATCGTAGCTAGCGCTACAACAGTAGCTTTAGTAGCTACATTAGTACTAGGTTTTAACTTTGCTAAGGCTGTTAAAGCTGACGGTACAGAAGTAACTTTAGGAACATGGTCATTCTCAAGAGGTGGTAACGAATACAACAGTGAATACCTTAACGGAAATGAAGGTAGAATCGGTTCTGTAACATTAAGTCCAAGTGGTGAAGTTATCACTGGTTTTAAGACTGCATCAGCTCAACTTGA
>CACYHD010000009.1 GCA_902774125.1 uncultured Lachnospiraceae bacterium
ATAATAACTCCAATAATAATTATTGTTACCAGTGCCTCTCCACTTCCCGTCTGCCATCTTTTTTCATAAACTGTGCAGTTTTTTAAGTGTTTCCTTAAGATCAAGTGCATGCCCATATGACACAGTATCTCCGTCCAGAACCCATTCTTTCTTAGTGATATTATAGTCGCGAATCTTTCCTGCGTGAGAATATATTCCTTTAAACAACTCCTTGTGAATAGAAATATATTGAACTGGCGAAAATGTGAATGCATCAGTAGATAGAATCTGGGCAATTCTAGCCGAAACTTTATCGGCTTCTTCTGTTCTACTTTCTATCTCTGTTCTTTCGTCCTTTTTCTCATAATATGTGTTAATAAGATCGGCCGCCTCGTCAACAGTTATCTCTCCATCAATGTTTTTCTTGGCTGTATCATAGAGATATTCAGATGGTCTTAACCCATCAACATCCTGCAAACCTATTGCTGCAGACCAAGCATTCCCCAACTCTTTTTGAGACGGAGAACCTTCTTTTATATATTCCTTAAACGGATCCTCTTTTATGTAATTTTCAAATGGATCATTTTTGATATCGTACAATTTAAAACTCCAATCGATTTTGCTACTTCTTGTTTTATTTTACTAAATAATTAGTAATGTAACAATAATACCCAAAAGAATAGTACAAAAAAATGGGTAGCCAATTGGCTACCCATAACAGATTAATATTATTTAGGGATATTCATTTCTTCAATCCTCATCATAGTCTGTTTCTTCTATGTCACTGTTTAGATTATCCCACTCATCCATTGAATGAGCGAATTCTTCATAATCTTCAGACATTTCGTCTAATGTTTCATCATCTAGATCATAATCATCATACATAACATAACCTCCTTTTTTATATAGTATTATTTCTTAAAACCGCCCCTCAAATGTCTTTTTACTTTGCCATCATACTCCATTTTTTATCACTAGTATAAATACCATCAAAACAATTATTATATATACTCCAATATACAAAATGCTCTTTTTGTTATTGATTATTATTGTTTTTATCTTGTCCGTTTTTGCATTTCCAACAATTATATTCTTCTTTTCATTGTAGTAATTTATTGGCCATGTAACATTTCTATTCAAACCGTTTATGAGAATAGTTTCATTCCAATCATCACAAGACTCACCGACTATTCTTTTACAATGATTAATCCTATCCTTTAATTCTTTTAATACTTTATCTATTCTTTTACAAATATTTTCAACTTGTATTTTATCAAAATAATCTATTTTCTCAGTTGTATAGTTTAATTCTTTTAATTCATGTTCATATCTCCTGATTTGACTCGAATATTCAATTAATCTTATTACTTCAATTTGTTCAATTTCTACACCTTTTGTTTTATTTATGGCTTTCTTTAATTCACTAATTCTAATCCCCATTAATATTTCTCTTTTTTTTAAAACTATTTTTCTGTAGTTTTGAAACTGCCAATATCTGTTATTTACATATTGCCGAATAATACCTATTTCATTTGCATCTAAATATCCAATTGAATAACTATACTCATAACGATCACTGATTTGTAATTTCCCGCTGCCTTTTTCTATAAATGTACCAAATCCAAAATAAACAACAGCTGTGTCTGTTAGTATTTCATTTTCTAGCACATTATCTATTACAATATTTTTTTCAAATAAAAATCTATGCATGCATTCATGAGCCATTATATATATAATTGATTCCACCGAATAATAATCGGATAAATTAATTGTAATATTTTTAAAACCACAAAATGCTTTGTTATCATATTGACCTGCTTTGCCATTTGTATCATTGTCAACATAGTTGAAATGAAACAATGTGTCTTCATTCTTACATCCAAAAAAATCTAGAATCCAATGACCTATTTTCTGTAGTCTATCCTCGAGTTCTTTCTTTCTTACTTTTCTAATTATATTAGTTCTATAATCAGACAAAAAACTGTTCAACATTTCATTACTAATTACCTCTTTTTCATCGCGAGGGCACATAAATGATTTGTTTAATATATTAATCGCCTTAAAAACCCTCGGAAAACTTCCAATATATTCTAATCTAGTTTCGTCATTTTTCCAATTTCCACAATAACATTGTAAAACACCTTCATCTCGATATTCGAGACAATTCTTACATAACCATGTATTATTTTTAATACCTTTTTCCATCTATAATTCCACCCTATTTTGTTCTATATAAACATTGTCCCCTTTACTGTTAAAGTTATTTTCAAACAAGTTAAAAGTTACATTCTATTGGGCTATATATTTTTTCGCAAATTCAAATTTATCTCTACTGAACCAATCCGTTTCCCCTGTTGAACTCTATTTTTGAGTAATTAGGATTAACCTTTTTTAGAATTGTGTCATACAAATAATTGTGTGCTGTGCTGTTAGTCATTAAGTTGTTATCATATAATGATGCAGCTACTCGACTTATTGTGTATTGCTTTACATTGCTGTAAACAATATCACCTCTGTTGTTTTTGGCGTACGCTCTTATCTTCCAAATGTTATTGAACTCATTAGCAGTAAATGCTGCAAACTTCATTGTCATTGCATAACTGCTTGCCACTGTGGAATAGTTTGTGGAATAATTTTTTCCGATTCTTCCAGTGTCTGTTGCCTGGTATGACTTAACGTAGGAATTGTTGCTGCCTACATACAAGTCGCTGTCACTAACCTTATCACCGATTCCAAAAATCAATCCTCTTTCCACTACATTTCTGCCGCTAATCTTGTCAGAAGTTGTGTATACACATCTAAGTCCCTGTACTATAGAACTTATTTGATATCCGTTAATTTCAACGCCTTCTTGAGCAGCAACTGTTGTAGCCTGTCTTGTAGTAGTTGGAGGCTGTGTTGTCTGCTTAGTTGTTGTTGGATGTTGAGTTGTCTGCTTAGTTGTAGTCTGCTGTTGTGTTGTCTGTTGCTTATTAACAGTCATATTGCCAAGTGTCAACCAACCATCTGAGTTTTGCTCAGCATTGGCAAAGCCTAGAATGTTTTTGTCACTAGGACATTTAACTTTCATGCATAGTGTATATGAACCGTTAGCCAGACCGTGATCTGCTTCAAAACCAAAAGTCTTGTTGCTAGCATCAGCAGGTACAGCTGAAAGATCCCAATCAGTAGTCCAAGTCTTGACCACATTTCCATTCTGCTTAACGCCAATCTCCACCGGCCAAACCTCATGACCATAATAAAATGGTGCTACACCAATATTTTTCATCTCAACATCTACGCTAATAGTTCCAGATGTTACAGTATCGCTAAACTTAGCTCTATTAACTCTCAAGTCGTATCCCAATTCTTTTGAGGCCGCCTTAACTCTGTTAAGAGCCTCTCCTGAATAAGCATTCATGCCCTCGAACAGCATCCATGTAGCATGACTCTCTTCTAGACATTTGCTCCAGCTTTGGCAATCGCCAGATGGATTGTTAGAAAATAGTGATCTCTGGATAGGTGGATAAATCTCACCACCGATACAGTTGCGTTTCCAAGCATCCATCAAACCAGCGTTCTTCATTTTTTGCATAAAGCTCCAGTCCTGTCCGCCGTTAGCCATTGTTAGCGTTGCATAGCAATATGAATCATCATGATAACCAACATTATAGTTGGCAAAGTTGATTCCCGGCTTAGGCTCTCTTACAAGAATCTTAGTAAGCTTAAAGCTGTTTGTAAAAGCATCTGTAACTTCTTTATACACAGCTGTAGGAATGCTCCAATCAGGCTTACCATCAGACGTATCTTCATCATATGGCCAATTGTGCCATTCGCCCCAAAAACCTAATAAACCAGCCGTAATATAAGCTATACGAGGGTCGCCGTCATATTGTTCACCCATAGCAGTAATCAAATTTACCATAGAAGTTCTAAAAGTCTGATTGCTATAGTCCGGACATTGTCCGCTACCACCCAAATCATTAGGCTCGTTGTAATAACGCATATTGAGTCCACCGTCAATCAAAAACTGTGGAACACCGTTACCTTCTCCCGGATAATCATAATAAAATCTAAAAATAACCTGATGTCCTCTGCTGTCAGCCTTTTTTAAAATATTTTCAAGTTTAGTCCAATCAAAGCTGTTCATTCCTGTTTGGACATCCTTAACAGCAATATAATACCACTCAAGACTGTGAGCGATATTGCCATCTGACTCGTTATATGGCATAAATCCCTTAAGCGGATTGCCTTCTCTTGAAGCAGCTGCCGTTAGGTTGTGCCATGACATACCGTCGTCTGCCTTTAACTTTTGATTAGCAACATAAAATGATGTCACAAATAGCGCGACAGACAAAACAATAGCTAAAAATTTTTTCATGATTAACTCCTTTTGACCAAACAGCTTACCGAAAGAAATATTTTTCTACTGATGGTCCATATTTACGTTTTATTGCTAAATATATTATATAGAATTAGTTTTTTTGCTTCAATACAAAACAAAAAAAGAGCCTATATTTTTATATATAAAAAATGAGAAACTTTCCTTGGTAAAAAAAAGGACAAGGCTTATGCCCTGTCCTTGTAATTTATTTTTTGAGCGGCTTATTAAGCCATCTGAGCTGCAACTTCTGCTGCGAAGTCTTCTTCCTTCTTCTCGATACCTTCACCTGTCTCAAATCTAACGAACTTAGTTAGCTTAACGTCAGCGCCAGCTTCCTTAGAAACTTCTTCTAAGTACTTAGCAACTGTCTGCTTACCATCAGCAGCCATTACGTAAGCCTGATCCATTAGACATACTTCCTTAAGCTGTTTTGAAACACGACCTTCAACTAGACCGTTGAAAATCTTGTTTTCAAGAATCTCAGCCTTGTCAGCCATAGCTAGCTCACAAACTGCTGCCTTAGCTTCACCTGATAGGAAGTTGAATAGGTACTTAAGGTTGTTCTTCTGCTCTTCGTATGTAGCAAGATCTTCATCAGACCATACCTTGTTAGCAACTGCCTTATCAAGAAGACCTGTAAGGATTGGCTTTGGTAGTGATTCTGGCTCGTTTAGAGCGCTGTCAATTGTGATTTCTTTCATCTTAGCTAGTTCATCAGCTGAGATGTCATCTCTTGAAACATACTGTGGATTCATAGCTGCAACCTGCATAGCAATAGTCTTCAATGCTGCTGTTACAGTATCATTAGCAGGAGCGTCTGCCTCTACTAATACACCAATCTTACCACCAGCGTGGATGTATGATGTGATAACACCATCTGATTCAATCTTTTCAAATCTTCTGATGTTCATGTTCTCACCGATTGTAGCAATCTGAGATGTTAGCTCTTCTTTAACTGTCTTTGAAGCATCATCAATCCATGCTTCTGCTAGAAGTGCATCTACGTCCTTAGCATCGCTTGCAAGAATCTGTTCTGTAACCTTGCCAACGAATGTCTGGAACTTATCATTTTTAGCAACGAAGTCTGTCTCTGAGTTAACTTCTACGATAGCAGCCTTGCCATCTTTAACAAGTGTAGAAACAATACCTTCTGCTGCGATTCTTCCTGATTTCTTTACAGCTGTAGCTTCGCCTTTCTTTCTTAGAACTTCGATAGCTTCTTCCTGATTTCCATCAGTCTCTACTAGAGCATTCTTACATGCCATAACACCAGCACCTGTAAGTTCTCTTAGTTCTTTTACCATTGCTGCTGTAATATTCATAACTTTGTCCTCCTAATATTTATCGTTGTAGTGCTGTAACGCACTATAGTAATCAATAATCAATAATCCCAACTATTGCTTGAAATTATTCGTTATCCTCTTCTGCGTCATACTCAGCATCGTATTCAGCATCATACTCGCTGTCATACTCAACACCACTGTTAGCCTCAACAACAGCGTCAGCCATTGTAGAAACGATTAGGTCTACAGCACGGATAGCATCATCATTACCTGGAATGATGAAATCTAGTTCTTCTGGATCACAGTTAGTATCTGCAATACCGAATAGTTTAATTCCTAGTGAATGAGCTTCCTGAACACAGATTTTTTCCTTCTTAGGATCTACTACAAAAATAGCATCAGGAATTTCCTTCATATCTTTGATACCACCAAGGTTCTTCTCAAGCTTAGCCATTTCTTTCTTTAGGCCAACAACTTCCTTCTTAGGAAGAACATCGAATGTACCATCTTCTGACATTCTCTCGATGTCTTTTAGTCTCTGAATTCTTGACTTCATTGTCTTGAAGTTTGTTAGTGTACCACCTAACCATCTTTCGTTAACATAGTACATTCCACATCTCTCAGCGTGATTCTTTACAGCATCCTGAGCCTGCTTCTTTGTACCTACGAAAAGGATAGTACCACCATCTTTTACGATATCTACAACAGCCTTGTAAGCACTGTCGATCATTCCTACTGACTTCTGTAGGTCGATGATGTGAATGCCGTTTCTCTGTGTGTAGATGTATGGAGCCATTTTAGGGTTCCATCTTCTTGTCTGATGTCCAAAGTGAACACCTGCCTCTAGTAACTGTTTCATTGGTATAATGCCCATTTTTCTTACCTCCTGGTTAATTATAATCTTCCATTTGCTTCACTGCTTTAGGAAACCCCGAGCAAAGGGCACCCTCCTAAAACTCCACAAATGTGCTTAATGCAACTTCAATATCATACCATAACCCCTAATGTATTTCAAGCATAAAGTTATTATGGTAAATATATGCAAAAACGACTGACCATCGGCCAGCCGTTTTTTTTATTTTTCTTTTTTCTTTTCTTCTACATATCCGCACTCTGGGTCGGAACATGCAATCTTGTTACCTTTTTCTACCATATACTTGCCACACTCTGGACATTTCTGTTCAATAGGCTTGTTCCATGACATAAAGTCACAGTTGTTGTAATCAATACATCCGTAGAAAATACGTCCTCGCTTAGTACGCTTCAAAACAAGATCCTTGCCACACTGAGGACAAGCAATACCTACTTTTTGCATATAAGGCATTGTATTGCGGCACTCAGGAAAACCTGGACAAGCTAGAAACTTACCATATGGTCCGTATTTGATAACCATTGTTCTTCCACATTCAGAACAAATCTCATCTGATTCCTCATCAGCAATATGAATCTTTTCAAGCTTTTCGTCAGCTTCCTTAACTTGTGCTTCAAGGTCTGGGTAGAAGTTTCTAATAATATCTTTCCACTTCATCTCACCATTTCCAACAGCATCAAGTAGGGACTCCATATTAGCAGTAAACTGTGTATCTACAATCTGTGGGAAAGCAGTTTCCATTACATTGTCTACTGCCTCACCTAACTCAGTTACGAACAGATTCTTTTTTTCTTTTGTGGCATAATGTCTTCCTGTAATAGTTCCAATTGTTGGAGCGTATGTTGAAGGACGACCTATCCCCTGCTCTTCCATAGCCTTAACAAGTGCAGCCTCTGTGTAGCGTGCAGGTGGCTGTGTGAAATGCTGATTCTCATTGAACTCAACAAATTCTAGCTCCTGACCTTTTTCTAACTTAGCTACTGTCTTGTCTGTGCTTATCTTCTTATTATCATCATCAGTGTAAACCTTCATAAAACCATCGAATGTAACTCGTGATGTTGAAGTGTTGAACAAATAGTCATTAGCACTAATCTTGACACCGATTGTTTCGTATGTAGTATTGTCCATCTGACTGGCAACAAATCTTTTCCAAACAAGCTGATACAATCTAAACTGGTCTCTTGGTAGCTGAGATTTAACAGAATCTGGAGTAATTGTTATATCTGTAGGTCTGATAGCCTCGTGAGCATCTTGAATCTTACCGTTAGTCTTCTTCTCTGATGCTTCCTTTCTTGTGTACTCACTACCGAATTCCTGTTCAATATAATCTTTGGCCTGAGCCTTAGCCTGATCAGAGATACGTGTTGAGTCAGTTCTCAAATATGTGATCAAACCGATTGTTCCACGGCCTTTAATATCTACACCTTCGTATAGCTGCTGAGCAACTCTCATTGTTTTTTGAGTTGCAAAGTTTAATGTCTTAGAAGCTTCCTGCTGCATTGTACTTGTTGTAAAAGGAACTGGTGCTTTTCTTGTTCTAGTTCCTGTTTTGACCTCGCTTACAACAAAACTGCTTCCATTAATCTCAGACACAATTTTATCTAGCTCTTCTTTTTTGCCAATTTCAATCTTCTTGCCTTTCTTACCATAAAAGCTGGCTTCAAAAGACTTGGCGCCATTCTTTAGAACAACATCCATATCCCAGTATTCCTTAGGGATAAAATCATTGATTTCTTTTTCTCTATCACAAAGCATTCTAAGTGCTACTGACTGAACTCGACCAGCACTTAGCTTACCTTTAACCTTGGACCACAACAGTGGGCTGATACTATAACCCACGATTCTGTCAAGTATTCTACGAGCCTGCTGCGCATCAACAAGATCCATATCGATTTCTCTTGGATTCTTAAGCGACGCTCTTACAGCCTCTTTTGTAATTTCGTTAAAAGAAATTCTATATGTTTTTTTAGGGTCTAACTTCATAGCGTTCATAAGATGCCATGAGATAGCCTCTCCCTCGCGGTCCGGGTCAGTTGCGAGAAATACTTTGTTAGCGTTTTTTGCGTGACGCTTAAGTTCTGCAAGTTTCTCACCTTTTCCACGTATAGTAATATATTTAGGTTCATAATCATTAGCGATATCTACGCCCATTGTACTCTTAGGCAAGTCTCTCAAATGTCCGTTAGACGCCATAACTTCATAATTAGAACCTAAAAACTTTTTAATTGTTTTCACCTTAGCAGGTGACTCCACTATAACAAGATTTTTTGCCATTTTTGCTCCCGTTTCATCCCATTTGTTTATTTTTTTGCAACCTTATGGTTTAAACGATACAAAATATACAACAACTTTATTTTTTTTGCAAGTATAATTTTTGCCAACTATTATTCTAATATGTAGAAAAATCATAAAAACAAAGCCACAAGTTTTTACGCTTGTGACTTTGTTTTTTTGCATAAGAATAACAATTATCTATATGCTTTTTTTACTCCATATTTAGCTTGATTTTTCGTAAACCCCTCATATCTTAACTGTTCATATAAACCTTTTTTTGAGAAGTTCATAGTCTTCAAATATGATTTTGCTTTTTTTACAGCCTGCTTATTCCAATTAGCACCACAATGCTTAACACCGTATTTGGATTCTTTTTTCGAAAAGCCTTCATATCTTAGCTGTTTATATAATCCTTTTTTTGAAAAAGCCATAAATCTTAAATAGGATTTTGCTTTTGCCTTAGCTTGTTTTTGTCCATAAGTTGCAGCTTGTACTGTTACAGTCTTTGAATTGTTAACAATACACGTTGTTGCAAAAACAGATCCAAAAACAAAAGTAACAATCAACATTTTCAAAACCATTCTTTTCATTTTTCTTTTCATAATGTACCTCCATTCTCATTTTTATAGTATTTACCACACATTATTCGTATACTTTTTTACTATATCTTTCTAAAGAACTTGAACCGCTCATCATCCATTCGCCTTTTTCTTTCCAACAACTTATAAGCGAATTTCCATGACCTTTATAATATCCATAACCATTTTTAGATTTAAATTTTATTATCCAGTCCTTACCTTTTTTCTTTGTTGAGATTATTTTTCTTTTTCCAATATATTTTCCCTTGCTCTTTGGACTCTTAACTTTGGTGCCTTTAGAATTCCACAAATCATAACTTTTAATATACTTTCTCGTAAATATATTTTTTACAGAATTTGATTGTCCAACAGTAATCCACGTCCCCTTTAAAAACTTCATCGCCTTTTTAGTTGCCTTAGCTTCTACGTTAGTTTGTGGCAAACCAAAACTTATTGATATAGCCATGACAAAAAACAACATTATTGTTACTATATTTTTCATATTGCATTCATCCTTTCTTTAAGTCTTATCCAACCTTACTCTTTGTATTATTTTTTTAAAACTAATACGTATGCAATACCATTTTCCATCTACTCATAAATAGTAAGTTTATCGCCATTAAAATAATAAAAAGTGAGCCGATTTTTTCCTTTAAGAAAATACGTCTTTGATTCTTTATATATTTAAGTTTATTTAGTCATATGTTTCAAATGTATCAAACTTATATTTTCCGTCTTCATATTTTTGAATCAAAACACTACTGTATGTTCGCATATGCGACTTAGGTATTTTCTCTATATCAACATTTCCATTTGAATCTTTTTTCAATTTAGACATTTCATCAAAATAATCCTCTGCAATATAATATGAAACAAATCTAAACTTTCTTTGTTTTTCAGTTGTATTTGTTTTCTGAAAGCATTTTGTACTCAAATAATCTACTGCAGCTCCACGCTCTAAACACAATTGATAAAACTTTCCATTAATTGTTTTAAAATATTTCTTTAATACTTTTTCAACATATGCATTTGTAAAAAAATTATGCAGTGATTTTCTAACTGCTTTTTCAGAATCATAACCAGGGATTGTTGCTTTATAATAAGCATTTTCTCCCACTAAAACATACTTCCCGCTAGTATCTGCCATAGTAACTGGTAGATACGCTCTTTTAGCATTTTCATATATATTTTTTATCTCAGAAGATTTTAATCTATCGACTTTGGGTTCACCAACAATAGAATATGTTTCATATAGAACATTAACTATCGGATAAGACCCTTTCGTATTATGAGATTTCTCAGAATCCATGGCAAAAAAAAGATTGTTAGAAACAAGTTTTTCTTTTATTTCACTTCCTGTACTTTCTTTGTTTAGTCCCCATAAATACGCAACTGTCCCCGTTACAATTGGAGCTGAAAAAGAGGTACCATTTCCCTTGCTATATGTGTTATTTGGTACAGCATAATACACGTTTTCTCCTGGTGCAGAAATATCCACCTGACTTCCTCCATTTGAAAAATCTGTTAAATATACCCTTCCTCTAGAATCAGGTTCTTTGTTTGCTCCTGCAATCACAATCCTGCTCATCACATCATCAACTGTAACATTTTCTAGCGTTTTGCAATTATCTTCTGTTATCGAACAAAACAAACCATTATTTATTGCATCAACTCCAATTCCATTGCCTGCTCCATTACCTGCAGATTGTACAATAATAAAATCATATCCTTTACTAAGGTATTTTGCCATAAACACAGAAGCTCTTTTGGCTTGATTGTCAATTTCTTTTTTTTCAATGCTCATATTGTCATTTTTCAAGTATGACGAATTTCCAATCGATAGATTAATAACTTTACATTTTTTATCAATACACGATGCAATTCCCGCAAATATTTTTGATGTAGAAAAATATTTATCACTTTTAGACTTAAAACATCCATAACAATATAATTTTGCATTTGGTGCAATTCCCGCAATACCCTTTTTGTTATTCATCTTTGCTCCAATAATACTTGCAACAGCAGTACCGTGCATATGCACAATATTGTCGGATGGATTTAGTACATTTATGTTTAAATCTTCGTGGTTACTATCAAATCCCGCATCAACTACACCCACATTTATTTTTGATAGAGAACTATTTTTCTTCACATAATCCCAAGCTTCAACACTATATACAGATTCGCTCCACCAGTTATTACCATTTGGATTATTACAATTCCATTCTGTTTTCTCTCCCCAATCATCATTTGGAGCATTATATTTTTTTGATTCATCGCCATCATTACTACTTCTATATGTCAATGTCTCTGATTCAACAACAGTATCATAATCAGCAATAAGAACTTTATCATTTTTCTCCAAATTACTACAAATACTTATCAACTCACTTTGGTTCTTAGATTTAATCTTTATTTGGTACTGATCTACGCTGTTTATATGTCCAACAATTTTGCCGTTTATTTTTTTAGCAATTTCCTCAACATCAGTTAGCGAATAATTATCAGACATTGTCACAACAATAATATTGTCAACATACTTAGTGCCTTTCCCATCATCTCTAATATTTTCTTTTCTCAATTCATAAACCTTATCTTTTTCCTTTACTTCTGAATTTGAAGAACGGCTTTTAAATAGAGAACATCCACACAAGACACTACCTAATACAATTACTCCAATTATGAATATTGTACATTTGCTTTTATTCATACATAATACCTTTCACCGCTTTTAAAGATGTAACACTATTCTTTTTCAACTGCAGTATTCATTTAATGCACTTAGCATTTTTAGGGTCTATACAAAAATCGTTATACCACCAGGCTGTTCCCGGAGCAAATATTTCCCCTTTAATCTTAACTTTTTTACCTAGTTTTTTCTTTATCTTCTTTCGAACCTTTTTACTATCCGTTGTTGCTATATCTAACGCTTTTACTTTAATAGTACCCATATAATCACTCTTGATCTTAATTGCCTTGTTAAGTTTCAAAACGTAATTAGTAAGTTTTGTGCCATTCGGATGATAAAAAGTAACTTTACTAACTCTTCCTTTAAGCGTGTACGTCTTCAAGTCTTTGTAAGTTTTAGCCTGTATCACTGGTGTAAAAGCCAAACTTAAACTAAAAACAATTGCAACAATACCTACAACAATTTTCATTCTTCTCATATTCTATTCCTCCGACCAAATAGGATAATACTATTATACTACAAAAAAGCGTTAATTAACATTCATCTAATTTAAAACATACACCCCAGTAGATACTTCTTTTACCAGTCCAAGCATCTGAAGTTGCATCAATTGATTTAACGTTTCTTCCAGGCTCAAACCACTTGATTGCATTATTTGATCAGTTGACTTAGGAGTATCCTCAACACATGCATATAACTTTGCTAAATCTTTTCTAACCGAAATGTTTGGATTATCACTTGCTTCAACGTAAATATCTTCAATCACGTCACCTACACTAGTAATCATATTAGCACCACTTTTTATTAGTTTATTGCAACCCTCGCTCATCTTATCACTTATTCTTCCTGGCACAGCATATACATCTTTCCCCTGCTCAAGTGCCCACTCCACAGTAATAAGGGAGCCACTTCTTTTCCTTGCTTCCACAACAATAACGGCGTCTGATAATGCGCTTATTATTCTATTACGTGCCGGAAAGTGCCAACGTAACGGTTCATCTCCAGGTGGGTACTCTGATATAATTCCTCCGCCTTGCTTTATTATTTCATCGCATAGAGCAATATTCTCTGTGGGATAACACATATCCACCCCACATCCCAAAACTGCAAATGTAGGCGTTTCCCCTTCCAACGCTCCTATGGCCGCAAAACTGTCTATTCCCATAGCCAGCCCACTCACAACCTGCACACCATTATTGGAGAAATCCCTCGCCAACTCTTTGGCTGTTTTTCTTCCATAATTAGAGCAAGCCCTTGCGCCTATTATTGAAACAATGGGCGTTCTGAAGTTAGGTAAATTTCCCTTGTAAAAAATAAATTTAGGCATTTTTTCATATTCATAAAAAGCTTCAGGAAAATCCTCTTCTCCATGCACAGTTACTTTTATCCCTCTCTTAAGTAAATCTTTTCTATATTCTTTATCTTCTATTTTTTCTAGAATTTTATTCTCCCACTCTGTTGTGTTCTGTACTATTTCCTTCATATTTATTCTCTCCCCATCACTTTATAACTTACTGCAAGCATCAAATGTTTTTCTTTAATACTATCGCTTCCTTCTAAGTCTGCAATCGTCCTGGCAACCTTGAGAATTTTTTCATAACTTCTTACACTCAAACCAAACCTTTCATAAATATCACTAAAAAGGCTTTGGTTCTTACTACTCAAATGACAATAAGTTTTAATGTCTACTGAACTTAGTTGACTATTAAAATTAAAAGGCTCATCTCTATATCTAAATCTTTGTCTCTCTACTGCCTCATCCACTCTCTCTTTAATCGCTTGCGAACTTTCCATTTTTACATCAGAATTAATCTCCTCAAAAGATACAGAATTGACTCTAACTTGAAGATCGATTCTATCCATTATAGGCCCACTTATTTTTCCAATATATTTATTAACATCTCTTTCAGTGCAGCTACACTTGTTTCTGTCCGGATAATAACCGCATCTGCATGGATTCATAGCTCCTAACAGCATAAAGTCAGTCGGAAATTCAAAGTTGCCATACGTTCTAGAAATACGAACATATCTATCTTCTAAAGGTTGCCTTAAAGCCTCCATAACTCCACGCGAAAACTCTGGCAATTCATCCAAGTAAAGTATCCCACCATGCGCCAACGTGACCTCCCCAGGCTTGGGATTGCTCCCTCCTCCTAACATTGCCGCCGTAGTAATAGTATGATGCGGACTTCTAAAAGGTCTCGTACTAATAGGTCCATCTCTTAACAGCCCTGCAACACTGTGAATTCGAGATATTTCTACACTTTCTTCCCTTGTTAAATTGGGCATTATCGATGGCATAGCTTTGGCAATAATAGACTTACCGGTCCCCGGCTCTCCAACCATCAAAAAATTATGCATACCAGCCGCTGCTATTTCGGCAGCTTTCCTCGCCTGGCTCTGCCCATATATATCAGCAAAATCATAAAGTTTATTACCATCATCATTTTTGTGCACAACAGGCTCACTATCGTTGTATTTTCCTGTGCTAATCATCTTAACGAGTTGATTGAGATTAGTCACCGGCACAATTTTTATTCCTTCAATTCCCTCGCACTCAACAATATTAGCCTCAGGGACAAAACAAACAGACATCCCTCTTTCTATGCAATCTAATACAATAGGAAGAATTCCTTTAACTCCTACGACACTTCCATCCAAACTAAGCTCGCCTGCAAAAACCATTTGGCTCAAATCCGCGTTAATAATACCAAGCGATTGCAATATAGAAATAGCTATGGCCACATCATAATACGTGCCAGTCTTTCTAATATCTCCCGGTGCCAAATTAATTGTTATTCTTTTGGGCGGAATCTCAAATCCTGAGTTTTTGAGCGCAGTTCTAACTCGCTCTCTAGACTCCCTCGTATCAGATGACAAAAGGCCTACCATATCAAAACTGGGCAAACCATTTCCTATATCTGTCTCAACTACAACCTGACATACACATATACCTTCGATCGCCGCACAATTAACTTTACAAACCATAATATCCTTTCCGGATATTGTTCACTCCCACAAAAAAAGCACAACAGACAATCTTATGCCTTGCATAAGATCAAACCATTGTGCTTAATAATACTATATCATAGCCCGCATGTTTAATCAACATACTATTATGTGACTTTTATTACATTTTGATTAAGTCACCTTCGTGAGCTTCCTTATCAATTGTGATTGTTACAATCTGTTTTGGATGTGGACAGCTTTCCATCTCGTTGCCTCTCTCATCTTTAATCGACAAAACTTTTGTTGCAACATCTTCTCCATCTTTTTTCATAACCTCGATAACATCGCCTACACAGAACTTATTTTTTTGTTCCAAAGTGAACGTTGTCTGTGCTCCATCAAACTTAGGATTAGTTACCAATCCTAGATAAACGCTATCTTTGAGATATTCGTTTTTGTCATAAATCTGTGCTTCCTCATCAGGCTTGCCCAGATAAAAACCTGTAGTAAACTGACGATATGTGCATTGAGAAATAAGCTTTTTGTACTTAGGAATATTAGCTCTGTACAACGCCTCGTCCTCCAAGTAATCATCAATCGCCATTCTATATGTTCTAGCAACTGTAGCCACATAGAGAGCTGTTTTCATACGTCCCTCAATCTTAAAGCTGTTGATTCCGGCTTCAATAAGTTCCGGAATATACTCAATCATACAAAGATCTTTGGAATTAAAAATGTATGTGCCGCGCTCGTTTTCTTCAATAGGCATATACTGACCAGGGCGATTCTCCTCAACAACCGCATACTTCCATCTGCAAGGGTGTGTGCACGCACCTTTGTTGGCGTCTCTTCCCGCCATAAATGAGCTGAGCAGGCATCTGCCCGAATATGATATGCACATAGCACCGTGGATAAAAGATTCAATCTCCATATCCTCAGGTATGTTGCGTCGAATTTCTTTGATTTCAGCGAGGTTAAGTTCCCTTGCAGTAACAACTCTCTTCGCACCTAGCTTGTACCAAAAATTAAATGTACCGTAGTTAGTGTTATTGGCCTGAGTACTTACGTGAATTTCCATCTCCGGCCACATTTCTCTAATTATTGTAAAAACAGCTGGATCTGCCACAATCAACGCATCCGGCCCTACTGTTTTCAAATCTTTGATATATTCCTTAACAGGTTCCAAATCAGCATTATGCGCCAAAATATTTACAGTGACATGAACTCTAACGCCATGCTCATGAGCATACAAAACACCTTCTCTCATCTCTTCCAACGAAAAGTTTTTGGCTTTGGCTCTGAGTCCAAAAACCTCGCCACCAATATAAACGGCATCTGCACCATATTTAACTGCTGTTTTGAGAACTTCCAAGCTGCTAGCTGGAACTAATAATTCTGGTTTGTTCATCTAAACTCCAATCTTAATTACTTTTTTACTGACATTGTTATGCCATCACCTATAGGAACAATTGTTGTCTCGAGCTCTGGGGCATTTTTGACCGCCCTCATATACTCGCGCATACGCTTGTGTATAGTTCTATCTCTTCTTCTGACAACAAATTTAGACTGAATAATATCGCCGTCTTGCAACACATTATCAGTTATAAGCATTCCACCTTTTCTAAGAAGCCTTATAGCCTCCGGCAAATAAAAAATGTACTGTGCTTTGGCTGCATCCATAAAAATAAAATCGAACGATTCCGCCGGAAGGCATTGCATCACCTCGAGGGCATCTCCCTCAACTAATTTTATACAATCCTCCTTGCCAGCCTTGGCAATATTAGACAAAGCAATAGGTATTCGCTTGTCGTAGTTTTCTACTGTTGTTATATGAGCCTTACAGCATTCACTCATCAAAAGAGCTGAGTAACCTACAGCAGTACCCAGCTCTAAAATATCTTTTGGATTAATAGTTTTGAGAATGACTCTCAAAAAACTTTCCATTTCTTTCCTGATAATCGGAACATTATCTTCATGTGCTTGTTTTTCTATTTGTGCAAGAAGTTCGCTACCAGGTTTTTCTAGAGAATGAATGTATGTGACTAATCTCTCATCATTGATCATTCTATCTCCGTAACCTCCTCTGTATCAGGTTTGGCTTCCTCTGGACCGGCACTTATAATTTTGAATAATTCTTCTCCGCCTTTGGAATTGTTAAAATTGTATGTGCCTGGTTTTACCTCGTCAACACCGTATATAACCGCCTGAACTTTAAAAACCGTGGCACTGTTTATTATATTGTATTCTTCAAGCATTTCTCCCAAGTCGCCAATTGTAGTTCCCTTTACAACTGTAATTGTCTTGTCTGTTCCTGGTGGTTCTTCCACACTGGAATTGCTAAAAACAGCTGATCCAAATCTGAATGCAAGTGTTGCACATACGATTAGGATTACAATCATAACTACATATTGGAAAAACTTAAAGGATGCTTTTGCTACTCCCTTAGAAGAGTTGTTTTTTTCCATAATTTATAAATCCACCTCAGAAATAATAGGTATTACTACAGGACGTCTCTTCATAATATCCCATAGCCAATTTGTAAGGCTATCTCTGATCGCGCCCTTAAGCATAGCCCAGTCAGCATCCGGATGCATCTTAAGTGTTCCATCAACTGCACCTGTAACTACATACTTGGCATCTTCCATTAAATCCTCAGCCTCTCTAACATATACGAAGCCTCGGCTGACAATGTCTGGACCTGCCAACAATTCATTAGTGCCTTTCTGTAATGCAATAACGACAATAATGATACCATTTTCAGCAAGGTTTTGTCTATCGCGAAGAACGATATTACCAATATCACCTACGCCTAGACCATCAACCAAAACAGATCCTGCTGGAACAGTGCCAACTACCTGAGCTGCACTTTCGTTAAGAGCAAGAACTTGTCCTGACTTAAGAATAAATACATTATCCTTTTCAACGCCCATAGTGCGAGCAAGTTTACCATGCTCTCTAAGGTGTCTGTACTCACCATGGACAGGGATTGCATATTTAGGCTTAACTAATGAATAAATAAGCTTGATTTCTTCCTGGCAAGCATGGCCTGATACGTGAGTATCCTGGAAGATAACTTCTGCTCCTTTTTCATATAGTTCATTAATAACCTTTGATACAGCCTTTTCGTTACCTGGGATAGGTGTTGAACTAAATACGATTGTATCGCCTGGGTTAATATTAACTTTTCTGTGAATTGAAGCAGCCATTCTTGATAGAGCTGCCATAGATTCACCCTGACTACCTGTTGTGATCAAAACAAGCTGATCGTCAGTATAATTATCTATTTCTTCTATACTAATAAGTGTGTTTTCCGGAATATGAAGATATTCTAGGTCTTTGGCAACGTTAATAACGTTTACCATACTTCGACCTTCCACTATTACCTTTCTGTTGTACTTAACAGCAGTATCAATAATCTGCTGAACACGGTCCACATTAGATGCAAACGTAGCAATAATAATTCTCTGATCCGTGTGTTCGTGGAAAATATGGTCAAATGTCTGTCCTACCGTTCGCTCCGAAGGCGTAAATCCAGGCCTAAGTACGTTCGTACTATCACACATAAGTGCAAGAACACCCTTTTTGCCCAAATCAGCGAATCTGCGCAAGTTAATTGCATCACCGTAAACTGGTGTGTAGTCAACCTTAAAGTCACCTGTATGAACAATAATACCAACCGGTGTATGAATTGCCAAAGCAGCTGCATCGGCAATACTGTGGTTAGTCTTAATGAACTCTACTCTAAAATCAGCTAGGTGAACACTCTGACCGAACTTAACGACTTTGCGCTTAACCTGGTCTAACATATTGTGCTCTTCAAGCTTCTTTTCAATAATACCCATTGTAAGCTTAGTTGCATAAATAGGAACATTGATTTCTTTGAGAACGTAAGGTAATGCACCAATATGATCCTCGTGACCGTGAGTGATTACAAAACCTTTAATTTGATCTTTAGTTTCTCTTAAAAAGTCGATGTTAGGAATAACGCAATCGATACCTAGCATCTCATCGTCTGGGAATGACATACCACAGTCCACAACGATAATGTCACCGTTGTACTCAAAAGCTGTGATATTCATACCAATCTGCTCTAGACCTCCCAATGGGATAATCTTTACGTTAGAATTGTTTGCCATGTTTTCCTCCTATTAAAATTTTCCGAACAATAAAATTACACAGAGAATTATTATTCTCCATCGCATATCAACGCCCGAAAAATCAGCCTGTTTACTGAGTTAATTCAATGTCCTCAAGTAGCTCAGAAAAAACTTTTCCAATATATGCTACTTCTGATTCATCTGATACCATCTCATAAACAGCATCCTCTTCTTCGTCATTAGATACGTCTTTTAATATATAAGCTTCCGCTTCCTCATTCTCAACATCATCTGTTACGAGAATGTAGTTAACACCATTAATTCTAGTTTCTTCCAAGATAGCAAACTCAATTTCTTCGCCATCTTCTGTTGTAAAAGTCAAAAATTCTTCCATGTCTTTCCTCGTCTCATCTCTTCTATTTATTATTATTCATATACTGCTCCAGTATAACTACAGCAGCTATCATATCAACGTATTCGTTTCTCTCTTGTTGGGGAATGTTAAGCTCATCCATAATCTCGTATGCTTCTACAGTTGTAAGCCTCTCATCCTCGAACTCAATTGGAATGTCAATTCTTGCTTTTATCTTGGCTGCAAATTCTTTTGTTTTTGCAACGCGTTCACCACTAGTTCCATCAATATTGAGGGGTAAGCCAAGAACAATTTTTTCCACACTGTTTTCTTCAACAAGCTGAACAATTCTTGCCAAAGTCTGTCTCAATTTGTTAGGGGACTTGCGCTTGATTATTTCTTTGCCTTGAGCTGTTATTCCAAGTGCGTCAGTCATTGCGACGCCAACTGTCTTAGAACCATAATCTAATGCCATTATTTTCATTCAAACAAATCTCCCATATACAACAAGCCATTGCATTCACAATGGCTCACAAAAGGCGCATCGATACAATATATACACTATGTATAAAACAAAAAGTGCCTATGTATTATACTCCCTACACCTCAATAAGGCAAGTACTATTATTGTAACTTTGCCTCAATATAATATCTTACTGTTTCTTCGATTAATTCGTCGCGCTCCACCTTCATAATCAAGCTACGCGCATTCTTATGACTTGTGATATAAGTTGGATCACCAGACATAATATAACCAACAATCTGGTTAACCGGATTGTATCCTTTTTCTGCCAAAGCATCATAAACCTTTTCTAGTACTTCTGATGCTCCGTATGTCTGTTCCTGTGGAACGTTAAAAAATTGTGTGTTTCCTAAATCGCTCATATAACTTTCCTCATTTCCGTTAAAGAATGTCTTAGAATAATTTTATTATAAATCGATAAATGTTGCAAGTTTTATGCCATTAATTCATCATTTTCTAGTTTGACTGCTGTGACACACTTAATGCTATTAATCCAATTCTCACTAGTTTCAGCAGAAACAGTCAAATAATTACGTGTATGACCAACTAAACGACCGTCCTTTTTTTGCTCCTCGAACAAAACTTCTAAAGGCTGTCCAACATATTGCATTTCATACTCATTTTGCAGCTGTTTGCCTAGCGCTATTAGTTGTTCACTTCTTGCAGACTTAACGCTCTCATCAACTTGATTATCCATGGATGCTGCAACTGTTCCATCTCTCCTAGAATATTTAAAAACATGTAACATACTGAAGCGAACCTTTTTGACAAACTCCATAGTCGTTGCAAAATCCTGGTCATCTTCACCCGGAAATCCGACAATAATATCTGTAGTAATTGCTGGATCGTCGAAGTATTTTCTCAACAACTCACACTTTTCCAAATATTCTGCAGTTGTATAATGTCTGTTCATTCCCTTTAGTATCTTGTCGCATCCACTTTGAAGTGACAAATGGAAATGCGGACATAATGTACGAGTCTCACTAATTGTTTTGACAAAGTCCTCAGTAATAATGTCAGGGTTAAGGGAGCTCAATCTCAATCTTTCTAATCCCTTAATCTGATCTAACATAACAATAAGGTCTTGTAGTGTTTTGTCTCCATCTTTATATGAAGAAACTTCTATTCCTGTAATTACAATTTCCTTGTAGCCTAGCTGCACAAGTTCAATCGCCTCTTTTATAACACTGTCAATACTTCTACTTCTCACTCTACCTCTGGCATAAGGGATAATGCAGTATGAGCAAAAATTATTGCATCCGTCCTGAATTTTGATATGAGCTCTCGTATGCTCTGTAACAGTCGCATAATCCATATCCTCATATTCGTCAGTATTGTTAATATCGATAACCTGAGTCATATTAGTCTCGTTATCATTCATGTATTGTTCTACTATATCAACTATATTATTTTTCTTGTTATTGCCCACAACTATATCAATACTTGGATCAAGCTGGGCTTCTTCGGTTTTGGTCTGAGCGTAGCAGCCACATGCCACAACTACAGCCTCCTGATTCTTTTTTTTGGCCCTATGAAGCATTTGTCTTGACTTTCTATCGGCTATGTTTGTCACAGAACATGTGTTGACTATATATATGTCTGCAACATCATTAAAAGAGGCTATTTCATAGCCCTTTTGTTTGAACAACTCCTCCATGTGAGCTGTCTCGTATGAATTGACCTTGCAGCCAAGATTGTGAAATGCGACTTTTTTCATTTTTTGTCCTTTTTTCTTGTTTAAAATATAAAACCGTGATACTATATTTAAAGAAGTGGAGTTTTCAAGAACATCCACTTAACTTAGATGTAATCATAATGATAACAATTGAAAGTGAGGTGCTTTTATGAAAACAGTAAAGATTAATTTAGGATCTATCGACAAAGTTAAAGCTTTTGTTAACGATATTGCTAAGTTTGATAGTGACTTCGATCTAGTATCAGGAAGATATGTAATCGACGCTAAGTCAATTATGGGAATCTTCAGTCTAGACCTATCAAAGCCAATCGAGCTAAACATTCATAGCGAAGATGATATCGATGCTGTAATGGAAGCTTTAGCTCCATATATCGTTAAATAATACGATTAGGTACTTATTACTGCACTCATTGAGAGTGCAGTTTTTTTTTGCCCTATTTTACTATTCTCCTACCTTAATCAATTCTACAGATTCAACTGCTTCCTTGAACAGTCCATCAATCACATCATCAAGCTTAGTCTCTGATGCTTTAATCTTGTTAATATTAGGTTTTGTTACAGGATGCTTAGCGACGAATATTGTACAGCAATCCTCGTAAGGTAGAATTGATGTTTCGTATGTATCTATCTTAAGTGAAATATCAATAATGTCCTGCTTGTCAAAAGCAATCAAAGGTCTGAATACCGGAAGTGTACATACTTCGTTTGTTGCAGCCAAGCTCTGTGTAGTCTGACTGGCTACCTGTCCGATAGACTCACCAGTTATAAGACACTGTGACTCTTCCTTTGCTGCAAAATACTCAGCGATTTTCATCATATATCTTCTCATAATAATTGTAAGCTCATCATGAGGACATTTCTCATATATAGCAAGCTGGATATCAGTAAAGTTAACAACGTACAAGTTCATTGGTCCTGAATACTTAGACACCTGCTTAGCTAAGTCCACAACTTTTTGCTTAGCTCTCTCTGATGTATAAGGTGGCGCGTGGAAATATACAGCATCAACCTTAACACCACGCTTAGCAACCATCCAACCGGCAACCGGTGAATCGATTCCACCAGAAAGCAAAAGCATACCTTTGTCTGATGTACCAACCGGCATTCCACCAAGTCCCGGTACTTCCTTAGAATAAATGTTAATATGCTCTCTTACTTCAACGTTAATCACAACTTCTGGCTTGTGAACATCTACTTTGAGCTCTGGGAATTTTTGCAACAAATCTCCACCTAACTCAGCAGCCAATTCCATTGAGTTGAGAGGATAATTCTTTCTCGCTCTTCTTCCCATAACCTTGAATGTGAAATCTTTTTTGTCATATGTCTGATCAACGAAATCGATAACCTGTTCGCTTAGTTTGTCATAGCCTTCGTCTTCAACCTGAAGCATAGGACAAATACCAGATATACCAAATACTTTTCCTAGTGCATCCATTGTCTCATCGAAATCAAAGTCTCCATCGGCATATGTGTATATTCTGCCTCTTTCCTTAGAAACTACGAACTCGCCGTCAATCTTTTTCAATGCATCGCGAATGTTTCTCACCAACGCATCTTCAAAAATATATCTGTTTTTTCCCTTTAATCCAATTTCTGAATACTTAATCAAAAAAGCTTTAATCATTGTTTTCTCCTCTTCGTTATCTTCTGACATACTTAGACAATATTGGCACAAGACTTCTAAGCGCCTCGATTGTTTGGTCTATCTGTTCTTCTGTATTATCATTGCACAAGCTGAATCTTACAGTTGACTTGAGCAAGTCTCTATCAATATCAATTGCCTTGAGCACTTCGCTTATAGCTGGTTTGTTGCTAGAACAAGCGCTTCCTGCAGAAATATATATTTCCTTATCTTCAAGGGAATGTAGCAATACCTCGCTTCCCACGTTAGTAAAGCTGGCACTTACAATGTGCGGTGCCCCCTCACTTCCCTTTTTGGAATTAACACTAACTCCATCTATAGTCATCAAACCATCTATAAGTCTGTCCTTGAGCTGTGTCATATGAGCCGCTCTGGCCTCTAGGTCATTGTATGCTAGATTGGCTGCAACACCTAATCCGGCAATTCCTGGAACGTTTTCTGTTCCAGATCTCATACCAAGCTGCTGACCGCCGCCAAAAATAATCGGTGACACTTTGCAGCCTTTTTTAATATACAAAAATCCAACGCCTTTAGGTCCATGGATTTTGTGACCACTTACAGACATCATATCCACGTTCATCTTTTTTGGTTTAATGTCTAACTTACCAAAAGATTGAATTGCATCGACGTGAAAAACAACATTAGGATTGATTGATTTAACAAACTCACCGATTGCTGCAATGTCTTGGATACTTCCAATCTCATTGTTAACATGCATAATTGAAACTAGAATTGTATCTTCATTCATAGCTTCCTTTAGGGCATCCATCTTAATCAAGCCATCGTGATCGACTGGCAAATATATTACCTCAAAGCCCTGCTCTTCCAAAAACTTGAGAGGTGCCTTTACCGATGGGTGCTCAATACTTGTAGTAATAATTCGATTACCGCTTCGCTTATTGGCATACGCTGTACCAATAAGTGCTGTATTATTAGACTCTGTTCCACCTGATGTGAACAAGATTTCTTTCTCATCCACCTTGAGAATGCTTGCAATATCCTGAGCTGTTTTTTTTACATATTTTTCTGCATCATATCCCACGTTGTGAAGAGATGATGGATTGCCAAAATCTTCAAGCATAACCTTATCTATTATTTCTCTTACTTCTGGGGCCACAACAGTTGTAGCCGCATTGTCCAAATATATCATTATTACTCCTGTTTATTATTCTTCGTTAAGATACATAAGAACTGACATAAGCATCATTCCTGCTGTCTCAGTTCTAAGAATTCTTTTGCCCAGTGTTATTTCCTTGGCACCAATTTCTAGCGTCTTTTTCACCTCTTCAGGTGCAAAGCCCCCTTCCGGTCCAACGAATATTCCAACACTCATTCCCGGCTTAATCTGACTTAGCACATCTCTAGTATATGCCATGTTTTCAGATAGCTCGTAAGGCACAATTATCACATCTAATTGCTTAGCTTGTGACAAAGCCTCATCATATGATACTACATTTGATACAGTTGGTACAATACCCCTTTTGGATTGCTTGGCAGCGGACTCTGCCTTGGCATTCCATTTCTGTATCTTTTTCTCTGCTTTTTTGTCGTCTAGCTTAACAATGCATCTAGACATTTTTACCGGCACAATTTGCTTAATTCCCAGTTCAATGTTTTTTTCGATGATTGTATCCATCTTGTCGCCCTTAGGAAGTCCCTGAAAAAGAACAACATCAATAGGAAGTTCTCTAGACTCTCTATTAAAATCCACAATATCCGCCACAACTTCAGTTTGGGATATTGAACTTATCTGGCATTCGTACTCATTGTCATTGCCATCGCTGATGAGAATCGTCTCCCCAATTTGCATTCTAAGCACATTGGCAATATGATTCACATCTGTGCCTGTTATAACAATTTGATTTTCATTTATGCTGTTTTCATTTACAAAAAATCTGTGCATTATTTTCTCCTAGCAACAACGCTTCGCCAATCTCCCTGGGCAATAAGTTCTACCACCTCAAGATTGTCATTATTGTTAACTGCATCTACTACATCATCTTCCTTCATATAAATAATTCCAGAAGAAATGAACAATCCGCCCGGCTTGAGGAATCTGTCCACAAATCCAGCTATCGGAATAATTACATCAGCCAAAATATTCGCAACGACAACATCATATTTTTTGTCCTCGTAGCGCTGCTTGAGCTCGTCATCTCCAATAATATCCCCAACAACTATTTCGATATCATCAGTAGGCTCGTTGTTCACCTCAAAATTTTCGTAAGAAGCTGTAATGGCCGCCGGATCAATGTCGCTCATATCCACATGCCCCGCACCAAGTTTTTTAGCAACAAGCGAAAGAATACCAGATCCGCATCCGATATCCAAAACAGAATTGCCTTCTCTCAGATGCTTGGCCAAACCTGTAATACATAGCTGGGTTGTCTCATGCTTGCCAGTTCCAAAAGCAGTTCCCGGATCAATTTCTATTAGCTTGTAATCTGCATATTGTGGTTCAAGTTTTTGCCATGTTGGCTTAATATAAAAATTTTCTACTGTAAAACCTTTGAAGTATTTTTTCCAATTATTGATCCAGTCCTCTTCCTTAGTTGACGACTTAACAATACTTCCTTCTCCAATATTGATGAAGCTGTTAGCCTCCTTGAGCTTAGTTCTTATTTGTTCAAGCAAAGCCTCATCGGCCGCCTCAATACTAGCTTGCTCATCAGGTCTGTTGTTCCTAGCCTTAGATGTATAAAAACTTACATAAGCTACTCCGTCATCTTCTGGAAGATCTGCCAGATATCCGATAAACTGCGCTTCCATATCCTCCTTGGAAATCTGAAGATTATCTTCAATCTGAACTCCGGTAATTCCCAACTCAAGTAGCATACCTGCCACAAAATCTTCTGCTTCTGTAGTTGTTTTTATTCTATATTTGTTCCATTCCATTTTTTACTCCATGCAGCCAACGACTATTTTTTAGTCAGCATATAGGCATCTGCCCATTCTTCCTGCTGATATTTAGTTCCAACATATTCAGCCTTGTAGTAATCAGTGAACATACTGCTAGGCTGCGTCTTACAAGGCACTAGCAACAATACCCTGTTGTATTTCTTGTGATCGAATTTGTCAATAAAATACGTATGTGGATATGGGTTGGCCGCCTCTTTTTGTGTCTGCCTAGCATAAATTGGTAACTTATCATCATAGTAAGCGATTACCGCCGAAAACGTTCCGTTAATATCTGTTACGCAAGCATCAGCTTTGTGTTTTTGAAGTCTCTCAGTTGTAAGCATACTTTTTATATCGCGATATTCAATCTTATATTGATGAACATAATTGAAACATCCACCAATAATTACAATCGCCAAAACTAGAGCGCTTATCCACTTGTTGTTGATTTCTCCAAGCACTATAGCTGCAAACAACAGCAACAAAGGAATAGTCGGTACAATATATCTAGTTATAAACACCGGCTTGTAAGCCACAGAAACACCAATTCCAATAACCATAACAAATATTGGAACTAGAATAGCTAGAATAGCCAATGCATTGTTTTTATTTTTGAGCTTGATTATTGCATAAATAAACGCTGCCAAAAACATTAAACAACAAACATAAAAAAATGTTTTGCACAACCACTCGTAATGCGGAATTACATTGATTCCAAAAACGCTTTTGAGATAACCAATAACTGTACTTCTAGTAATAGGCGGTATCCAAAAACCATTGTCAGACTTTTCCTTGAGCTGGCCTAGCAACTTGCCAAGCCAAGGGATAAAGCCAATGGCCATAACTGCTGTTGCTATTATGAGTTGTTTAAGTTTTTCTCTTTTGTTTTTGATTACAAAAACTAACAATTCCAGAAAAACAATTCCAGCTGCCATCAATGCAAAATAGTGTGTGTAAGCACTGCACAATGTAAACAATGCATAAAGAACAATATTGATTTTTTTGTCCTCAGAATAAACCTTGTATGCATATATTGCAGACATAAAAACAAACATTGCAGCTAATGAATACATTCTGACTTCAAGCGAATAAGCTAACATAAATGGATAGAACAAAAACAATACCATAAACATAATGGCTGTTCTTTCATTTATTATTTTTCTTATGTGATATCCGCCAAATGCGATAATTGCAATGTATGTAATAATTGAAAATATTTTGGCACTAAGTAAGCTGTAGCCAAATGGATATGTAAATATTTTGAGCAATATGTAATAAAGCGGCGGATGAACGTCTGCTGCTGTGATGCTGCACATATCACCAAAGCTATGCTTTAACATAGCAAAAGTGTATGCCTCGTCGCCCCATACACTTTTTCCGCCAACAATTATTAAATATGCCAAAATGCTTAAAACTATTACTGAAAAGTAAGCTTTCCAGTAATAGTTTTTGTTAGAGTGTTCTATAGTTGCTTTATTAGTTTGCATAATACTCTCCCTACTTATTCATAGCCTTGTCAAAAGCCTTAAGAGCTTTCTTCTGTTCCGAATTCATTTTGGTTGGAACGTCAACTATAAGTGTTGTATATTGATGTCCTCTGCTCTTAGGGTTATGTACATTGCAAACACCCTTATGTTTCAAACGAATGCGTGTGCCATTCTGTGTACCGCCCTTAATAGGGAACTTAACATCGCCATCGACAGTTTTGACTATAATATCATCACCCAAAGCCGCCTGAGCAAAGCTAATATGCTCTGTTGTATAAATATCCATTCCCTCTCTTCCAAACTTGGAACTTGGAGTTACACGAATATTGACAAGCAAGTCGCCTCTAGGACCGCCGTTAATACCTGGCTCGCCCTCGCCACTTATTCTAATTGAATTCATATCGTCGATACCGGCTGGAATGTCCACCTCAATAGTTTTCTTAGTCTGAATATAACCAACACCATTACAGTCTGGACATTTTTCTTTGATAATCTTGCCCTCGCCGTGACATTGTGGACAAGATGTAACTGACTGAACAGTTCCAAACATAGACTGCTGCTGTCTTACTGTCTGACCACTACCGTTACATGTTGGACAAGTTTCAGGGCTTGTTCCCGCCTTAGCACCAGAGCCATGACATGATTCACATTCCTTCTTATAGTTGATCTGAATGTTTTTCTTAACGCCTGCGATTGCTTCCTCAAAAGTAATGCGCATCATTATTCTAACATCTGCACCACGTCTAGGTCCATTGTTTCTTCTAGCGCCACGACTTCTTCCGCCGCCAAAAATATCGCCAAAAATATCACCAAAGCCGCCAAATATGTCACCGAAATCGAACTGGCTAAAGTCAAATCCGCCTCCTGGGTTGCCGCCTTCGAATGCAGCATGACCAAATTGATCGTACTGTCTACGCTTTTCTGCATCAGACAAAACAGCATAAGCCTCTGATGCTTCCTTGAACTTCACCTCAGCTTGCTTTTTTGTCTCCTCATCCTTGTCAGCGTTAACGTCTGGATGGTATTTTTTTGCCACATTTCTATATGCTTTTTTTATTTCAGCGTCCGTTGCGTTTTTGCTCACGCCTAGGACTTCATAATAATCTCTTTTGTTTGCCATTATTTATTCCTTCTAAAACATATTTCAACAGACGGTATATAACCGCCTGTTGATATAGATTCTGTAGTTCCGACCTTACTCAGCTGCAGTGGAAGCAGCTTCGTAACTCTGCTTTCAGCAGAGCACACCTTCGGTGTGGGTATATCGGTCTAAAAAATCTCCATCTGATTTTTTAGACCTCTGTATACTCTCCGTCAACTACACCTGCATCATCTGCATTGTCTGTAGCTGTTGCACCTTCTGTCTGCTGTGCACCCTGAGCAGCCTGTGCTGCCTGAGCTGCCTGCTCGTACATCTTAGTGAATACTGGCTGTCCAGCGTTCATAAGTTTTTCCTGAGCATCTTTGATTTCCTGAACAGTTTCATCAGAGATTTCTTCACCGTCTTTGCACTTCTCAAGAATTGCTTTTAGGTTGTCGATTTCTTTCTGAACTGTAGCCTTCTCATCTTCAGTAATCTTGTCGCCTGCTTCCTTAAGAGCCTGCTCTGTACTACTTACGATTGACTCAGCACCGTTCTTTGTCTCGATAGCTTCCTTGCGCTTCTTATCCTGTGCTTCGAACTCAGCAGCTTCCTTAACTGCCTTATCGATATCTTCTTCTGACATGTTAGAACCAGCTGTAATTGTGATGTGCTGTTCCTTACCTGTTCCAAGATCCTTAGCAGTAACGTTTACGATACCGTTAGCATCAATATCAAATGTAACTTCGATCTGAGGGATTCCTCTTGGAGCTGGTGCAATACCATCTAGACGGAATCTACCTAGACTCTTGTTATCTCTAGCAAATTCTCTCTCACCCTGTACTACGTTAATATCAACACTTGGCTGATTGTCTTCTGCAGTTGAGAAAATCTGACTCTTCTTAGTAGGAATTGTTGTGTTTCTCTCGATTAGGTGAGTTGCGATACCACCCATTGTCTCGATTGAAAGTGTAAGTGGAGTTACATCTAATAGAAGGATGTCTCCAGCACCTTCGTCACCAGCAAGCTTACCACCCTGGATTGAAGCACCAAGAGCTACACACTCATCTGGGTTCATCTTCTTAGATGGCTCCTTACCTGTTAGCTGTTTTACCTTGTCCTGTACAGCAGGGATTCTTGTAGAACCACCAACTAGTAGAACCATTCCTAATTCTGATGCTGTAATACCTGCATCTCTAAGAGCGTTCTGTACTGGAACTGCTGTTCTCTCAACAAGGTCTCTTGTTAATTCATCAAACTTAGCCTTTGTAATTGTCATATTCAAGTGCTGTGGACCCTGCTCGTTAGCTGTGATATATGGTAGGTTGATTTCAACCTGAGAAGCTGAAGATAATTTCTTTTTAGCATCCTCTGCCTCAGCTTTAACTCTCTCCATAGCCATCTTATCTGTTGTTAGGTCGATACCTGTCTGAGCCTTGAATTCCTCAACCATGTAATCCATAACCTTCTTATCAAAGTCGTCACCACCAAGCTTGTTGTCACCAGATGTTGCAAGAACTTCGATAACACCATCACCGATATCGATGATTGAAACGTCAAATGTACCACCACCAAGGTCGTATACCATAATCTTCTGCTCGCCTTCGTTATCAAGACCGTAAGCCAATGCTGCTGCTGTAGGCTCGTTGATAATTCTCTTTACTTCAAGACCTGCGATCTTACCAGCATCTTTTGTAGCCTGACGCTGAGCATCGTTGAAGTAAGCAGGAACTGTAATAACAGCCTCTGTAACTTTTTCACCTAGATAAGCTTCTGCATCAGCTTTAAGTTTCTGAAGTACCATAGCTGAGATAGCCTGTGGTGTGTAATCATTACCGTTAATGTTTACCTTGTAATCTGTACCCATATGTCTCTTGATTGAAGAGATAGTACCGTCTGCATTAGTTACTGCCTGACGTTTTGCGTTGTCACCAACTAGTCTCTCACCATCTTTTTTGAATGCAACTACTGATGGAGTTGTTCTTGAACCTTCAGCGTTAGTTATAACTGTTGGCTCTCCACCTTCCATTACTGCTACACATGAGTTTGTTGTTCCTAAGTCAATACCAATTATTTTTCCCATTTTTATTACCTCCTAATTTTGCCTTATGGCTTTTATAGTTTGTTATCTTTTTTTATATATAAACCCTTGCGGGATTATTGTCGCTAATTAGCAACTTTTACCATGCTGTGTCTTATAACTGAATCTTTGTACTTATAACCTTTTTGGAATTCTTCAGTTATAATCTGCTCTCCGACTTCGTCGTTTTCTTCGTGCATTACAGCATTGTGGAAATCCGGATCAAATTCCTTGCCCTCTGCCTCAATTGGTTCAACACCAATATCAGTCAAAGTATCAACAAGCTGCTTATATATGAGATTCATTCCCTCGCCAACAGGGCTCTTAAGGTCATCCTCGCTTAGCGCTTTGATTCCTCTTTCGAAGTTATCAACAATAGGTAGAATCTTTTCTATAATGTTGCTTGCCCCCATCTCGTACATTGATGATTTTTCTTTTTCATTACGAGAACGGAAGTTTTGGAATTCAGCAAAAAGTCTTGTGTACTTGTCAGTCATCTCTTCGAGTTCTTCTTTGAGCTGTTCCTTTTTGGATTTCTTTTTTTCTTTTTTATCCTCAGAAGCTTTCTTAGTTGTGTCAGCACCTTCGTTATCAACAGTGCCCTCAGCCTGTTCTTCTACAGTCTGTTCAACTTTTTCTTCCATAGACTCATTAGTTTTTTCACTCATCTATATCATCTCCTTGTCCTAGTCTAATACTTAGCGCTATTCCTCACCGCTATCATCAGGCTCCTTGGAGCTTGTTAGCAAGTTGTTGAGGCTTGTGCTGCTCTCGATAGCTCTGTTCATTTTGGAACTGTCGTCAAAGGTTTCGCTTATTTTTTGCTTAACCTCTCTCAAAGTATCGACTACCTTTTCGTAATCCATTCGCTTAGGACCAATAATACCAATCGTTCCCTTGAAGCCGTCCTTGAGCTCGTATGTTGCTGTGACAACGCTACAATCTTTCATAGCCTGAACCGGTGTTTCATTACCGATGTAAACTTGAATGCCTGTCTCATCATCGCCTTCACCTAGAAGCTCCTTGAGCTGTGTTTTTTCTTCCAATGTTGTTAGAAGTTGACTAGCTCTTTCTTTGTCGCTTAGCTCTGGATACTTAAAAATGTTTGTGGCTCCTGAGGTATAAATCTTCATCTGCTCCTCAGTGGCGATAGCTTCTGTAATGGCCTTCATCACTTCGTTAATCAAATGTTCTAGGTTAGGTGCCTGAGAAGTGAGTGCCGATATAACTCCCAGATTAATTTCTTCAAGAGTCATACCTGCCAAAGCTGTGTTCATAGCCACATTGAGACGAACTATCATTTCCTGATCAACGTTATCTCTTATATCAAGAATCTTGTTGATGACACGGTTTCTATCAGAAACTACTGTACAAAGCAACTGATTTTCTCCTAACAGTGACAATTGGACGAACTTGATTTTGTGTCCTTTAGACTTAGGAGCTGCAACCATAGTAGTGTAATTAGTACTATTGGCAAGCACCTTGGCCATATTTTCCAGCATGGCGTCCATCTTGTCCATCTTCTCAATAATCAGCTCTTCGCGCTTAGAAACATCCTTCTCACGCTTATCAATGCTTGTCAGCATATGATCAACGTAAAACCTATAGCCCTTGTCTGTTGGAATTCTTCCTGCCGATGTATGAGGCTGAACAATGTATCCCTCATCCTCAAGATCTGACATCTCATTTCTGATTGTTGCTGAGCTTATATTCAAGTCTGGCAACTTCGAAATAGTTCTAGAACCAACCGGCTCTCCTGTCTCTAAGTAGTTACGAATGATAGCGTCTAGGATTTTTACTTTTCTCTCATTTAATTCCATAGCAAATCTCCTTAGGATAGTTGTTAAACAGCTCTTTTTTAAGAACTTTTTCAACTTGTTAGCACTCACCTTGTTCGAGTGCTAATCACTATCTACAATGAATTATACGCTTTAAAAGTTAAATGTCAACATTTTATTTGTAAAAAAAATGTTAATAAGGTTTTTCCGCCTCATTAACATTTTTCTACTATATTTAAAACCCTTTGCAAGTTTTCATTATCTCATATGGCTTGTTAGTCAAAAAGTAACCGTTGCCCTTCTTGTCGAAGCTTAGTCCCTCGAATTCTCTTCTCTTGCCAAAAACAGTAGTTCTCACATCTTTTTTCTTCAAGTGCCCTAGCTTGCTAACCGGAACAGAAATAATCTCCCCATCATCTACCAAGTACAATCGATTGCTCTTAGGATTGTATCCGAGCGACTGACCTATCTGTCCTGGCGGATTTTTGATTCCCTGCATAATTAAGCTAAAGGAAACACTCTTTTTGTGAATTCGTCCTCTGTAAATCTTAATATTGTTTACAGGATCACCAGGCGCACCCCACTTACCTGCGCTTCGTGTATAAAAATATACTCTTCCCTTCTTATCAAAAGTTAGATTATTTCCCATCCGAACTGTTGATGAAAGCACAAAGTTTATAGTCTTAACAATCTTCAAAGTCTTAGTACTTATTTGAACAAGGTTAGTATTGATTTCCTTATTCTTATTACTAAACCATAACTGCTTCGTTTTAGGATTGTATCCCATAGCCTGACCGTGACCTGTCTTAATCTTAGGACCTTTCTTAAGTAGCTTCTTCTTAAGTATATCCACCTTGTATATTCTTCCGGTCCAATTATTCTCCTTGCTTGCAGAATGCATGTTAGTAACTAGTATGTAGGCAATTCTACCATCAGGTGTTACACATATGCTTTGCGGGCTTGTGGAACTCTTGCCCTTAAATATACTGTTTTTGAGCATCCAATATCTTGTGAATTTACTATTCTTCTTATAACCCTTAGTTATTTTAATGGACTTGGCATCGTAATAATACTTATACTTGTAACGCTTTCTTGTGTAGTTAGTATTATTAACCACATGGTAATCCTTGGCCACATACCCTTTAAGAGCATTGCCTGATTGATTATACGTCTTAGCGTCAACATTAGTAATTGTAGTTTCCAAAACCAATGAGCAAATCAAAACAGATGTAATTATTTTTTTAATATATTTTTTGCACATTTTCTGCCACATAAACTCCATAATAAACTATTTTTACACTTTTATCATTTTATCAAACCAAGAAAAAATGGACAACCATAATGGTTGTCCATCTGTGCGGATGACAGGAGTTGAACCTGCACGTCATAGACACTAGAACCTAAATCTAGCGCGTCTGCCAATTCCGCCACATCCGCATGTGTGCTTTTAAGCAACGATGGTATTATATCATTCATTTTTTTGTATTGCAAGAGTTTTTTTATATTTTTTTGCAATCTATTTTTTTGCAAGCTAAAGTTTATTCATTAGGGTAAATACCACTCAACTTCTTAACAAGTTGTCCCTTATTATTTATATAGTTTGAGTAATCGTACAATTTCTTTTTTGCTATATCTATTATCTCGGTTGAGGTTATGTCAGTTTCATTCCACCATTTGTTTCCTACGAATTTAACACACCTATTAATAGGTATATCATTAGTAAACAAACTGCCTACAAATACTTTTTTCTTTTTTATTATTCTATTATATTTCTTTTTTAGTTTTTTTAAATATTTATCTGTGTTTTTACCTTTATAATAATAAATATACTCTCCCATATTATCTCTATAATCAAGGCGTTTGACTACATAGTTATCAGGCGTAAACGAGATAAATCTGTACTCAAAGTATTGTGCTTTAAATTCGTGTGTTTTCATCTTATTGTTTTCAGAGGATGTAGGCATTATCACCCTTACTGCATTTACAATCTTCTTTCTTGAACGGTCATACATTTGTTTGTGTGTTTTGCATTCCCTAAATCCTGTGAAAATTTTTCCTTTTTTTGAACCCTTTTTAAACTTAGCTGTGTACCATTTTTTATTTCCATCTTGCACCTTAACTGTAAAATTAAAAGGGGCTTTTTGGGTCAAAAATAGTTTAAATGTATTATTGTTTTTATTATATTTATATTTTACTTGAGTTTTAAAATGAGGCGGTTTATAAAAGCAATCTGAACATTTTATTTTTTTAGTTTTTCTCTTTGTTATTTTCAATTCATAAATACTATATTTCTTAGAGTCCTTGCGCAAATCATAATATGGAAAAATATCGCGAAATCCATCCCACAATTCAGTGTCTATGTTGTATGTTTTTACAAGATTATATTTAACACAAGCGATTTTCGCAGTAGTATTTTTATAAATATATTTATACTTACTATTTGGAACAAAGTCATTAGGCCCTTCTGAATACTTGTAAAAACTATTTCCTGGCGAATACATTTCCTCTTTTGCACTAACGCCTGTTCCAACAACACTAACACAAAACGCTGCAGCTACTATTAAGCCTATTGCTTTATGAATCAAATCGTTAAGTTTCATAATTATCTCCTATTTTTTTCTGCTTGAGATTTCCTTCTTTTATAATTTTAGCATATTTTTAAATAATATTTCTACTAACATTATGTTACTCAATGAGATATTCCTGTGCGACTTCTCTATTTATAATACAACTCTAAATCACAACATAAAATTGGCTAGAACTATATTGCTTACATCTATGCCCTTTTCAGTAAGTCGAATGTTATTACCTTCACGGGTAAGGAATCCCTGACGCTCTAGTTTGTCTAATTGATTACCATACACCAAATTAATGTCACGGGAAAACATTTCCTTGAACTTTTCTGTATCAACACCTTTAACCTTACGCAAGCCCAAAAACATAAATTCTTCTATTTGATCATTAGTTGATAGGCTAACAAGGTTGACGTGTAATCTATCCACATCAGCGTACTCGTCAAGGAAAGCTATGTATTTATAGAGTTCTTCTATATTATTGTAACGTACACTTTGGTAAAGCGATGCCGCTCCAATTCCGAAACCTAAATACTCTACTCTCTCCCAGTAGCCTAGATTGTGAATGCATTCTTTTCCCGGCTTGGCATAATTGGATATCTCATATCTCTTGTATCCGTGTTTTTCCAAAACCTTTTTGGTTAAATAATACATTACACGCTCTTCATCCTCAGAAGGAAGCAAGTTATTACCTTTGTCATCCTCTGATTCCAGCCATGCCTTAAGAGGTGTTTCATCCTCAACTATAAGACTATATGCTGAAATATGTTCTGGATTTAGGGCGCACACTTTTTCTAGAGTCTGTTCGTAGGAATTCTTCGTCTGTATTGGAAGTGCTGACATTAAGTCCACGTTAACATTATCTATTCCTGCTTCTCTTACCATATTATATGATGCTAGAAAATCATCCCATGTATGGATTCGACCTAACATTTTTAGCTCGTTATCATTGGCACTTTGGAGTCCTATGCTAATTCGATTAATTCCAGCCTTAAGGTAACTATCTATTTTTTCTCTAGTCAATGTTCCCGGATTGCACTCAATTGTAATCTCTGCATCATCTGCAATATTGCCTTTGTCTCTTAGAGCGCCAATTATTTGCTCAATCCACTCGCCCTCTAATATAGAAGGAGTTCCTCCGCCGACAAAAACAGAACGGATGCTATATCCTTGCATTTTGTGAGCCGATAATTCTATTTCCTTGATAAGTGCTCTCACATAGTTGTGCATCGTTCCCTCATCGCTCTTAGCAGACAAAAAATCGCAATAATAGCACTTTTTAACACAAAAAGGTATATGAATATAAATTTCTAATTGTTTCATTTTTTCTCCATATTATAAAACACTAAATGACAACGAGATTCATTTAGTGTTTTGTATTATTTATTCATCATCTAACTTAAGTACTGACATAAATGCTGACTGTGGAATTTCCACGTTACCAACCTGGCGCATTCTCTTCTTACCTTCCTTCTGTTTTTCAAGAAGTTTTTTCTTACGAGTAATATCACCGCCGTAGCACTTAGCCAAAACGTCTTTTCTGACAGCCTTAACAGTCTCTCTGGCAATTACCTTGCCGCCAACTGCTGCCTGAATTGGTACTTCGAACAACTGACGAGGTATTTCTGTCTTGAGCTTCTCGCACATTTTTTTGCCTCGCTCATAAGCAGAAGCGTCCGGCACGATAAATGAAAGTGCGTCCACCTCATCCTTGTTAATAAGAATGTCTAACTTAACCAACTTGGCCTGCTCGTAACCCTTCATCTCGTAGTCAAAAGAAGCGTATCCTCTTGAACGGGATTTGAGAGCGTCGAAGAAATCGTAAATGATTTCGTTAAGAGGAATGTCATATTTAATAAGAGCTCTTGTGCCCTCAACATATTCCATGCTCTTGTATCTACCACGTCGCTGCTGGCATAATTCCATAATCGGTCCAATAAACTCGGATGTAACCATGATCTCAGCGTCTACAATAGGCTCTTCCATGTAGTCGATTTCGCTAGGATCAGGTAGGTTAGTTGGGTTAGTAAGTTCAATAACCTCACCGTCAGTTTTGTGAACCTTATATATTACAGAAGGAGCTGTTGTAACAAGATCCAAGTCATACTCCCTCTCTAATCTTTCTTGAATAATCTCTAGATGCAACAGTCCTAAGAAACCGCATCTAAAACCAAAGCCCAACGCTATAGATGTCTCTGGCTCATACTGAAGAGCCGCATCGTTAAGCTGAAGCTTTTCTAGCGCATCACGCAAATCCTGGTACTTGGCACCATCCGCCGGATAAATACCACAGTAAACCATTGGATGAACTTCCTTGTATCCAGGAAGCGGCTTGTCTGCTGGATTGTTGGCATCTGTAACTGTATCACCAACACGAGTGTCTGATACGTTTTTAATTGATGCTGTAATATATCCAACCATTCCGGCTGACAACTCGTCGCATGGAATAAACTGACCGGCACCGAAAGTACCAACCTCAACAACATTAGCCTTAGCTCCTGTTGCCATCATCTGAATGTCCATGCCCGGTTTAACCTTACCCTCTTTTACTCGGCAAAAAACAATGACGCCCTTGTAAGCATCGTACAAACTGTCGAATATAAGCGCCTGCAAAGGATTGTTATCATCACCTTCTGGAGCAGGTATTTTTTGAACAATAGCTTCCAAAACATCCTCGCATCCCTGACCTGTCTTGGCAGAGATAAGTGGTGCGTCTTCTGCTTCTATTCCTATAACATCTTCTATTTCGTTAATAACTCTTTCCGGATCTGCCGATGGAAGATCAATTTTGTTAATTACTGGGAAAACCTCTAGGTCATGATCTAGTGCAAGATATACGTTGGCCAAAGTCTGAGCCTCTACACCCTGAGCTGCATCAACAACTAATATAGCTCCGTCACAGGCAGCTAAGCTTCGTGACACCTCATAGTTAAAATCCACGTGTCCCGGAGTATCTATAAGATTGAGAATGTACTCTTCTCCATCTTTAGCTTTGTATACAGTTCTAATTGCCTGAGATTTAATTGTAATACCACGTTCTCTTTCTAAGTCCATATTGTCAAGAACCTGAGCCTGCATTTCTCTATCTGTCAACAGACCTGTCATCTCAATAATTCTGTCAGCCAAAGTAGACTTACCGTGGTCAATATGTGCAATTATACAAAAGTTTCTTATTTTGCTCTTATCCATCTTATCTCCAAATTAATTATTTTTATTTTTTAGCATTAAAACATATGTCCAATCAGAGATACAGATTAGTGAACAATTACAGGCATTCCTACATATGCTTTTTTGAAAATTTTCTTCATAGCTGCAATAGGTGTGTTAACACATCCGTGAGAACCATTTCCCTTGTAAATGTTGCCGCCATAAGCTGAACGCCATGTACTATCGTGTATACCCTGTCCGTCTCCTGTAAACTTGAGCCAGTATTTTACAACGACATCCCATGACTGTGAACCTGATGATCCAACTAATCTAGATGGTGACGCCTTGTCTATAACGTGGTGACGTCCCTTTGTTGTAGAACGAGCTCCGATGTTACCTGTTACTACAGGAGTCTTAACATAAAGTTTGTTTTTGACATACATATATAGAGTCTGCTTCTTAATAGAAACTTCTACCCAAGTACCTTTCATAACGTCCTTAGTCATAGCTTCTTTTTTGACAGCTCCACTTCTATATGTTTTGTTTTTGAATTTTCTTACTGCCTTAACAGAGAAAGTGTAAGTTACACCTTTCTTAAGTTTCTTGGCTTTAAAACTTGTCTTTTTTGTAGTGCCGATTAGCTTGCCTTCCTTATATACTTCGTACTTGTCGGCTCGCTTTACACCCTTCCAAGACAAAACAATTGCTTTGGCTGTAGCCTTCTTCTTTTTAAGTTTAGTAGGTGTTGGAACCGGTGTCATAACCTGAACCATTCTGGCTCCACTCAAAGAATTGTTCTTTTTGCTTTTGCGCTGAACAACGACTTTGTAGCTATAAATTCTAGCTGTAGAAACACCAGAATCTGTGTACTTATTCTTACTACCTTTAAGTGTTGCTACCTTTTTATATTTACCTAGCTTGTTGGCACTCTTTTCTGCTGCACGATAAACAATATACTTGTTAGCTTTTTTGTTTTTGGACCATGCGATAGTCACAGACTTAGCTGAAACCTTTGTTGCCTGAAGCTTAGATACCGAATCTAACTTAGTAATAACTGTGATTGATACAGCTTTGCTATGAGTTGTCACGCCTTTGCTTACTCTGTATGAATAAACATAATAAACATACTTAGTACCTTGTGACAAACCGCTGTCTGTCCAAGTTGTACCCTTGGTTGTCTTAACTTTTTTGGCCTTAGACATTTTGCCGCTCTTGTTTTCTGAAGAACGATAAATTCTTACTTCTGTAGCATTCTTTCCTTTAGTCCATTTAAGTGTGACTTTTTTTGTCTGAATACTTGTTGCCTTTAGGTTGGAAATTGCTGCTGGAGTAATTTTCTTCACTGGCGCCTTAGTAGTTGCTGGCACTGTTGTAGTTTCTGTTGTTGTCTCTGTAGTTGTCTCTGCTGCTGTTGTAACTGCTGTAGTTGACTCAACTTCTAGAGGTTGTCCGTCATCGGCCTTAACCTTGTTGTTTCCTACATAGTTAGGCACAGAAACAGTCAATGCTATAGCTAGTACTAATGCAATTGTTTTGAAACCTTTTGAAAACTTTTTCATTATAATACACTCCTTTTTCCTAAACAAAACACAAAGTTCCTACTATATATTATACGAAGAATGTGAAGATAATATGCACATTCGTTTTTTGTAAAAAAATGTTTTCGCACAATGTATTATAGTAGGAACATTTTGTTTTTGCAACTAGTTAAGTTGTATTGTTCTATTTTACGTTCTTAAATGCCTGTTCAATATCAGCAATCAAGTCTTCCTTAGCTTCTAGACCAAGTGATACTCTGATTAGTCCTGCTGGAATACCAGCTTCTTCTAACTGCTGCTCTGTCAACTGTCTGTGAGTTGTTGTCGCTGGGTTCAAGCAACATGATCTAGCATCAGCAACGTGTGTTTCAATAGCGATAAGTTTAAGTGAATTCATAAACTGCTCTGCAGCTTCTCTTCCACCTTCGATTTCGAATGAAACAACACCACAACCGCCGTTAGGAAGATACTTCTGACCTAGTTCATAATATTTATCTCCAGGTAGTCCTGAATATGTAACACTCTTAACCTTATCGTGAGTGCTTAGATACTCAGCAACCGCCTGTCCGTTTTCTACGTGCTTAGCCATTCTAAGATGTAGTGATTCAAGACCTGCATTAATATAGAAGGCATGCTGTGGAGACTGAATTGATCCTAAGTCTCTCATAAGCTGTGCTGTTGCCTTTGTTATAAAAGCACCGCCGTTGCCAAACTGCTCAGCATATGTGATACCGTGATATGACTCATCCGGTGTACATAGTCCTGGGAACTTGTCTGCATGTGCCATCCAATCGAACTTACCCGAATCGATAATAGCACCACCAACTGAAATACCGTGACCGTCAATGTACTTAGTTGTGGAATGTGTAACAATATCTGCCCCCCACTCGATTGGTCTACAGTTAACTGGTGTTGGGAATGTGTTATCAATAATAAATGGTACTCCGTGTTCATGAGCAACCTTGGCAAATTTTTCAATATCAAGTACTGCTAGTGCCGGATTGGCAATAGTCTCGCCAAAAACAGCTCTTGTATTTTCTCTGAACGCAGCATTAAGTTCTTCTTCTGTAGCATCAGGAGAAACAAATGTAACATCAATACCCATTTTCTTCATTGTTACAGCAATAAGGTTGAATGTTCCACCGTAAATGGCTGCTGATGATACGATATGACTTCCTGTTTCACATACATTGAATAATGCAAAGAAGTTAGCTGCCTGACCTGATGATGTAAGCATAGCCGCGCTACCACCTTCCATCTCAGCAAGCTTTGCTGCAACTAAGTCATTAGTAGGATTCTGTAATCTTGTATAAAAATATCCAGCTGCTTCAAGGTCAAACAACTTGCCCATCTCTTCGCCAGTCTCATATTTAAATGTTGTTGACTGATAAATAGGAACCTGTCTAGGCTCTCCATTCTTAGGCTGATATCCACCCTGTACACATTTTGTATCAATTTTGCTCATATCTAGTACCTCTCTTTCGTGTAAATAAATATTTTTTGTCCCGAGCAACAATTCTGCGCTCAATTAAAACAATTTTATCATCGGCAATAACTGTTTTCAATTAAAACGCTTATTTTGTGATAGGTATTTCTTATCAAAAATAATAATCTTTTCTTATTATCATTGTAAAAAGGCCAAAATCGAAGTCGCGAAATGCTGTATTGGCCCCAAATTGCATCTTTATTTCTATCTCATAATGTTCTATACTATATATTGTTGATATTCTAATCAAAAAGCACTATTTATTGTGTTTTGTAGGAGGGGTTATATGAATTACGCAGAATTAAAAACATATGATGTAGCTAACGGTCCCGGTATTAGAGTATCCTTGTTCGTCAGTGGTTGTACGCACGCCTGCAAGGGATGCTTCAATGAACAGGCTTGGGACTTCGATTATGGTAAGCCATTTACAGATGAAACAATCGACTCAATTATCGACACAATGTCCTTTGGTGCTTACAGAGGCATTACGTTTTTGGGCGGCGAACCTATGGATCCAAAAAATCAGGAAGATGTGCTCAAGTGCGCCAAAAGAGTTAAGGAAGCATATCCTGACAAAGATATTTGGCTATTCACCGGATACACTTACGAATATATAATGGAAAACATGTACGACAAACTTCCATATACTAAGGAACTAATGTCATTCATTGATGTTATGGTCGACGGCCCATATGTGGAATCTAAGAGAAATATCACTCTTCTTTTCAGAGGATCAGAAAACCAAAGACTTATCAATCTTCCAAAAACGCTCGTTTCTAACGACGTTGTTTGGTGGGAGAGAGAAATATCAAGAGGATAATTTTTTTGCCAAGGAGGAATTATGGCTGTAGAAGTAAATATTAAAAAGTTAAATGAAAACGCAACTATCCCAACATACGGAAGCGACTACGCTGCAGGTGCTGATCTTTATGCATGCCTAGACAGTGAACTTACCATCGCTCCGGGAGAGACAGTGTTCGTCGGAACAGGTATTGCTCTAGAAGTTCCTGAGGGTTATGCAGGTCTTATCTATGCCAGAAGCGGTCTATCATGCAAGCGCGGTCTTGCACCTGCTAACAAGGTTGGCGTTGTAGATGCAGATTACAGAGGTGAAGTTAAGGTTGCGCTTCACAATCACTCTAATGAACCTCAGACTATAGACAAAAACGAGAGAATTGCTCAGATGGTTATTGCACCATTTCTTGCCGCTAAGTTCAACGAAGTCGATGAGTTATCAGACACAGTAAGAGGCGCTGGTGGTTTTGGTTCTACTGGAACAAAATAATCTAGGTGGTTGACATATACATATTTTTCATCTAAAATATTTTTGTTGTCTGCGTCTAACGTCCGCAATACCAGAAGGCGCAGATTTGATACCAATCTTCCAATCTCTCTCAACGGAAGATTATAATCAGAATTTTCACGGAGGTGGACAAATGGCTAACATTAAGTCAGCAAAGAAAAGAATTTTAGTTAACAGAACTAAGTATGAAAGAAACAAAGGAGTTAAGTCTTCAGTTAAGACAGCTATCAAGGCAGTTGAAACTGCTGTAGCAAACAAAGATAAAGATGCTGCTACTGCTGCTCTTAAGAACGCAACAAAGCTTATTCAGATGGCTGGT
>CACYHD010000010.1 GCA_902774125.1 uncultured Lachnospiraceae bacterium
CGGTAATGTTGTATCTTGTGATACTTGGGCAGATTTTGAAAATCCTAACGTAGGATACTCAACAACATCAGATAGCGTTTGGGCAGGTGTTGCTCCAGCTATGATTCAGTTGAGAAATGAATACCCTAACATGAAGATTGGTTTTTCAGTAGGTGGTTGGACTAGATCAGGAGACTTCCCTAAGGTAGCGGCTAGTGAGTCTAAGAGAAAAGCATTCGCTGAAAACATCGCAAGATCAGCTCATCTATACGGATACGATTTTGTAGATATTGACTGGGAATACCCAACAGCAGATAGAGATCCAGACCCATCAGGTAACGGCGTTACAGTTGATAAGGGTTGTAAGGGATCAGCAGCAGATACTAAGAACTTCACATATTTGATGCAAGATCTTAGAGATGCGCTAGACAAGTATGGTGCAATGGACAACAAGCACTATGAATTGTCAGTAGCTATGTCAGCATCACCAGCAATGATGGACAAGATTGAGTACGACAAAGTTTTGAACATTGTTGACTTTGCTAACATGATGACATATGACTTGAAAAATACAACCATGAAACACAGAAGGACGGTCAGTTCTCAGTAAATACATGTGTTAAATATTTGTATGATAAGTACGGAAACAAAATTGATGCTTCTAAGATTGTAGTTGGTATTGCGCCATATACTAGAGGTTGGGCACAGGTACAAAACAATGGACCAGATGCTTCTAACCCTGGACTATATGCAACAGCTGCTCCTAACTCAGTAAAGGCAGCAGATGGAACTACATCAGGAACATATGCATATTCAGACATCGGTACTCTTAAGAGCCAGTATGGTTTGACAGAATACTATGATGAAACAGCACAGGCAGCTTATTACTACAGCCCATCTAGCGGTTACTTCTTCACATGTGATAACCCTAGATCAGTTCAGGCTAAAGCTGACTACGTTAAAAACACAACATTTAAAAACCCATTTAATAAGCCTCTAGGTGGTCTTATTTCATGGATGGCATCATTAGATGCAGCATCAGAAATCACTAAGACTAGTCATGATGCATTATTTGGAGCTAACAACAATCTAGCAGCTCAGAACATTAAGTTCCCAGCTATGGAAAATATGAATTGTACTGTTAGCGCATCAGGCAAGGACTATGTTATTAACATTAAAAACAACAATACTGTTTCAACATCAAAAACAGATGCTATAACTCACGGTGGTGCTGAAGCAAACGTTCTATATTATGCAGAGAAGTTTGCGGGAACAGCAACATACCCTAAATACTATATTAGACTAAAAGATAACACTAAACTTACAGGTCAGCCATACTCAGCAGGCGGAACTGTTGGAAGTAATGGAAACTATACAACAGTACAGATGACAGCATGGCCTTATGCTTTAGAGCCAGGTGAAACAGCAACTCTTACATTGACTTCAACATCAGATGCTAATCCATCTAACGTTGCAGAAATCTATATGGTAAGAAAAGCATCAGCTAACGGCGAAGAGTTTGGTAAGACTGTTTTGTATTCAGACGGTAGCCCAACACAGACAATAGCTACTACAAAGCAGACTACAACTCAGGCTCCAACACAGGCACAGACAACTAAAGCTAATACACAGCAGACAACAAAGGGTAATACACAGCAGCCAACTCAGGCTTCAAGTGGCAATACATATCCAGCTTGGTCAGCTAACAATGTAAATTATGCAATTGGCGATAAAGTAGTATATAACGGTAAAGTTTATGAGTGTACATATGCACACGCAAGTAACAGCGCATGGACACCAACAGAAGCATTTACATTATGGAAAGATACTGGAGAGACAGGACAGGCTGGCAATCCAGGCACAGATCCAGGTGAAACACAGGCACAGGGCGGAGATGACAACAACTACACAGTTAACGGAACTCTTCCACAGCATATGGTAACAGGTTATTGGCACAACTTCCTTAACGGATCAACAGCACTTAAGCTTATCGATGTACCAACATACTACGATATGATTTGTGTGGCATTTACAGGAAATACTAACACACCAGGTGAGGCAACATTCTCAATCGATAGCCATCTTGCAAGTGCAGTTGGCGGATATACAGATGCTGATATGATTCAGGATATTAAAGATATGAAGGCCAGAGGCCAGCACGTAATCATCTCAGTAGGTGGTGCAGAAGGTCTTATTAACATTAACAGTGAGGCAGCAGCACAGAAATTTGCCAGCTCAATGATTGGTATTATTGAAAAGTATGGTTTTGAAGGTGTTGATATCGATTTAGAAGGTGGCGCAGTAGCAGGTACACAGTACATTGCAAGCGGATTAAGAACACTTCACAATCATTTTGGTGATGACTTTATTATCACAATGGCACCTGAAACATTCTATATGAATCCAGGTAGCGGTTCATATTGGAATCTAGCTATGAACATTAAGGACATTCTTACAACAGTTCATACACAGTTCTACAATTCAGGTTCAATGAACGGATATAACAACTCAATCGCACAGGTAGGAACAGCAGCATTCCCTGCTAACCTATCAACACTATATATCGAGAGCGGTCTAAGACCAGATCAGGTAGCAATCGGTCTACCAAGTAGTGCTGAAGCAGCTGGATCAGGACAGATTAGTCCACAGCAGGCAGTTGAAGCATACAATGCAATGATTAATGGTGGTAACGCTGGAGGATTCCAGGTACCAAAGGCATACCCAACATTTAGAGGTTTGATGACATGGTCAATCAACTGGGATGCTAAGCACGATTATGCATGGGCAAAGGCAGCTAAAGCAGCTGTAAGCGGAAGCCCGGTAATCGACGTAACAACAAAAGACAACAACAAAGAAAGCAACACAGGCGCAGACTCAGCCAGCTACACAGGGCAACAATCAGGAGACAAAGCCAGTGGACACAAGTCTTCCACAGCCATTTGGTCTAGTTGCTAACTGCCCAAGAGATAATGTAATTAATATCGTTTGGGGTAATGCAGGAGCAGAAGGATACAACGTTTACGTTGATGGCACTCTAAAACTACAGAGTGTAGGTTGTGCAGCATATGATATCGAAGGTATTAATGCTGGAACACATACAATTACAGTAAAGAGTACAGCTAACGGCAAAGAATCAGTTGGAACTGATATTAGCGTAACAGTAACGGGAAGTGGAAGTGTTGCTACAACTCAGCCAGCACAGACACAGCAGCAGACACAAGTACAGACAACAAAGAAGCAGGAACAGAGCGGTTCAGGCACAACAGGTTTATATTCAAGATTACTAATTGGTTATTGGCATTCATGGAATGGTGATGGAAACCCATTCATCAAACTAAGAGATGTTGATCCTAACTGGGATGTAATTAACATTTCATTTGCAGAGCCAGTAACACCTGGTGGCAAAGACGGAAAGATGAAATTCAATATTTCAGGATTGTCAGCAAGCTACACTAAAGATGACTTTAAGGCTGATGTTAAGGCACTTCAGGCCCAGGGCAAAAAAGTTGTTTTGTCAATCGGTGGATATGAAGGACACTTCCAGTTGCCAACAGATGCAGCAGTAAATCAGTTTGTATCTGATATTAAGAGTTTTGTAGATGAATACGGATTCGATGGAATCGACATCGACCTAGAGCAGAAGTCAGCATACTTTGACAAGCAGGGTGAGGATGGAGATATCAACAATCCAAAGTCAACAACAATCGTTAATACAACAAGAGCTATTAGAACAATTGTAGAAAGCTATGGAGATGACTTTATTCTTTCATGGGCACCTGAAACATTCTATGTACAGTTAGGTTATCAGTTCTACGCTGGACTTAACCAGTGGTGTGATGCTAGAGCGGGTGATTATCTTCCAATGATTAACGCTCTAAGAGATAAGACATCTTTTGTACATGTTCAGCTATATAACTCAATGTCTATTTTGGCTCCAGACGGAAATACATATAGCATGGGAACTAAGGAAGGCGTCGTAGCAATGTGCAAGATGCTACTAGATGGTTTCTATGTAGGTGCAGGTTCAGGTGTTAAAGAGTCAGAAGCAACACACTTCAAGGCACTAAGACCTGATCAGGTAGTTATTGGTGTTCCATCATCACAGAATGCAGCTGGTTCAGGACAGATTTCTAACGCTAACTTGCAGGCAGCATTTAATGAGTTAGATGCAGCTTATCCTGGAATCAGAGGTATCATGACATGGTCTATCAACTGGGATAGCGCACAGAATGGCAACTCATTCGCTCGCGAAAACGGAGCATTTTTGCAGGCTAAGAGAGGTAATGAGCAGCCACAGACTCAGGCTCCTAAAAGTTGTGCCCCGGCGCCCTGAGACAACAACAAAGAATAACAATATTGGTCATGTGACAACATCTGACGATATCGAGATTAATGGATACCAGATTAGTTACACATATGGCGGTATGAGAACTGTATATACAGCTAAGTCTAAGATTAATGGTCAAAACGTTGTTGAACAAGGTTTGGTATATGGTCTTGACGAATATGTTGACGAAGACCAGCTATATGTTGGAAGCTCTGCTAAATATGTTGCATCATACAAGTCAACTAACATAGGTAGACTTCAGCATTCATTCTCATCAACAATGCCATCAGAAAAAAGCTATGCTATGACAATGCTATTTGGCAATACAGTTAATGAGTTCACAACAGGCTGGCTAATTAGAGCTTACGCTAAGCTGGCAGACGGAAGTATTGTTTACTCTAAGGTTTCTACATATACAATCAGCGGAATAGCAGACAAGCTATACCAGGGATGCAAGATGCAGAACCTAGCAGGACATACTTACTTATATGAGAACATTCTCAAAAAAGTTAATCCTTCTTACGCCGAGGTTGATTTCAACTGGGGCGGAGGAATAGTTCAATAATACAATTTTTACCCAGAAAGCCTATCAGATCATTATGGTCTGATAGGTTTTTAACTTTTTTTGACAAAAATATGTATTTTTTTTCACAATTCAGTGTTATAATTTGAAGAAGTATGACAAATTTGATTAGGAAAAAGGATATTGTAATGAGAAAATTAAAAGTAATTGCAGCATTAGTTTTGGCAACTGCATCACTTGTTTTTGCCTCATCAGTAATGGCTGCGGTACGTAACACAGATGTTACTACAGCAAGAAAAGGTAATGTACTAGTAGCAGTTAACGGAACATTTTCTTCTGCGACAAAGGATGAAATTCTTAACAGAGTTAATGCTATTAGACAGGAAGCATGCTTGAACGGTTATGTTAATCCTAGCAACGGAACAAAGCTTAAGAAGAGCGATTATGTTCCTGTTAAGTGGTCAGCTGATCTTGAGTGGATCGCTCAGACTAGAGCAGCAGAAGCAAGTGTACACCAGGTTCACAACAGACCTAACGGCACAACTGCTTTTGATTTGAAGCACGGCGGAATCGGTGCGCTATCAGAGTGCTTGGCATTCAACAATACAGGTATGATGGATGCTGTAGAGTCATGGTATAGCGAAAAAGCTGCATGGGTTGCTAGCGCTGACAAGAGCAAAGCTGGACATTATGCTTCACTTATCAATCCAGAATATAACTATATTGCACTGGGAACTTTCACAATGCCTGATGACTTTGACGTTACAGCAGGTGAGTTCACATCAACTAGTCAGCCACAGAACGAAAGCAAGACAGGCGTTCTTGGCGTATATGATCAGGTTGTAGAGGTTTACAAGCCTAACACAAGAATCGCGCTTTCACCTATTACAGTATATGTTAAGTACAATGCTCAGATGAGACTTAACGGTACTATTGTAGGAACAGATATTTTTGGCGGTGGTAAAGAGACTAAGGGTTATGTCGCATCAGGTATTAAGTGGTATTCTAACAATGCCGCTGCAGTATCTGTCAACCAGGCTACTGGTGTTTTGACTGGTGTTAAGGCTGGTTCTGCAGTTATTTCTGCTGCGTTCGATGGCGGTAACTACTCTGCGCTAGCTAGCTGCAAGAAGTTCACAGTAGGTAAGGGAAAGAAGCCTAGCCTAAAGAACCTTAAGGGCAAAAAGATTAAGATTACTTACAAGGCCGTTACAAGCGCTAATGGTTACAGAATCCAGGTTGCTATGAACAAGAAGTTCAAGAAGGCCAAAAAGTACAATCTAACAGGCAAGACTAAGACTGTAAAAGTTAGAAAACTTAACAAGAAATATTTCGTACGAGTTAGAGCTTACAGAGTTGATCCTAACGGCAAAAAGAAGTGGGGCAAATGGTCTGCTAAAAAAACTATCGTAGTTAAAAAATAATTAATTTTATAAAAAAATAATCAACCACTAATCGCAATGATTGGTGGTTGAATTGTTTTTGGACACAATGCGTGATATGCGGACGAGAAAGGATTACACATTTATATTTACTTTGTATGGTATATATATTGTGTTATAATATTTACTATGGGAAAATTTGATGGATACCTAATGTGCACAGATTGTGACGGCACATTGACATACGAAGCCGGAAAGGTTTCAAAAGAAAATGTTGAAGCTATTAGATACTTCCAAGAAGAGGGAGGTTTGTTTACTTTGGCGACTGGCAGATCGCCTGCTTTTGCCAAGGAATTTGCGGATATGGTTGACTTTAACGCGCCGCTAATAACTCTTGGAGGAACGGTCCTATACGACTTTTATGCAGACAAAATCATTAAGGAATGGACAGCTAGTAGAGAGAATGCATTTTTGGTTTTTGACCATGTAAGAAAAAACTGGGGAGATGTACTTCAGTATTGGCTCAACTATGATGAGAACAACAGTGTGGGATACAATCCGCACGAGCACCAGGCTGGAGATAACAGTCTGCGAGAACTGTTCGATACATTGCCAGAGAGAATGAACAAGATGCTAATTTTTCAGCCGTCAGATGTGACGCCTTTCGTTCAGAAGGATCTTAAGGAGCGTTTTGGCGACAAGTTCAGATTCGACACAAGTTGGTCTGAGGGCATTGAGGTTCAGAGCATTAAGAGCGGCAAGGGAATCGCAGTCGATTACATGAAAAAACACCTGGGCAAAAACATTCATACAACAATCGGCGTAGGTGATTACGAAAACGACATTAATTTGCTTGAGTGTGCTGACATCGGATACGCTGTAGGCAATGCTATCGATAGTGTTAAGGCGGTGGCAGACAGAGTTACGGTGAAAAACACAGAGCACGCGCTCAAAGCGATTATTGAAGACATCGAGCGAGACATCGATGAGGGAAATACTAATAAATAAGACAGAAGGAGTATGGAATGAATAGCAAAAACAAAAAATTAATAGGAATATGCACAGCAGTTATAGTAGTTATTGCAGTAATTATAATTGCAGTCGTTGCATCAAAGAGCAAAAAAGATGATTCGATGGACACAACTCAGATTGTAGAAGTTACTAATTCCAAAGGTGAAGTTGTAACAGCCGGTGATGGCAGCGTTGTCACAAGGGTTGTTTATGGTAACGTAGAACAGCCTTCTAATGATCCTTTTGCAGGCGTTGAAATTGTAGAAGAGACAACTAAGGACAAGGATGCTAAGAAGGAAGCGGCTGAGGCAGATAAGAAATCTGACAAAAAGTCTGACAAAAAGAATGGCAAAAACAAGGAAGAGGCAACAGAAGCTGACGCTTTGTATGCAACAAAGAAAAACGGCGAAATCAAGACTAAAAAGAATGGAGAGAAGGTAACAAGAAAAGAAAGTTACCCTGGAGAAGCAGACGGTTGGTCACCAATGGTTAAGCCGGAAGACTTAGAAAAATAATTAATAATAGCTTTATACGACATAATAATAGGCTCTCTTAGGGAGCCTATTATATTATTCGTTTCCAAATAGAGCTTTTTATGTTACAATGATAGTTGGGCAATTGCGCCCAAAACACTATTTGAAAAGGAGATTTCTATTGAAGGCACAGGAATTTAATAAGAAAATCGAAAACTTAGTAAAAAGAGCAGCCAAAAACAATGACAGACTATCTAATGAAGAGATAGATAAGTTTTTTGGCAACGTAACTCTAACTGACAAGCAAAAAGAAAGTATCGTTCCAAAGCTAAGAGAACAGGGTGTTAAAGTAATGTCAGAGAAGGCATTAGCTAACATAGCAGCGCGTGCTGCAGCAAAAGAGCAAGAGGAACAGTATTACAACAAGGTTGATCAGTTTGTTGCACAGGCAGCTAATACTTATGATTTTGTTACTCAAAAGGATATAGATGAATTTTTCAAGGACTTTACTATGACTGATGAGCAGAAGGAAGCAATTATTCCTATTATTAAAGAAATCGGTCTAAAGGTTGGAACAGCCAAGCAGCAGGAACAGGCTATTAAGCGTGGTCAGGAAGCTGAAAAGAAGGCTGCAGAAAAGGCAGAAAAGGATGCTAAGGCAGATAAGAAGCCTGAGAAGAAAACAGCTACTAAGTCCAAAAAGAAAGCAAGTAATGAAGCTCCAAAGAAGGCTGAAGTAGAAGAACAGGCAGCAGCTACAGAGTCTGAGGGCGAGAAGCTCGAAGGCGAAGAGGAGTATGTTGAAATTTCTATTCCGGATTTGGAGAACTTAGTTATAGAAGATCCAACTGATGAAGAGTTGGCACAGGTTGAGTCTGACAAGGATGACGAGCTTGAAGAGCTTGATCACGAGAGAGAAGATTCTACAGAGAAGGAAGCAGTAGACTTACTTGAAGGTGTTGGTACTGAGGATCCTGTAAGATTGTACCTCAAAGAAATCGGTACAGTTTCACTTCTATCAGCTGAGGAAGAAATCGAACTTGCCAAGAGAAAAGCACAGGGCGATGAGGCTGCCAAGGATAAGCTTGTTGAAGCTAACCTACGTTTGGTAGTAAGTATTGCCAAGAGATATACAGGTAGAGGTATGAGCTTCCTAGACTTAGTTCAGGAAGGTAACCTAGGTCTTATCAAAGGTGTTGAAAAGTTCGATTATACTAAGGGATACAAGCTTAGTACATATGCTACATGGTGGATTAGACAGTCTGTAACACGTGCTCTAGCTGATCACGCTAGAACAATCCGTGTGCCTGTACATATGGTTGAAACTATTAATAGATTATCTAAGATGCAGCGTAAGCTTACTCTTGAGTTGGGCCACGAGCCATCATCTAAGGAGCTAGCTAAGGCATTGGGCATGACAGAAGAGAAGGTTCTAGAAATCGAGCAGATTTCTAAGGAGCCAGCCAGTCTTGACACACCAATCGGTGAGGAAGACGATTCTAACCTAGGAGATTTTGTTGCAGATCACAACATCGAAATGCCAGAATCTAAGGTTGAGTCAATTATGCTTAAGGGTCATATCGCAGACTTGCTAGAAGACCTCAAGGAAAGAGAACGAGAAGTTATTATTCTTCGTTTTGGTCTTAGAGATGGACATCCTAGAACTCTAGAGGAAGTTGGTAAGATCTTCAACGTAACAAGAGAGCGTATCAGACAGATCGAAGCCAAAGCAATCAGAAAGCTTAAGAACCCAGTTCGAAGCAAAAAAATCAAAGATTTCCTAAACGACTAATTGTTTTTGGAACAATCAATCTTGGAGGATAACATGACAGATACTAATGAAGAAATAATAAAAGAAGTCAGCAACTCAAACGTTGAAGACGTTAAGGACGCTGATGTGGTTAATACAGAAGAACCAAAGGTAGATCAGAAGCCTGAAGAAAAGAAATCTTGGGGCAGAGAGCTACTTAGCTGGGTTATGGTCGTTGTTGTGGCTGTAGTCATTGCACTAGTAGTTAATACATTTTTGATTGTTAATGCTAACGTACCTAGTGGTTCAATGGAAAACACAATTATGACTAAGAGCCGCATGATTGGTCTTAGAACAGCATATTGGTTCTCATCTCCTAAGAGAGGACAGATTGTAATATTCAAGTATCCTGACAACGAAAACGAAGAATTCGTTAAGCGAGTAATCGGTCAGCCGGGAGAAAAAATTACAATTAAAGATGCACATATTTTTGTCAACGATAGCAAAAAGCCGCTCAAAGAGAACTACCTCAAGGAAGAGTGGGTTATCGACAACGGTGATGAAGAAGAGCGTGTATACTACGTTCCAAAAAAAGGTGATGAAGTTGTTGTAAAGGACGGCATCGCTCGAATCAACGATATCGAAGTTCTTATCAGAGGCGACTACCTAGAAGGAAACGACAGCGTTGACCTTAAGGATGGCACATATAAGATGAAGGACGATTGCTTCTTTATGCTAGGCGATAACAGAAATTCATCTAAGGATTCAAGAGCATGGCAGTATACATTTGTTCTAGAAAGCAACATTGATGCCAAGGCAGAGTTTGTTTACTGGCCGCTCAAAGAATTCAAAGGCCTCAAAACAGCCGAGTATTAAAAATATTTTGGAGAAGTGTTCGTTTATTCATCGCAAACGTTTAATGTTTCTCTATAAAGCTAAATAAAGCGGGAATGTTTTTCCTTAAAAAGAATAATAATATTGAGCCATGCGGATTCGCGAGTTTTCTTGATGAAAACTCTCTCGGACCGCATTAAATATTTCCGACTTGTGGTCGGAAATATTTGCTCATATTGTTATTCTTTTTTTCGGAAACATTTACCCGCTTTATTTAAATGCTTTATGCGAGAAACATTAAACGTTTGCAATATACTAATCGAAAGTTCCCCAAAATACAGTTTTAATACTCGGCCGTTTTTGTTGTACCAAAACAAATATTTATGGAATATGGTTTTTAAAACTAAGCGGCCTTGGCCAAAACAATTATTTCGAGAATATTTTTTAACATATGTTTTAGATCACATTAAAAAAGTGGATTTCTAAAAAAACATTTTAACGAGGCACACAAAGATTTCTGAAAAAATAATAAAAATATGGGGTTAATTTCCTCGAATACAAGTCGAGGAAATTAAGTGCAGCCTGAGAGAGTTTTCATCAAGAAAACTCTCGAATCTGCACGACCCCATATTTTTATTATTTTGAAGTTCAATCTTTGTGCCTTGTTAAGTTTTTTTAGAAACCACTTTTATAATGTGAAAAAAATATATATTAAAACTAAATCTCGAAATAATTGATTTGGCTGATTGTGGTGAAGCCGATTTTTTTGTAGAGATTGAGGGCAGGAGTGTTCTCCTTGGTAACGTGTAGCAACACTTTATCAAACTTCTCAAAAGTATCAGCTAGTATAGCCATAGTCATAGCGTACCCATAACCCTGTTCTCTAAGCTCCTCTTCAACTTCCACATCATGAATACAAGCAGCAGAACTTGTTCCGTAAACGATAGCTCGGCCTACCTTTGTATCGCCGTCGTAGGCATCAATCACAAGATTTTCTCCATCCACGGCGCTGTCCAAAACAAGACTGTTTTCAATAGGAGTAAAATCCTCCTTGCTAAGCGCCATTCCGATTTCGCATGAAGTAAAAGTTAGCCCCATTTTGTTGGCGAACGACTCCCCGGCATCATTGCCAGGTGCAATCGGCATTCTGTAAGATACAGAATCATAGTCCATGACCATTCTAAAAAACAGATTGGATGCTATAGCCTGTCTGCGATATTCGGGATGGACAAAAACACATAGTTCTATATTGTAATCGTCAATCTTATAAACGCTCAAAAAACCTACAAGCTCCTTGTCACAAAAAGCGCAGTACGCATATGGAACGTGTATAGAAGCTGTATACTCGTCATCCACAAAAAAAGAATGCTCTATATTATCTGCTTTGTTACATTCCTGGGCCAAGGCCATAAAGCGGTCCACGTCCGCTTGTTTTTTGCTATATAATTTTTGATAATCTATATTTTTCATAGTTAATATTTTAGCATACGGAATAGGGCAAAAAAAGGACATAATATGTTATACTATTGAGTAATGATATATAGGATGGCAATAGGTAATGCATAACATGATGACAATCCTATAACTTTTAACGAGAAAGGACAAAACTATGCTAATAGGTTCACACGTAAAAATGAGTGGCAAGGAAATGCTTCTAGGTTCTGCCAAGGAAGCCAAAGGATATGGAGCTAATGTTTTTATGGCATATACAGGCGCGCCACAAAACACAAGGAGAAAAGATGTCAGCGAGCTTAGAATTGAAGAGGCTTGGGATTATATGAAGGCCAATGGTATTGAAGACATTATTATTCATGCGCCATATATTATTAACTTGGCCAACACAATTAAACCGGAAACATTCGAAATAGCTCAGACGTTTTTGGCGACAGAGCTAGAGAGAACTAGTGCCATGGGAAGTAAGGTTATGGTTTTGCATCCTGGTTCTCACGTTGGAGCTGGAGATGAGCTTGGAATCAAGCAGATAATCAAGGGCTTGAATGAGGTTTTGACTAAGGACACAGACGTTTATGTCGCGCTTGAAACAATGGCCGGCAAAGGCGGAGAGATTGGCCGAAGCTTCGAGCAGATTGCCCAGATTTATGATGGAGTTAAGTACAACGATAAGCTTCGAGTTTGTTTTGATACGTGCCACGTTAATGACGCGGGTTACGACTTGGTTAATGATGCCAGTGGTGTTTTTACTGAGTTTGACCAAATTATCGGGCTCGATCAGATTGCGGTAATGCACATTAACGACAGCAAAAACGAGAGAGATTCGCACAAGGATAGACACGAGAATATTGGAATGGGCCATATTGGTTTTGACGGCATTATGGATGTGATAAATTATAAGGAACTTGCAGCGGTGCCAAAAATTCTTGAGACACCATACGTTAAGGATCCGGAGGACAGCAAGAAGTCATATCCTCCATATAAGTACGAAATCGAGATGATTAAAAACGGTCAGTTCAATCCTAACCTAATCGAAACAATAATTGCTAACAAAGGAAAGTAAATCCGGCTTATGAACAAGATCGATTGGAAAAAAATAAAAGGAGCTGTTTTTGATCTTGATGGAACGCTGTTAGATAGTGCTTGGGTTTGGGACAAGGTGGACCAGGACTTTCTTGGGGCGAGAGGTTTTGACGTGCCGGATGATTATGTTGAAGCGATATCTCCGTTAGGTGCGACGAAGGCGGCGATTTATACGAAGGAGCGATTCGGGCTAGATGACGAAAACATAAAGGATATCGTTAGAGAATGGTTCGACATGGCTAGGCTGGAGTACAAGGTTGACGTTGTTTGCAAACCTTATGCCAAGGAGTTTGTAAAAATGCTTTACGATATGGGAATTAGCCTTGCTGTGGCCACAAGTTCTGATAGAGAGCTGTTTATGTCAACACTCAAAAGAGAAGGATTACTTGGCTATTTTGATGCCATTGTAACGGTTGAGGAAGTGCCACGAGGCAAAGGGTTCCCGGATATATACGAGGAGGCGGCTAGACGTATTGGCGTGACATGTAGCGAGTGTGTTGTCTTAGAGGACATTTTGCTGGGTGTTAAGGCGGCCAAGACAGGCGGATTCATCAGCGTCGGCGTGGAAGATGAGAAGTCGTTGCATCACGCTGAGAGCATGAAAGAAATTGCGGATGTTTACATTCAGTCATTTGAAGAATTGATGGATTAGAACTTATCAAAAAAAGATACATTAAAAAAAGATGTTGCTTATAGAGTGACATCTTTTTTGTTATAGTAAAGGTAAGGTGTGGACCGGATATAAGGAGGCAAATATGAAGAGCATTAAGATTTGGAAAAAGCTTTGTGCTATCGTAGTGGCCAGTACATTATGTTGTACAATGGCTCCTGTTAACGTGGCACAAAAAGATGTTAAGGCGGCAACAAAAGGATCATTGGCAGACCATGTTACGGGCACTTGGTCATATTGGGATGGCAGCCAGGATGTGGTTCAATCAAACGCTATGCTTTTGGACAAGCTGCCAACAATAGCTAATAAAGGCACGTACCGATTTACAACTGATAAGTATGACGAGAATTATGGTGCGTTTTTGTCTAATGGATGGTCTACATCCATGTCTTGGAATTACAATAAAGGCGATGGACTAGGCAACGCTGTATATGCTGTTCCTATGAGTTATTTGGGAACTTCTACAGGAATGCTCATGATTAATCCTTTTACACGATTAACTGGCGATACGGGCACATTTTTGATGAATCAGGACCAGACGGGATATTTGAGTGACTTGAGAATTGGAACAGGAGCAGAGATGTCTTGCACTAAGACTGATATGGAGAGCGACTGGTCTACTCGAGTTAGAATGGAAGAGAAGTCAGATGCATCTAAGGCTATATATTTTACAATAACTCACGGAAGCCCGTTTGTTTTTTGCGAGCTTGATGGAACGCTGACGGCATCAGTTGAGATGATGAGAGACTTGCCTGCGGAGCTCGTTTATTACAATGGCACAAGTCCTAGCAACTCTACGATGTTTATTATTCGCAAGTATGACAACGGAGATGAGGCTATCGGACTTACTAACTACGATTACTATGCTTTTTATCTGGGAAATGGGGCAGAGACAACAATTTCTGGCACAGATCTCAGAAAAGGTATATTCAATATTAATCTAGATGAGAATCATCCTTATTTTTCTGTGGCATGGTTGATGGATTCTAAGGGCACAGCTGATAGCAAAGCAAAAACTATTGCGGAGCAGTACAAGAAGTATGCATACAACTTTATCACAGATACAAGGGCTGATTACTCATACGATAGCGACACTAGTACAGTGACAACAGAGTATAGTTATAGTTTTGACTGCAAAGATGAAAGTACTGAGGAAGGCACGATTATGGGTGTTATTCCTCATCAGTACAAGCATATGAGTGGCTATGATTTTTTGGAGCAAACATCGAGGTCTATTAGAGGTACAGTGAAGTTTTTGGAAGGTGATTCTTATAAGACTGTCCAAAAATATACAGGTATATTGCCGGGACTTGGAACGATTCCTAGCAGTGACCAAAACAAAATCAAACAATATGTAAGTGACTTTATGGAGGAGTACGGACCTACAGAAACGAGAGTCACTAAGGAAAAATATGACGAAAACACATATGACTGCGGCAAAAAATTAAATCGTGCGGTTCAAGTTATGCTTGCGGCAGAAGCAGCGGGGGATAGCACCAACGCTGCCAAGCTGCTTGCAGGAATCAAGGCGGAGTTAGAAGACTGGTTCACTGCAGACGGGACAGATGAGGACAAATATTTTTACTACGACAAAGATATAGGAAGCCTTTTTGGATTCCCACAAGCATACTACACGGTTGATGGTATGACTGACCATGCCTTCCATTATGGATACTTTATTAATGCCGCAGCAGCTGTTGCATTAAGAGATCCGACGTTCGTTGAAGAGTATGGCAACATAATAGATGAACTAATTGGAGATATTGCAACAACAAAGCGCAATAGCTCAGATTCTAGATATCCATATCTTAGACAATTCGATATATGGGAAGGACACTCTTGGGCATCAGGTCATGGAGACTTTGGCGATGGCAACAACCAGGAGTCAAGTTCAGAGGCAATTAGTGGCTGGGCTGGTCTGATTTTGTACGGTCAAGCTACAGGCAATGAGGCCTTAACTAACATCGGAATAGCTCTTTATACAACTGAGGTAGAGTCAACTAACAACTATTGGTTCGATATTGACGATGATGTTCTAAGTCCACTATATAAGAAGACAATAGGTGGTCAGGAGCACAGATACGCTTCTATGATTTGGGGTGGCAAGTATGGCTACGAGACATGGTGGACCAAAGAGCCTCTTCAAACTAACGGAATTAATATTTTGCCTAACACAGCAGCTTCGTTTTATCTCGCTAAAGACAAAAAATATATGCGAGATTTTGTGAACAACGCTCTGGCAAACGAGGCAATTTACAAAGAATCGGATAAGGACGTGAATAGATGGAATGAACTATATACTAGCTATATTGCTATGTATGATCCGGATGCAGCTCTTGAATATTTCAATGAGGAGTGCAAGCCGGAGGCAGGCGATTCTAAGGCTCATGCATACTATCAGATTAGTTACATGAAAGACAAGGGAACGCCTGATATAAGCGTAGGCTGCAATATGCCACTTCATGCTGTTTTTGAAAAGAATGGAAGTTGTACATATACAGTTTATAATCCGACATCTACTGACAGGACTGCTGTTTTTGGCGACGGTGTAACGTTTACAGCTAAGGCTAACAAGCTTACTGAATACACAACGACGAAGCCAACGACAACAGCTGCTCCAACGACAACTGCAGATCCATCTCAGCCTACAAGAGAGCCACAGTCAACAACAAAAAAGACAGATCCGGAAGAAGGATTTATCAAGCTAAGTGATGATTTGTGGTACAAAAAAGTTGAATATAACGTTGTGGGAATGAATGACCCTGAACTGTTAGATGCGGGAATTACATTGCAGTTTGCTTTCGCGCCAACAAGTAATACTAAGGTTTTGTTTGATGGAGTGGAACAGACCCAGGGAAGCGGTGCGTTGGTTTTGGCGACAGATGTTATAGTAAAGATTAACCCAACGCAGCTACCTAACGACTCATACACAAATGTGCGTATAGAAACTGCCGGCGGTAATAGCGAGGTTATTCTCAAGCGAGGCAATCCTGAACCACCAACAGAGCAGACAACAAGACAGTCTACAACAGAGCAGACAACGAGACAGTCAACGACACAGCAGACAACGAGACAGTCAACAACACAGCAGACTACTAGACAACTTACAAGCCAGGCGACATCGCAATTGACAACTAAGCCGGAAAGCCAATCCGTGACTGAACCGGTGACACAAGTGACTAGCCAGCAACAGAGCGAAGAACCGATAACATCAGGCAACGCCACTGTAAAGCCTGACACGAAGAAGGTTCCAAAAGCAACAATAGTAAGTGCCAAGAAAAAGAAACGTTCTATCAAAGCTATTGTTAGAATAAAGAAGCGAGCAGATGTTGCAGGATACCAGCTTAGATTTTATAAGAGCAAGAAGGCAGCCAATAAACACGGCAAACCATTCAGACGCAAGCTGGTCAAAAACAACAAGGTACCTATTACAGTCAGCAGAAAATCTTTCAAAAATGTGAAGAAGCTATATGTGATAGCGAGACTATTTGTGAAACAAAACGGTGTAAGGCGATACGGAAGCTTTAGCAAACCGTTTAAAGTAAAAATAAAATAATAGAAAGGAGTGGGCAATTAATAATTGCCTGCTCTTTTTTGATGCAAAAATGTGTTTTTAGTACATAAAATTTGTTATAACTCTTGTTCACTAAAAAATAAACACTTTTGCCCGAAAAAACTAAAAAAATAAAACTAAAACGGTTGAAATTTGCGTTTTTTTAGATTAGAATGACTTATAAGTAAAAGTTCGGTTAAAGCAATTCGTGCGTCTTAAGGCACACTAGGGATTTATGAATTGTTTTTAATAAACATTTATGTATAAGGAGTACGTTATGAAAAGATTAATTAGGAAAGCGCTTACCCTAATGTTAGTTGCGGTATTGAGTTTGTCATACTTGCCAGCTAATGTTATACAGCAGAGCGTAAAAGCGGCTGACGGAGAGCCAACAGTTAACGCTGATGTTTATTTTGTTTCGGCGGCAACTGGCAAGCTTATCACTCTCAATGGTAGAGAAAACGATCCGATTAGTTGTGACACTATGTACAACGGAGCTAATTCGGTTCCTGACAATGGTAAGTTTACTATTTACTATGGCGATGGTACAACAGATGCGTCTCAGGGCAAGACTGTTGTTAACTTCACTTGTAAAGGAACTAATACTAGTTGGAAAGCAGACCATGACAAAGTTTTCCAGATGGGCAAGAGAACTAACCCTAGTGGTTGGGAATCTGTAATGATGGAGCCTCAGGGCGACGGAACAGTTTCTTTTAGAAGTACTGCCAACGGCAAGTATTTTTCACTTATGGGTGAGGAACTAGGACTTGTAGAAATCAAGAAGGGTGAAAAGGTTTCTAACAACGAAAAGTTCATTCCATACACTGACACAAAGCCAAAAACACCAAGTGATGTTAAGACAGAGGATGTTTCGGGTACATCTGTCAAAGTAACTTGGACTGGCGTTGACAAATGTATTTTTACAGGCTATGAGGTGCTTTATTCTACATCTCAGAATGGTACATATGTATCTGCAGGTCTTACTGGCTCATCAAGTCTAGAGTTCAAGGGCCTACAGCTAAGTACAACATACTATGTCAAGGTTAGAGCTATTACAAGAACTGATGGCGGCGGATTCTCAGAGACTGAGCCAATATCATTTAGAACATTAGATGACTACAAGCCTGAAAAGGTTGAAAATATATCTGTACAAAAAACATCCGAGGGACTATCTGTATCATGGGACAAGTCATTGGGTTCAACAATGTATACAGTATATAGAGCAGAGAGTAGATTCGCTGACTATAAAGAAATCGGAACTGTTAACGACAACAAGTTCGTGGACAAGAATCCTAACAAATCAGCTTACAAAAACTACTATAAAGTTCGAGGCAAAAACAATTCTGATATCGGACCATTTTCTGAACCAGCATCATTAGAAATTAACATGTTTGGTGAGAATATGTATATTTTTGCTGATACAGATAACGTAGCAGATATTAATAAGATTACAGCTGATGTATTCGAAAATCAGCATTATAATCAGTTTGGTAAAGATAGATATACATTCGCATTCAAGCCGGGTGATTACACTAATGCAGATGTAATCAATATTGGATACTATACTCAGATTCTAGGTCTTGGCAAGTTGCCTCACGACGTTAGATTGCGCAACGTAAAGGTACCTGCAGCATTGTCAGGCAACAATGCTACATGTAATTTCTGGGTAGGTTTTGAGAATGCGACAATCGTAGATACAGATCACAATGGTGACGACTTCTTCGCGTTCCAGTGGGGAGCTTCACAGGCAGCACCAGCTAGAAGACTTAGAGTTGAGAGAAAGGCTGTTTTTGACTGGTGGAGCGGCTGGGCCAGTGGCGGCTTCGTAGCGGATAGTAAATTCCTACAGGCAGCAGGTTCATGGTCACAGCAGCAGTACTATTATAGAAACTGCGATATCGCAGGCGGAACATACGGTGTTAACTGGAACCATTTCGTTCAGGGATGTGAAGGAACAACAGTGGACAAGACGGAGATGAAGCCACTTATCCACAACAATGGTGTAAGTAACTGGTATCAACGCAAAAACGATACTGTTATTAACAAGACACCTGTAGTTAGAGAAAAGCCATTCTTGTATTTTGATACAAACAACGATACATATAAGGTGTTTGTTCCAGGACTAAGAAAGAATTCTTCAGGAACAAGTTGGTCTGATGAGTCGATGGGAGTAGGCACATCTTTGTCAGTTGATAAGTGCTTCTATATTGCTAATCCTAAGAAGGATAATGCCAAGACTATTAACGCTCAGCTTAAGGCCGGCAAAAATATTATTTTCCAGCCGGGAGTATACTACGCTGAGGAGCCAATCGAGGTAGAGAGAGCTAATACTATTTTGCTAGGACTCGGACTTGCAACAATCGTTCCTAACAATGCTGAAACAGCAATTAGTGTTAATGATGTAGGTGGTGTTGAAATCGCAGGATTGGTAATTGATGCCGGCAATCACTCTAAGAGTATGATTCAAGTTGGCCGCGAGGGATGTAACAAGGATCATTCAGAAAACCCAACAGTACTACATGATATTTTCTACCGTGTTGGTGGAGCAGAGCATTTAGGAAGAACAGATTCATGTCTAGTAATCAATAGTAACAATACTATAGTAGACCACACATGGATTTGGAGAGCCGACCACGGTAACAATACCGGATGGAGTGTCAACACTGCCAAAAACGGTATGATAGTAAACGGTAATGACGTAACTGCTTATGGATTGTTCTGTGAGCATTTCCAAGAATACGATATTATATGGAGAGGTGAAAACGGTTCAACATACTTCTTGCAGAACGAGAAGTGCTATGACCCTCAGGATCAGACCAAGTGGATGAGCCACGACGGTACTAAGAAGGGTTATGCAGCATATAAAGTAACTGATAATGTTAACAATCACTATGCTGTAGGAATGGGCGTTTATGATGTATTTATCAATACTAACGGAGCTAGCATTTATCTAGATAATGCTATAGAGGTTCCTAACAAGCCGGGCGTTTTGATTGAGAACGCTACAATCGTTGAGATTGCCAATGGTAACGGACCTAAGGTAGGTATCAACCATATTGTTAATAACACTACAGCAGGAATAAGAACCGGTGCAGGTAATAATGGTGGTTATGCACTTCAGAAACTACTAAGCTACTGCAACGCAGAATCTAACTCACTTCCTGATTACTATTCACAGCAGGGAAGCACAGAAGTTCAGAAGCAGACTGGTGAAACACCAACAATAGATAGCTTTGCTGAAAAAAATATTACTAAGGATCCATCATCTAAGGACGATGAAAAACCAATTTGGAAAATGACAGATGATGATTACAAGGATATTAAACCTCAACCAAGTGACGGTGGTACAGAACCATCTGGAGATAATCAAGATGGAAAAGATTCATCTGGAGACGGTAACGGTGGCGATTCCAAGGTTGATCCAAAACCAATTTGGGGCGATGACACTATAGCTGTTGGCGCGGTTATTACAAGTGGCAAGTACACATACAAGATAACAAGTAATGCCAACAATAGTGCCAAGGTTACACTAGTAGGTGTTAATAAAAAATATCAGAAGAAACTTAAGAAGGTAACAGTAGCTGCCAAGATTGTATATAAGAGCATTACATTTAAGGTTACAGCTATTGGAGCTAAGGCATTTAAGAAGTGTAAGAAGGTTAAGACAGCCACAATCGGTGCCAATGTAAAACAAATCAAGTCTAAGGCATTCGCAGATTGTAAGAAACTTAAGAAAATAACAGTTAAGGGCAAAGCTCTTAAGAAAGTTGCTAAGAACGCTTTTGCTAAGAAGGTTCGCAAGAAACTAAAAATCAAGGCAAAGAAGAAAGCCAAAAAAGTACTTCTTAAATCACTTAAGCGTAAAAAATAAATAAATAAAAAAAGGTGTGATCACTGATATGTACCCAGAATCCTGGACACATATCAAACTCACACCTTTTTTATTTATATAATTATTATTTTATTCTTTACCATCCCAGCAGTATGTACATAACTTGCACTTGTCGATTCCTACAGAATCAAGCATATCATCTAGTCTGTTGAATCTTAGAGAAGTAAAGTTAAGTTCTTTTCTGATTTCCTCAACCATTACTTCATATTTTTCTGAATCTGGGTTAGCGTATTCCTGAAGAATCTCTTCAGTAACGTTACCGTTTTCAAGTCTCTCAATAACTCGTCTAGTAATAAGATCCATCTCAGAAGAAGAACGAGAGAAGTTTAGGTACTTACATGCGTAGATAAGTGGTGGACAAGCAGGTCTGATATGAACCTCTTTGGCGCCGCTTTCATATAAGAATTCAGTTGTTTCTCTCATCTGTGTTCCTCTAACGATTGAATCGTCGATTAGAAGAAGACTCTTGTCTTTGATCAAATCCTCAACTGCTAACTGCTTCATCTTAGCGATTAAGTTACGCTTGCTCTGAATAGTTGGCATGAATGATCTAGACCATGTTGGTGTATATTTGATGAATGGTCTTGAGAATGGAACGCCAGACTCGTTAGCATAACCAACGGCATGTGCGATACCTGAATCAGGTACACCGGCAACAATGTCAGGTTTAACACTATCACGCTGAGCCATTTTCTGACCACATGTGTATCTCATTTTTTCTACATTGACACCTTCGTATGAGCTTGCCGGATATCCGTAGTAAACCCAAAGGAAAGTACAAATCTTCATATCCTTGCCAGGATTAATTAATGTAACAACATTCTTAGGAGTCATTACTGCGATTTCACCAGGACCAAGTTCTTTGTAGTCACTGTAGCCCAAATTCTTGTAGGCAAAGTTTTCGAATGAAGCACAGAAGCCTGTTTCGTTTTTGCCGATAACGATAGGAGTTCTTCCTTGTTTATCTCTAGCAAGATAAATCCCTTCTTCGTTCATAATCATCATTGAAAGCGAACCGTCTATTGCTTCAAGTGCGTAGTTGATACCTTCAATAAAGTTATCTTTTCTATCAATAAGTGTGGCAACTAATTCAGTAGCATTGATCTCGCCTGTACTCATTTCCTGGAAGTGAGCGTGGCCTGTATCATAAAGTTCCTTAGTTAACTGCTCCATGTTGTTAATCTTAGATACAGTTGTAAGAGCATAAGTGCCGTGATGAGAACGGATGATAAGTGGCTGTGGTTCATAATCACTAATACAACCAATACCAAGGTTACCTTTCATCTCTTTCATATCCTTTTCGAACTTTGTTCTAAAAGGAGAGTTTTCGATGTTGTGAATAGCGCGGTTAAAACCATCTTCGCCATACACAGCCATACCTGCACGTCTTGTTCCTAAGTGTGAGTGATAATCTACACCGAAGTACAAATCAAAAACACAGTCTTCCTTAGAAGCTACTGAAAAAAATCCACCCATAATATACCTCTCTTTTCAAACTAATTAAGTGACTATTACAGTCCTAACAAAAAGTTTCTTGCCAAAACTCCCGTTTTAACAAGAAACTATTATAGCACACTTTGAATGATAATTTGTTTAAAAAAATAAAATATATACTTAATAATATAAAAAGTTAGCCCCTAAAATGGCATGAGTGATGTGATATACAGCATTCCAGGTATTGTTACTAATGAGAACAATGTTGAAATGAAGATTGCCTTGGATGTAAACTTGTCGTCCAAGTCGTATTGATTAGCAAAAATCAATGCCGAGTTAGCTATAGGCATAAGGAACTCGATAAACAAAACTGTGCTGAGCAAGTCATCTTTAATAAGCAGTCTAAAAATAGGATAAAAGATAATTGGTAGTATAACTTGCTTGATACCAACAAAAACATAAAGTCTCCAGTAATTAAATACCTCTTTGAGCTTAACTGTCGCTAGCGTTGATCCAACAAGAATCATAGCAAGAGCAGGAGTAAGACCACCTACTGTACTAAAGATTCCGTGGAGAACATCACCGAGCATGTTAGTGCCTTCTTTAGGGTAGTGAATGCCGAGTGCATAAATTGCGATTGCAGAAAATGATGAGAACATTCCAGGTGTAATAAACTTTTTCCATGAAAACTTAGCCTTAGATTCTGTGCCATATCCAATCATGATTATGCCGTATGTGAATGAACCCAGATTGAAGAACACGTTGAGAATAGCAGCATAAAAAACTGCAAGATCACCGTTTTCTCCACAAGCTGCCTGTAGAATAGGAAAGCCCATAAAACCTACATTGGCAAAAACAAGCATAAACATATACAAGCCTTGTCTGTGTTTTTTGATATTGATTGTAACAGAAAGAAATTTGACTAATACAAAAGCAATAATTGGCATAATTATATAGAACAAAGCTGATGCTATAAACAATACAGCAATAATGCTGCCGCTAGGCTTAGCTGATTCGTCAAGCTTGAGAACTGCATCAAGAATCATAAAAGGCATTGTGATTTGAAGCACGAATGAACTCATATGCTTGTTAACTGTTTCGTTGAGAATCTTAGTTTTGAATGCCAAGTATCCCAGACCCATTATGCAAAAAAGTTGAATAAGCTGTGATACAAGTACTGAAAAATCTATCATAAATAACTCCTTAATAAGTATTTTATATAATTATAATAGTGATGCGTAGTATGTATCAAGTGGAAAGTTTGTATTATATAATAAAGAAGCGACTGGTCAAAAAAACAAAGCACAACAAGGGATATTTTGGTATAATTTAAGATAACTATTAGTTCTGGAAAAGGAGAAGTGTTTTGGATTTATTGCAATTGAAATATTTTAAGGACGCGGCTCAGTACGAAAATTTTTCCAAGGCGGCAGAGGTTAACTTCGTGCCACAGTCATCTATAAGCAAGGCTGTAAAGATTTTGGAAAACCAGTACAACACACCGCTTTTTGACCGTATCGGAAAGAACATTTATCTCAATGACAATGGTCGGTTTTTGTATCAGGAGGTTTGCGGTATTTTTGACCGCCTTGATTCTTGTACCCACCATTTCGCGCAGGTAAGACCTAATCATATTATTATATATGTTCAGGATGCGGCTTTTTTTGTTCCGCTGTTTGCAACGGATTATATGCATTCACATCCCAAGACGCACATCACCTTTTCTAACACAATGGAAGTATTGCATTCGACAAGAAGTACGTATGACTTTACATTTATGCCAGAGCTGGATGATATGTCTAACTATGACTATGAGCCTTTGCTAGAGGATGATGTAGTGGCCCTTGTGTCTAAGGAGCACCCACTAGCGGCCAAGGATGAGATAGATGTGGCAGAGCTTGGCGAGGAACTATTTATTAGTTTTTACTATTCAATGTGGCTTAGAACTATAACTCAGGAAATCTGCGAGAATATTGGTGGATTTCCTCCAAGAGTTGTTTTTGAAACTCACGATGAGTTTTCGGTAATTCATCTTGTGGCCAAAAACGCTGGGGTTACACTAATGCCTGAGAAGCTTTATAATGTGCATAAGCACAAAAACATTAAGGTACTTAAGCTGAAAAAGACGATGACAAGCAGAACTGTTTTGGCGTGGAGCAAGGAAAAGCATTTGTCAAAAGATGAACAGGAATTTATTCAGTTCGCCCAAAAGTGGTTTGCCAATGCAACCGAAAACAGTCAGTGGTAGAAAAGAGTTAGAGTGAGTTGCAATAAACTAGCAACAAATATGAAAAACGAAAGGAATTAAAAATGAAAAAAATTGGAATTGTTATTGCTATCGAAAGAGAACTTCAAGCTTTTTTGAAAAGTAATTATGAAATTGAAACAATAAACGACGGATACTTTAGCTGCTTCAAGACAATTATCGGAGGCAACGAGGTATACGCTATCAAGTCAGGATGGGGACTTATCGACGCTGCTATGGCAACTCAATATATTATTGACACGTATGACGTGGAAATAATTCTTAACTTCGGCGTGACAGGTGCGCTAGATCCTAGCTTGAAAGTTTCTGATTTGTTTTATGTTAGCAAGTGTATTAACTACGATTTTGACACATCAACAATCGACGATGTAGTAAAGCATCAGTACGGCAATATGAAGGATATGTACGTATACCTTGATCAGGGGCTTATTGATATTATTAAGACTTTGGCGCCAGACATTAAGGAAGCTGTTGATGCTTCCGGTGATATGTTCGTGGAAAAAACAGAGGACAAGGAGGCAAGATTCGCTCTAGGTTGCAATATATGTGATATGGAAATTGTAGCTATTTCAAGAGTTTGTTGGTTGAACGATGTTAAGTGTTTGTCCATTAAATGCATATCTGATGAATATGATGGCGACGGAAGTGATTTTGAGAAGAACGTTCACGCATCAGCCCAAAAAGCATTTACCCTAATCGAAAGCTTTTTGCATAGCATAGGCGAGTAAATTCAGTGAAAGAAGAATAGTGTAATGAATAATAAAAATACAAATTGATAAGTAAAAAGACAAGCCTTTATGGTTTGTCTTTTTTTTATATTCCCAAATAGGAATATAAACATAGCCGGTTTGATACAACACAGAATATTTTGAGATAGTATAATAGAATCAGAACAATGGACGTGCGATATATGATTACACGATTATATAAGTGAAAAGATTAATAGAAAGGTTTGAAAAGATTATGAAAAGACTCAAAAGGTTTGTGGCTGCAAGTATTGCGGCGATGCTTGTTGTTACATCAATCAACGTGCATACAACAGGAGAGGTAAAGGCGGCAGAGCAGCCAACAGATCCATATAACATTTCTTATGGAAGACCGGTTTATGCAAGCTCTCAGGCGGGAACTCAAGATCCGGAGTATGCAGTTGACAATGACTATGGCACAAGATGGCAGGCATCTAATGATGACACTGATGAATGGTTCTATGTGGACCTGGGCAAGAAAGCGGACATCGACCATATTTTTCTCAAGTGGGAAACTGCAAGAGCCAAGTCTTATATTGTACAGTTCTCCGATGACGAAGAAAATTGGAGAGATGTATATAAGAAGGGAACTAACTTTGGCACTGAAAGCGATATTGGAATGAAGATATCATTCAATGTCAATTCTATAAATAACGGCAAAGGCGTCGTTCAGACTGAGTGGAGCGCAGTTAACAACGCAGACTACAAAGTTTGTATCGATAACGAAAACAATATTGCTACAGCGCCTGATGGATATCAGTTTGCCAGTCACTTCGCTAACGGCGGTCAGCTCAGTATTCCTACGGGTGAACATAAGATTATCGTCATAGCGATTAACAAGACAACTAAGGAAGAAATCGGTCGCGGAACTACTACAATCGATGTTAAACTCAGTCAGGATACGGACGATTCTCTAGAGCAGACTATCAATCTAGACAATCTCACCGCTGATCAAAAAAAGGCTCAGTACGTTAGAATCAAGATGACAGAGCGCAGCATGATTCAGTACGGCTGCTCACTTTTTGAAATGCAGGTTTGGGGTGACAACGGAGCTGTGAAGCGTCCGCCATATTACGGTGAGAACATCGCCCTCAACAAAACTGTCAAGTGCTCGGATATACGAGATGAGTGGTGGATGTATGACGACAATGGCAACATCAAGGAAGATGCCATCAAGGATGTTAAGGCAGAAAACGCTGTGGACGGTGACAACGGAACAAGCTTTTCGTCTTACCAGGACAACGACCAGTGGATATATGTGGACTTGGGCCAAAAATACAACATAGGCCGAATCGTTATAAGCTGGGCCGCAGACGCAGCCAAGGTTTATGATGTTATGACTTCAGCAGACGGCAAAAAGTGGGAGACAATACATAGAGTAACTAAGGGTACTGCATTCAAGCAGGACAACTTTATAATAGAAAAAAATGATGTAAGATTCGTAAAGGTTATGGGCTATACAAGAGTCAATAACGGTGGAACATTTTCAATATATGAGCTTTCTGTATATCGAGCAGAGGATACAGAAATTCCAGCGGATTACAAGCCTGAAGAGGTGGGAGACTTGCCTCAGGAAAACATAATATATCCTGAGGATGGACTTGGATCTTATGCAACGGGCCAGATGTATAATGAAAAAAGCAAGGTCCCTGCATACATTAACAAGGATACAGTAAGTGGGCCTATTGATACTAACAGTTGGTGGAATTCTGCTCTTATTAATAAGTTCAGTAACACAATATGTGTGACACCTCTCAAAACAAAAATTGGAGCTAAGGGCTTAGGTGTCCTCACAGCTACAGCCGGCTGGGTTGGCGAGAGAGGCGAGTACGACCTAGGAACAGAGCAAAGCTGTGAGACAAGTGTTGACTACTACATAACACCTGACGAGTATCAGGGCGCAACAGGATATGACAGAGTGGAAAAATGGGGAGACTATTCGGTTCAGCTAGGATTATGCGATGCCAACGGTCTTCAGATGAAATCAACTCTCGTGAAAGGTTCACCGTATGTTTATAACGAACTATGCGACAATACGAAAGTGTTTTTGTCTTCAACATCTATTACAGAAATGTTCGATGGCAACGGCAACGCTATATTGAAGAGCAAGGGTGATTCAATCACAACTGATCATATTGGTTTTAAGTCATTTGATGAGGAAAACACTAAAGCTCACAACGATGGAATATATTATTGCGTAAGTGTTCCGGCGGGAACTAAGTTTACAGCAGTTGTCGTTGGACAGAGCACTAAGATAAAAATCGAATTTCCATCCAAGACAGAAAACTATATGTCAGTAGCTTCAATGACTAAGAAAAACGATTTGGACCAGTACTACAAACACGGATATGCGTTTGTGGAGGATACTAAGGTTCAATACAATTTTGACAAGAATCTCAACAAGGTTAACACTGAGTTTACTGTAACGACCAAGCGTATGAGAAATAACTTTTCAGATGTGTCTATGCAGGCTTTGTTCCCTCATCAGTGGAAGTATTCAAGTAATGCTTCCTCTCCTGTAGCAGTTTATACATCAGTCCGTGGTGATATGAAGGCTATATGGAGTAACAGTTTCGAGACAACACAGCAGTTCGGCGGAATATTACCAACTTTTGCCCGACCTGACAGCGAAGCATTTGACAGCAAAGCTTGTATAACATATCTCAAACAAGTAGTTTCTTCTAAGATAAATACAGCGCCATCAGCTGATGCATATTGGGAGGGCAAAAACATACATCCTCTAGCTATTAGTGCATTGATGGCAGATCAGCTAGGGGAGACCAAAATGAAGCAGCAGCTACTAGGCAAGCTCAAAAAGATTTTGGTTGATTGGTTTAATTATGACGGTGAAGGAGATAGATGTTACTTCTTATATAACAAAGACTGGGGAACAATCTATTACCCTGACAGCGGCTATGGCGCTAATGAAGCAATAAGTGATCATCACTTTACATATGGATATTACATGTTTGGCGCAGCAGTTCTAGCATCATTCGACCAGGAGTTTAAGGAAGATTACAGCGAGATGATAGAAATGCTTGTGAGAGATTATGCTAACCCTGAAGACCCTAAGAATGACGGCAATATGTTCTGTAAGTTCAGAAACTTTGACCAGTATGCCGGTCACTCATGGGCAGGCGGTTACTCAGACAACGATTCCGGTAACAACCAGGAGTCAGCATCCGAGTCATTGTTCTCATGGGTTGGAATGTATTTGTGGGGTGAGGCATCCGGCAACCAAAAATATATTGACGCCGGAGCATACGGTTTCACAACAGAGATGGAAGCAGTTAAACAATATTGGTTTGATTATGATGATGACAATTGGCTAGAGGAGTATCCGTTCCAAGGCACAGGTCAGGTATACGGTGGCGTAAATTTCTTCGGTACATTTTTTGGCGGTCAGCCGGTGTATGTGTACGGAATCCAATGGCTACCAATATCAGAGTACCTTACATATTATGGAATGAACCAGGACAAGTGTGCCAGAATTTATCAGGGAATGATAGAGGATACTAACTACGCTATTGCGATAGAAAAGAAAAAGGGTGCTATAACTGATGATGATCAGTACGTGACACCAGACAACAGCTGGCAACATATTATGTGGCCGTTTTTGTCCCAGACTAATCCGGAGTTGGCCATTAACAAGTTCAACAACAATGTCAGCAAGGTTCAGGTAGAGGATAGAGCCAATACATTATGGTTCCTAACTGCAATGGAGCAGGTTGGATATAGAACTAACGACTACGTGATTACCGGCAATATCGGTGGTTCTGTCTATGTCAAAAACAATAAATACACAGCAGAAGTTTGGAACCCAACAGACAAGGCTCAGACTGTGACAATCAAAAAGTCTAACGGCACAGTTGCAGGAACTGCAGAGATTGCTGCAGGTTCAACTATAAGTTTTCCAATAGATACAACAAAGCGTTTTGACTACAAGCAGCTAGCCAAGCCAACACTTAAGGCAACTGCTCTAGTGGAAGGTACTGTCAGAAGAAACTTGAAGGAATCAGAAACTTTTGACAATACTCAGCTTATCGAAATAAGCAACAAGGAAAGCGGAACAAAGATTTATTACACAACAGATGGAAGTGTACCAACAACTAATTCTAAGTTGTATGATGGCAAGATACTTGTCTCAAGTGATACATGCATCAAGGCGCTATCAGTCAAGGATGGATGGATCAACTCAGCATATACAACAAGCTCGATTACAATCGATGGCGACGCTGTGGCATCAGATGAGAATCTTGCGCTGGGCAAAACAGTAACAGCATCCTCGGGCGAGGGGGCAGATAGAATAGTTGATGGTAATTACTCTAATAGATGGCAGGCAGGTAACACAGATAATGAGTGGATTATGGTAGATATAGGCTACACAGCATCAATCAACACAGTCAGCATTAAGTGGGAAGCTGCCTATGCCAAGGATTACCTAATTCAGGTATCCAAGGATGGTAACACCTGGACTACTGTAGCAACAGAAGAAGGAGAGGAAGGAACAGTAACAAGTAGGTTCTCTGCTGTCAGGGGAAGATATGTCAGAATGCTAGGCCTAGAGAGAGCGATAGGATTTGGCTACTCTATGTACGAGATGGAAATATATGGAGCCAACCAACCAGATGCACCTATTATCACTCCGGTAAGCGGGACATATTCTAATGAGCAAAAAGTCACAATGAGCACTACTGCCAAGGGAGCAGAAATAAAATACACATTGGACGGTAGCGAGCCTAACGAAGATTCCCAGACTTATACTGAGGCGTTGACAGTAAGCAAGTCAACTGTTGTAAAAGCAGCAACATACAGAAAAGGAATGATTTTGTCAGGGGTAAGTGAATCAGATATTATTATTCACAATACTGTAAGTCTCAATATGACTAGTGCGCGAATCGCAAAGAATGGTTCTTTCAATCTCGTTGCTTGGACAGATAGTCCGGTTACGTGGTCTAGCAACAAAACCAGTGTGGCGAACGTAGATGCTAATGGTAAGGTGACAGGCGCCGGTATAGGGGAGGCGACTATAACAGCGAAGCTAACTAACGGAGCTATGGCAACATGCTCTGTTACGGTTGTAGAGCCAGTAGGTTTGAACAATATAGCTTTTGACAAAAACAACTTTACTATGCGCAACAAGACTTCAGAAACATTGGATTTGGTTGTTAGTCCAGCTAATACAACAGATTCATTAGTTGCAACATGGAAGTCAACTAATGAGGAGGTTGCAGTAGTTAATGACAATGGAACAGTAACAGCCTTGAAGGAAGGAAACACAGTTATAACTGCTACAATTGGAAGCCATAAGGCAACAATTAATGTGAATGTTATTGCTGCAGCAACGCTCAAGGAAATGCTTATGCGCCGCAAATTCAACATAGCATATCAAGCACAAACTGATGTATATCCGGGCATATACGAAGGCAACAAGCAATGTATAACAGACGGTGCATTGTCTCAAGGTGCAGATCATGCAGCGCTAGGAACAGGCTGGGGTTATGAAAATGAAAGTTACGTCGTAGTGGATCTGGGAGACTATTACGACAGAAGCAGTATTGATCAGATAGTAGTTCAGTATAAGGACGCTAGTCCTGATGATACAGTTATAGGAAAGACATTCCAACTTTTGTACTCAACTAATGGAGTAGAATACGATTCAGTATACAAGAGTGGAACAATCAACAACTTGGATGACAATATGTGCACAGTGACAGATGTAAGCAGCCAGACAGGAGCAGTTCGATTTATTAAAGTTCTATATCCTAAGAACGCTTTCTATGGAACACAGATTTGTGAGATTGGTGTTTTGAACAATGAGGGACAGGCCGAGCTAATCAACGTGTCTAAGTCAGATCAACCTAATGAAGTTGTAGTAAGCAGCACTAAGGCAGGAAGCATTGATGTATCAATTGATGCTAGCCAAAAACAACAAGGATATAAGTACATGGTTTATGTAGATGGCAACAAGGTGAAAGACCAGATTAGTGCAGGAAGTTTCACATTAGATGCAACTCCAGGCAAGCATGAGGTGAGTGTTGTGTCATATTATGGTGGCAACCTTTCTGACCCAGTTGCTGAAGAAATAAATGTTGAGGACCCTTCACTCAAGAAGTACATCAAAACAACAAGAAACTTCACTCTAGGTGCCAAGGTTACGGTAACTAACATCGAGCGCCAACACCAGGAGGGCAACAGAAGAGCAGCTACATTAGTGGATGGAATTATTTCTTATGATACATGGAATGTAGTAGAAACTACTTGGGGCAACCCAAACGCTGTTATAGATATTGAACTAACTCAGGAATACACCAAAAATCAGATTGATGAGTTCCTAATGTCGTTTAAGAGCGATATAACGAATGCGACTGATTATAAGGTTGAATTTTCTAATGACGGAAACAACTATGAGAAGGTGTTAGAGAAAACAGGAATTAATTATAGTAGCGTTCTAGAAGATAAGCTGGATCTAACTAATTATTCTCAATCAGGAGTTTCTTATGTGAGAGTTACACTTACAGGAGGTAACTACAACTACGGATATCAGATATCAGAGATTGCTCTAATGGGAACAGAAGAGTTCAATCCGCCTGAGACAACAACGGTAGAGAGAACGACAAGAGTTAGACCGACAACAACAGCTCAGGATGATGAGGAAGAATCAGAAACAAAAAATCCAACAACTGAGCAGACAACACGAGAAAGCGGTGAGGAGACTAAGCCTGTAGTCACAAGCAGCAAGGCGATAACAACTACTAAGACTGCTGTGGGCAAGACTAAGGTTAAGAGAGCAGTTAAGAGAAGAAGTACCAAAAAACTTAGCATAACACTTAAGAAGGTATCTAATGTTCATGGATATCAAGTGGCAGTTTACTTAACTAAAAAAGCTAAGAAGGCAGTGTTCAAGAAATTTATCAAAAAAACTAAGTACATTCTCAAGAGTTCTAAGCTCAAAAACCGCAAAAAGCTTTACGTAAGAGCGAGAGCTTTCAGACGCGTTGCAGGCGTCAGGGTTTATGGAAAATGGTCAGCCCGTAGGAAAGTTCGATTTATTCGCTAGAATGTGATAAAACAATAATGAGAAGAGGAAATCAAATGGTTTCCTCTTTTTGTTTTTGATATAATTGATACATATGGATTTGGCATAAGGAGGACATATGAACAAAGTTACAAAAACATTTAAGAGAATAATAAAAACAATAAGCTGCATCGCTTTGGTTGTGGCAGTTCTATCAGGTAGTATAGGAAATATTCAGGCTCAAAACAGCCAGGTTGCAAGCAATCAGCTTAAGGACAATAAAAAACAGGTTAAGAACGTTCTTTTCATCGGAAATTCTTTTACGTATTACAATACTCTATGTAATGTCGTGCAGGGAATTGCTAAGCGCAACGGCCACAATATTGATGTTACCGCAGCAACAAACGGCGGCAAAAGTTTAGAGTACAATGCCGGTGCAGAAAACGTTTTGACAGAAATAAAAAAGGGCGGATATGATGTAGTCGTTCTTCAGGATATTGTAAGTTCTTTTGACGCGGACAAGCTTCAAAGAGGTGCGGATAAGATTATCCCTATCGTTAAGCAATACAGCCCGGATGCAAGAATCGTTTTTTACGAGCCATGGCCTAAAAAGTTTTTATAAGCAATCCTGAAAGCAAGGTGCCATACTTCACTGACAACTATATTAAGACTGCCAATAAGGTGGGAGCAGAGCTAGCACCTGCAGGAGAAGCGTATTACGACGTGTATACTAACCATGGCAAGGATTACTATTGCAAGGACAGCTTACATCCGCAGCCACTTGGCACATTCGTATCAGCTTCAACAATCTTTTTTACTATTTTTAACGACGATGAGCTCAAGCTATTTGAGGAATCTGAACATACAACTATTGATAAGCTGATCAATTCCAATGTTGCCCACGCAGAGCAAGGCATCATGAAGTCTTATCCATTAGAAGACCTCAATCTGATCTACAACCTGGCATATAAGTACGCCAAGGCAGTAGCGCCAGCAGTTGAGGGCAAGGGCAAGTACGTTTCAATAGCTTACGAGGAGCCAACAACAGCGCCAGAAGCTAAAAAAATCAAGGCGCCTAAGCTAAAAATCAAAAAAGCTAAGCTTAAGAAAAAATCACTTAAGGTGACATTTAAAAAAGCCAAAAACATAAAAGGCATTAACGTATTAGTTGCGAAGAAAAAGAGTTTTGCCAAGAAGTCTATAGTGTTCAAAAAAACTATCAAGAGCAAAAAGGCAATCAAAAAGGCAGCATTCACAGTTAAGTCCAAAAAGTTTAAGAAAAAAATGTACATCAAGCTACAAGCTTATGTGACTAACTCAGGCAAGAAGACTAAGGGCAAATGGTCCAAGCCGGTGAGAATAAAATAATTAATAGAAGATTCAATCTAAGGAGACATATGTCAAATGTAAAAATGTTAAGTGAATACCTCAAAGAACGGTTTGGGACTAAAGTATACAAGCTAGCTTTGGACGGGGGATTCACATGCCCTAATCGAGACGGAAAGATTGACACAAGAGGATGCATTTTTTGCTCAGCCGGAGGAAGTGGAGAGTTTGCGGCTTCTAGGAAGTTATCTATAACAGAGCAGATTGAAGGGGCCAAAGACAAGGTCAGTCGAAAAATAAAAGATGGCAAGTACATAGCATATTTTCAAGCTTACACTGGAACTTACGATTCCGTGGAGAGACTAAGGCAACTGTACACAGAGGCTATTGAGCATCCTGATATTGTTGTTTTGTCAATTGCAACAAGGCCAGACTGCTTATCAGATGAGGTTCTAGACTTGCTAGAGGAACTTAACAAGATCAAGCCTGTGTGGATTGAGCTGGGGCTTCAGACTATCCATCCGGAAGTGGCTCGCTACATCAGACGCGGATATGAACTGGACGTCTATGATAGAGCGGTAGAACAATTACATCGAAGAGATATCGAGGTTATAACTCATGTTATTCTAGGGCTTCCTGGGGAGAACGAAGAGATGATGCTAGAAACAGTTCGCTATGTCTGCAGTAAGACAGATGGAATCAAGTTGCAGCTGTTACATGTTCTTCGTGGAACGGACCTAGCAGAAGAATACGAAAACGGTGTTTTTGGCACTATGAGCGAGGATGAGTATATAGAACTTCTCGGTAAGTGTACAGCAATTATTCCGGAGAATGTGGTCGTTCACAGACTTACAGGTGACGGGGACAAAAAAATACTTATAGCGCCTATGTGGAGTGCTAACAAGCGTAGGGTTTGGAATAGAATACAGAGAGAAGTTTTGTTATAATTAAAAAGATATTAAGGCTAATTAATAATAATTGGCCAATATGATTGATTTAAATGGAGGTTATTATGGTAAAGCACATTATATTATGGACATTAAAGGAAGAGTACACTACAGAAGAGAAGAATGAAATTAAAGCAGGAATTAAGGAAGGTCTAGAAGGTCTTGCAGGAAAGATTCCCGGACTAGTTGAAATCAAGGTTAACACAGGTAGACTAGATAGCTCTAATGCAGATGTTATGTTAGATTCTACATTTGAAAGTGAAGAAGCGCTTAAGAATTATTCAACACATCCAGCGCATGTTGAGGTTGCTAACTCTAAAGTTAGACCATACACAGCTATTAGAAGTTGCCTGGACTTTGAGGTTTAGTAATAATCGATTATTAAGATGCTTGGATTTTAAAATTGAGCAATAAAAAGTATAACAAATTAGTGTAACAAAAAGCTGAGTTTTTTGCTCGGCTTTTTTATTTTTTGGGGTGCTAAAACATTGTTAAATATTGGCCGGATTGTTATAATAAAAGTACAGTGTTTTGGGTTCGACTAAAAAATGAACCAACGGATTTAATTAAATAGGGTAAACGTTACCAGCAAGGACTTAAAGGAGGTAAAAGTTTATGAAACAAAGAAAGAAACTAGGAAGAAATATACTTGGTATTTTACTCACTCTAACTATGATCGTTGGGATGACGTCGGGAATGGGTGTGACGACGAGGGCTGCTTCTGCTTTTGAGATAACTCGAAACGGTATAAAGAGTATTATGGTTATTACTACGCCAAGTCGTCCTCGGATTCCATCTCAGGACATTACTAACATTACCTTGGAGGAAGCGAAAGAATTTACAAAGGATATCGAAAATGATCACGGGGACTTTGAACCGTGCAATTGGCTGTTTTTCTACAGCAAAGAAGGCAATACTTATAAGTATTTATGTGATGGTGTACCTCGCACACATGAAGGACCGCTTACTGAAGCGGATATAGCTGCTGATTGTGATGTAGATAATAATAATATTTTATTCTATTTTTCTCAAGGTCTTGTTGGGGCGTATGATGATTATTTGGTAAGTAGAAGCGACAATGAGGAGGCATTAGCAGCAAAGGTAGTTAAGTTTAATAATATGGATTGGTATCTCATTAAGGATAATTCCATAAGTGCAACTGAAGGTAATGTTACATTGTTTGCAAAAGATACGAGTCTTGGTGATTGCGCTTTTGATAAAGATTATATGAGCCATCGATATGTTAGATCGACAGTTAAAGCAGCACTTGATTCAATGCTTGAAAGCAATGGTACTTTTGCAGATGTAGCAGATGCTATCGTTGCAACTGATTTGACAGATCTAGAGATAACGGGACAAAAACTCTGGTTGTTAAGTGAGGAAGAGGTAAATAAATTACCGTATTATGTAGCAGTTTTGGATAACGATTGGTGGATTCGCACACCGGGATTCACCTCACCTACAGGTACTAAGGCAAAATATGTAAATCCATCATTAGATATTGTTGAAGAGAGCGTTACTTATAATAAAGGCATCCGCCCTGCATTAAAGCTTGACTTGAGCAAGGTAGATTTTGATTCTACATCCAAGACATTTACATTGAAACCACCGGTTGTTAAATACCCTCTATGGGTAGGAGGCGTTCAGGTTGATGAAACTAATGCTGGCGATATATTTAATGATGGCACAGCAAGTTTTACACCAGCTGATGGCGATGACGGAGCAACTCTTACACTTAATGGGGTAGATATTACAGAAGGATATACAATTGAGTATTCACCTGAAGATATAGAATCATTTGGTATTTATTACACAGGTGCAGATCCGTTGAATGTTGTTACGGCAAAAGATAGTGAGAACTTTATAACGGATACAACTTATGCAATTAATTCAACTGATGCTAATCTTACATTTTCTGGAACGGGAAGTTTATCTACTCACTGTAAATGGAGATGTATATGCAGTGGAGAAGATTTGATTATCAACAGTGGAGAAATTTTTGCCCTTGTAGAGGATGAAAATGGCACTACAGTTTCTGTTTCTAATAATATAATAGTGAACGACGGCGCTTTGATTGGCATGGGTAACTATGCTGGCATTGTATCTTATTATGGCAATATTGAAATCAATGGCGGAACAGTAGCCGCTTCTGGTGATATTGGTATGAAAGCTAATAGTGGAGATATCGTTATTAAGGACGGTGTGAATAGAGTTCTAGGTGTTAAGTCAGCCTTTTTCGCAGAAGGCAAAATAGACTTTTTAGGCGGTAGGACTATGGCTATGGCTGGCACTTCAGCAATTGATGGAACAGTTTATAATACTATTTATGGTCTGGGATGGACTGACGAAGCAGGAACTGAAGATGAAACAGAAATAGCTCCAAGTGAAGATGGACAGGATATAAGTTCATATAAGAGGGTGTATTTTGGAGTTCATGTCCATAAGTTTACATATTCGGCCCAAGATGCAGAACTTTCAGCAACTTGCGGTTATCACGAATGTTCACTTCCAGATAACAAAACTTCATTTAAAATCGTAGCACCTACGCTAACTACTGAAGGACAAAAAGGTGAAGGTATCAGTGCAGAGGCAACATTAGTTGGACTTGATGATTTTAATGAAGCAACAGAAAAGGAAATTTCTGCTGCAGATATCAAATATGTAGGAAGAGACGGAACTAATTACGCTGAAGTAAGCACAGCTCCAACAGCAGCAGGCAAGTATACAGCCAAGATAACAGTTGAAGGCGTGACAGCATCAGTTGATTATGAAATCACAAAAGAGATTAAACCTGAACCTCAGACTGAACCTCAGACTGAACCACAGACTGAACCTCAGACTGAACCAACTCCAAAGGCTGAAATTAGTATGAATGCCGGCCTTAAGGTAAGTCAGAAGGGCTCTAAAGTTAAAGTTTCATGGGGCAAGGTTGACGAGGCAGACGGCTATGATGTATATATGGCATACTGCAACAAGAAGTTTGGCAAGCCTATCAAGAATGTTAACAAAAACACAGTTAAATCTGTTAGATTAGGTAAGATTGGTGGCAAGAAAATTAATCTTAAGAAGAACTTCAAAGTTTATGTAGCAGCTTACAAGATGATCGATGGAAAGAAAGTAACAATCGCTAAGTCTATCGTAGGTCACGTGGTAGGCCACAAGAATGCTAAGTATACTAACGCCAAAAAGATAAAACTAGCTAAGAGCAAATATACAGTAGCAGTAGGCAAGACAGTTAAAGTTAAGGCCAAAACTATTCTTGTAAACAAGAAAAAGAAACAGCTTTCTAACAAGCACGCTAAGGAATTCCGCTATGCTAGCACAAACAAGCAGATAGCAACAGTGAGCAAGAGTGGAAAGATTAAAGGTGTTAAGAAAGGTACATGTTCTGTTTATGTATACGCTAGAAACGGTTTTGCTAAGAAAGTAAAGGTTACAGTTAAATAGAGATAATAAGGTTTTTTGATCTCATCAAGAGTGAAATTAAAGACTTCGTAGTATCCTGAGTTAAATAGTGGTAATAAGGTTTTTACCAGTTTAACCTTTCAGGCTCCCTCAATATCTAGAAATGGGTATTGGGGGAGTTTTGCTTATAGTATATCAAAAAAGTGTAAGCGCCAGTCTGGTTGCGCATAATAGTGAGTCAGCTTCTACGTATGAAAAATCAATAATCTCATTTTAGTCCGTAGAGATTGGAAGACTTCTACGTATGAAAATTCAATAATCTCATTTTCGTCCGTAGAGATTGGAAGACTTCTACGTATGAAAAATCAATAATCTCATTCTCGTCCGTAGAGATTGGAAGACTTCTACGTATGAAAATTCAATAATCTCATTCTCGTCCGTAGAGATTGGAAGACTTCTACGTATGAAAATTCAATAATTTCATTCTCGTCCGTAGAGATTGGAAGACTTCTACGTATGAAAATTCAATAATCTCATTTTAGTCCGTAGAGATTGGAAGACTTCTACGTATGAAAATTCAATAATCTCATTTTCGTCCGTAAAGAAATGAAGAAGATGGCTTATCAAGCCATCTTCTTTTTTATGTTTGGACCTTTGGAATAGTACCAAGCATTTAACACAAATAACAAAAAAGGCAGCTTTATTGTGGTATAATTAATAATAGCTAATAGTACGGATTTAACCAAACAAAGTCTAATAAAATGAGAGGATTGAATTATGGTTAAAGAAGGTTTATACCTAGAGTTATTGTTTGTAGGATTAGTTCTGTTGGTTATTATGCTAGTGAACAATATATTCCTATATAAGCGCAAACTAAATGACAAAATCTCGTTTATGCTTTTTGCCGGCATAGCCATGAGCATATTTGAGATTACGTGGACTTTGTTTCAGCGCAAAACAGGCGCTGTTGTTCGGGCAACAACATATGTGGCAATATCAGGTTATTGCGTTGCGTTCCTGATTTTTGTGGCGCTCCTTAATCATTATTTGGTTAAAAATATGGGGTTAAAACCGAAAAAAAGAGGAATTATCATAGCGTATGTAATACCGATTGTAGTGTTTGGCATTTTTTGTGCTTCAACTCCGTGGACCCATCTTGTTATGTGGGTAGATGCTAATGGAGTATCAAATGAGGGAATACTGTTTGAAGTAGTATTTTATGTAATACTTTTTATGTATGTATTTATGCCATTGTTTATTGCCATATACTATCTCACAATAGGCAAAAAAAGAAGAAGGGATGACGCCAAAATCGGAGCTAACTTGTTTGTTTTTGGAATAATGATTCCGGTTCTGTATATAGCGCAGGTGCTATTTATTGGGGAAAAAGGAGATGACTACTTGGCGGTGTCATTGCCGGTATCTATTGCTATAATGTATCTTGTTACTAATATGAGTACACATAGTGTTTTGGACGCTAAGGCCAAGATGGAGGCAGTAGAGGCGGATCTTAGAATTGCAACCCAAATCCAGACTGACGCCTTGCCACCGGTAGCGCCGGAGTTTGCTGACCACCCTGATATAAATCTTCGATGCAGTATGGATACAGCCAAGGAAGTAGGCGGAGATTTTTATGACTACTTCGAACTTGACGAGAATAGAATATGCTTCTTGATTGCCGATGTATCGGGCAAAGGAACGCCGGCAGCGCTATTTATGATGACTGCCAAAACAATAATTAAGGATTATGCAATGATCCAAAGTAGTACATCAGAAATATTCAATGCGGCCAATGCCAGACTGAGTGAAAATAACGATGCAGGAATGTTTGCAACAGGCTGGATCGGTATTGTGGATACACGAACTATGATGCTACAATATACTAACGCCGGACATAATTTTCCTATTATCAAGCGACGTGGCAAACCGTGTGAGGAGGAGGCCAACGTTCATGGATTTATACTTGCCGGTTTTGAGGATACGCAGTATAAGCAAGCTGAAATACAGCTTAAGCCGGGAGATAGGTTGTTGTTGTACACAGATGGAATTACAGAGGCACATGATATTAACAATGAACTTTATGGAACTGAGCGCTTGATGAAAAAAATAGATGAGACGGCAGAATTAAAAGGCGAAGAGGTGCTACAGAGTGTTCTCGATGATGTGAACAACTTTGCCCAGGGAACACCTCAGTTCGACGATATGACAATGGTGATTCTTTCCATCAAGGAATAAAACGACTCAAATGACGGAAGAGAAACGAACTTGATGATATAAAGCAAGAAAATGCTAGCGAAAGACTGACAATTGTTGACTTGTATAGAGAGGTAGACTATGAATAAATTAATAAGCAATCAGACGTTTGATGAAGAAAGAGCGCTTTATGGAAGCGATGGAGTAGAAATAGATAATTGCACGTTTGACGGACCGGCTGACGGTGAGAGTGCCTTGAAGGAAAGTTGCAACATAGAGGTTAAAAACAGTTTTTTTAACTTGCGATATCCGTTTTGGCACGATACTAACCTTAACATTACAGGCAGTGTGATGACAGAAAAATGCAGAGCGGCGCTTTGGTACACAAGCAATGCGGTTATAACAGACACTAAGATGCATGGAATTAAAGCGCTTAGGGAGTGCTCAGACATTAGAGTCGAAAACTGTGATATTGTATCGCCGGAGTTTGGCTGGTCGGTTACGAATATCGTTATGAAGAATAGTGCTGCGCAGTCCGAGTATTTTATGATGCGCTCGTCTAACATTCGATTCGACAACGTTAGTCTAAAAGGTAAGTATTCTTTCCAGTACATCGAAGACTCTGTTTTTGAAAACTGCAACTTCGATACGAAGGATGCTTTCTGGCACGCCAAAAACATAGTGATTAGAAATAGCGTGATAAAGGGCGAGTATCTGGCGTGGTATTGCGAAAACGTTACATTCGAAAACTGCACAATAATCGGAACTCAGCCACTGTGCTATTGCAAAAACTTGAAGCTTATTAACTGCGAGATGCTTGAGGCGGATTTTGCATTCGAAAAATCAGATGTTGAGGCAACGATTGTCTCCGACATGATAAGCATCAAAAATCCAAAGAGCGGAACAATCCATGTTAAAAATGTGGAAGAAATCATCATGGATGATGACATCATGGATGATGACAGTGCTGCAGGAGAAGTAGTGATAAGTAAATGAGAATAAAGTGGCCAAACGTATTGATTTTGGCGCCTTTATTGAACATTGAACGTATGTGATATCTGATGTATGTGCCTTTCATCGAGGCGCCCGGCTGGCCGCTACGTATGAAAATCCAATAGTCTCATTTTCGTCCGTAGAGATTTGTTGGCTTCTACGTATGAAAATTCAATGATCTCATTTTCGTCCGTAGAGATTTGTTAGCTTCTACGTATGAAAATTCAATAATCTTATTTTCGTCCGTAGAGATTTGTTGACTTCTACGTATGAAAAATCAATGATCTCATTTTAGTCCGTAGAGATTGGAAGACTTCTACGTACGAAAATTCAATGATCTCATTTTCGTCCGTAGAGATTTGTTGGCTTCTACGTATGAAAATTCAATGATCTCATTTTCGTCCGTAGAGATTGGAAGACTTCTACGTATGAAAATTTAATAATCTCATTCTCGTCCGTAGAGATTGGAAGACTTCTACGTATGAAAATTCAATAATCTTATTCTCGTCCGTAGAGAAATGAAGAAGATGCTTATCAGGCCATCTTCTTCATTGTTAGGAGCTTTGGGATAGTACCAAGCATTTAACACAAATAAGGCAGCTCTATTGTGGTATAATTAAAAGCAGGAGGATACGTTTATGCAATTAGATTTAACTACAGAAAAAAATGAAAAGGACTTAACAATACAGCTTTCAGGAGAACTCAACACATTGACTGCACCTAGTTTGTCAGAATTAATAAAGAAGGAGTTAGAGGGCGTAGAAAGATTGACATTGGATTTTGGAGAATGTGACTATGTATCATCATCTGGATTGCGTATTCTTATGGCCACATACAAAAAAATGAAAAATAAAAATGGCTCTATGAAATTGACCAATGTAGGGGAAAATTTTATGGATGTCTTATCAAACACTAATCTAGATGCGGTGTTTGATATAACTAGAAGGGATCAATAATGGAATTAATACAGAGTTTTTTGATTCAAAGGGAGGTATAAAGAATAATGAAAAAATTATTAGCACTTGCGGTAGCTGTTGTGATGGCCCTTGCAATGGCACCGGTAACTTTTGGAACAGTAAGGGCTGTAGAATCTACTCATACTCATGATGGAATAGTTTTTGAAGCTAGTGACACACTACCAAAAACGTCAGGAAACTATTACCTGAATAGTGATATAGAAATCGATGAAACTTGGATTATTGATAATGGAATCAAAATAAATTTATGTCTCAACGGGCATGGTATTAAAATGACTGGAGAATCAAAAGCAGTTATCGAAATCAAAGAAGGTGGAGAACTGAACCTTTTTGATTGTGATACGCATACTGAACACAAGTATTACATAGATGATTCATCAGGTAAGGCTTTTGTTGCAAGATTATCTGATGAAGGTGACCAGGTTTTTGTTGGAGGTTATATTACCGGTGGTGGCGGAAAAGAAGTGAGTTATTCTTTCCATCATGGAGGAGGCGTTTATAATAAAGGCTTGTTTACAATGCATGGCGGAACGATAATAGGCAACATTAATGGGCCAATTACAACAATTGGCGACTATTATTATGGTGGCGGCGTGTGTGTTGCTTCAAATGGCAAGTTTGTTTTTGACCATGGTAGTATAGTTGGTAATTGCTCTTGCGGTTATGGTGGAGCAGTATTTTTAGAAGATGGAGCAGAATTTGAAATGTCTGGCGATGCTTTTATTTTCCAAAACAATTCACGCCTTAACGGCGGTGGAGTATATGTGGGTAGTAATACTGTTTTTAAATTATCTGGCGGTAAAATAAGCAATAATTGCGCCAAGAACAAATATGGTGGTGGAGTTACTGTAAATAGAGATGGTAAAGCATATATTACAGGTGGTGAAATAAGCAACAATTTGTCCCGTGTCGGCGGAGGAGTAGTTTTATTTGACGGTAGTACATTCCATATGAGCGGAGGAAAAATCATCAATAACGCTACAGACGGACCATATTTAGATGGTGGGATAGAAATCGGAATTTATACTGATTGCGAGTTGAGTGGCGATGCTGAAATATATGGTAATACTAATAATGGAAAACCAGCAAATGTTTATTTAGAGAGTGCATATGACGATTATGAACCAACAGTGATTAAAGCCGACAATTTAAGTAATAAAAAGCTGATTGGAATTAATATGGAGTCAAAAACAGGTGTTTTTGCTAAGTCAGATGATGCAAAAAATGTTTTGGCTCACTTCAAGAGTGATGCAGAAGGATTGGCGCCTATATCAGATTCAGAAGGAAATATCATGCTAACTGAAGGAGCATGGCAGTTCAATGGCTTCGAGTGGACTTGCAATTCTGCAGGCGAATATATTGATGCTAGAGCGCTTTACAAGTTTGATAAGGACCCTACTCAATCAGCTTCAATCAAAGCTGATGTTAGAAAATATACATCTGATTTGAAAACTCTTTATGAAGCAATTTTGCTTGGAGATGAAAGCTTGGATGGTACGGAACACGGCGCTTCAAAAGAAGTTACAGTAGTTCCTACTACAAAAGAAGTTCCTACTAAAAAAGCTAATACACTTTCTGTAAAGGGGAAGAATGTAAAAGTTAAATACAAGAAACTAAAGAAAAAAACACAGAAAATAAAAACAAAGAAGTCAATTAAGTTTATCAATAAAGGTAAAGGAAAACTTTCTTATAAGCTGGTTAAAGTTAGTAAGAAAAAATTCAAAAAATACTTCAAGGTAAACAAGAAGAGCGGATTGATTTCTATCAAGAAGAAATTGAAAAAAGGAACATATAAGGTGACTGTTAAAGTGATGGCTTCAGGTGATGAGGAATATAACGCAATCACAAAGAAAATCACAGTTAAGGTTAAAGTTAAATAATCAGATAATATTAAGTTCCCAACCAATATATCGGTTGGATAAAAAGTTAAAAGGAAGGGTGCTAATCATAGTATTAGCATCCTTTTTTTGTCGCAACAGCCAATCGTGTAATTATCCAGTTGATAGTTTTTTACCACAATACACGCCGATAATACACCCAATAACACTCAAAGCAACATAGCATCCACTTGATAAGTATGCCTTATTCTCGATTAGATCAGCTGCCTCAAGTGAAAAAGTAGAAAACGTTGTAAAACCTCCACAAACTCCGGTTTTCCAAAACAGTAGTGCGTTTTTAGAACCGTCATCTTTATCGTCTATAATGCCGATTATAAAACCAATTAGAATTGCACCTATTATATTTGTTATTAGAGTTAAAACAGGAAAATCAGTTTTGACTGGAATCAAGCTGATTGCATATCTTCCCAGTGCTCCGATTGCACCTCCTAGTGCCACATACAAAAAATTCATATTTCCTCCAAATAGTTATATTTTGTCGATTTATAATTACTATAGTAACTTCGCATTTTGTTACGTATAAGATATAATCACATTATTTCAATGGTATATCGTGCTTTGGCAGTCTCTTAGGAAATGGGCCGTCTATAGTACAAGGAATGCCTACCTTTTCTAGCTCTTCCTTGAAGAGATTGATGTACTTATCTGTCTTTATAACCTGCATAAATCCGACATAAATCTTATCTGCCATAGCAGTTATTTCTATTGTAAAATGTCCCTCGATAACATAAACGAAAAACTCAACATAATCAGCCAACTCTCCCCAATCCATCAGGCCGGTATAGTTGGCAATAAAGCTTCCGTGCTGTGCGTCTTTTCCAGTAGAGAGGCTGTGCTTAGCCATATACTTTCTTTTGGCCTTGAGCCCGTGTTGCTTGTCGATCGCCTCGTACAGTTCAAAAAGCTCTCTTATTTGCGTATGGCTGACAGACGGATCAGTTTGAAGAATAATCTGACCTCTCGTTCCTGTTCCGAGCTTTTCGAGGTCGTCGTCCAACTTGTCTCTGTCATAATCAACATACACATGACTCAAAAAGTCGCAGTGTGTATTAACAAGTCCAAGGTTTTCTCGTGGATTATGGGCAGCCTCGCCCACGATAACTTTGTTTTTGGCAGGGAACACCTTATCCAATGTCCTTGCAAAAAGCACGAAGAACAAGGAGAGAACACTAGAATCATTGGCCTTAGAAACCTTTAATAGGTCATGCTGGTCGATTGTTACAACCATATAATTAGGGTCTCTCTTGATCGGAACGAAAACGCCCTTGAGGTAATCCATGCCAAGAACTGGAGCTTTCTGTATTTTTCTCTTATAGATTGGCTCTTCTGTAGTCAACATATCCATAGTAGGTTCATCAGTCTCTCCTGGAAGTAGTGCGCTGTCCACTTTTCTGATTTCCGGCGCGTTAGGCTCGACATTGTATTTTTGTCTGACGTACTCGTATATATTGGTCATAACCCAAGGTTGAAAACCACGTCCACCACACATAGTATGACTTATATTAAAGAAGATGTCCTTGCCCGAACAATCTACATAAAGCAGATGATCGTTTACGCTGCTACTTCCAACCATAGGTAGCTTATCGCATGTAGGCATTACGACAATCTTCTGGTCATTAGGAGCAAGAACGTAGCCACCGTCTTCGTCGACCTCCACTCTAACTGCAAAGTAAGGATATCGAATTATAGCTGAGTTAACAGCCTTATCTAGTACGTTAATATCGACCTCGTCCTTCATTCTAACGTGGATGCGGACAGTATGCGCGAAGTATTTCTCGCTCTGATATAGTCTGTATGTATTAACACTGTATTTCATTTTGGTCCTCCCTTTTTGATTGATTCTGAAAGCCGGATTGTTGTGGGTTTCATTAGTCCGTATATAATTTGTATCTCTTTATTTATAATAGCATATTTTTGAACATATAAATAATCAGTTTTATTTTTTGCCATCTACCTGGCTAGAATTCTTGTCGGACAGCAGTATGCGCACAGATTGAAATAGAAGTACTAAAATTATATAATTAATGCAAATAAGTAAGCCATATATTAGGAGGAACAAAAAATGAGCAAAGTAAATGATTTCTTAAACGAAGCAGGAGTTTTCTTTTTGGCAACAGTGGACGGTAATCAGCCAAAACTAAGACCGTTGGGACTACATATAGAAGTGGATGACAAGGTTCTTTTTGGCATCGGTGACTTCAAGGAAGTGTACAAGCAGCTTCAGGCCAACCCTAAGTGCGAGATAGTTGCTGCCAAGCAGGACGGCCACTGGATGCGATACACAGGCAAAGCTGTCTTTGAGACAGACGACAAGTATGCAGAGATGGCGCTTGATGGTGCCCCACACCTAAGAAGCATCTACAACGATGAGACAGGCAACAAAATGATGATGTTTCATCTAGAAGATGCGACAGCTGTTGATATTGAGGTCATGGGCGAAGGCGTGGATTTGATGGGGTAGAGAGACCAGGAACATATTAAAGTTACAGGTAATAAATCAGCAACATTAACAGAAAATTGGAGGAAAAAATGAAGAAGACAATTATACTATTATTATCATTGGCAGTTTGTATATTTTTGCTATGTTCATGTGAAAAAACAGAGAATAGTAACAATGTTGATAAAATCGATAGTACTGGAAATGAGATTACAGAAGAATATAAAGAAACAAAGGGAAATGAATGGGACGAATTGATTAATAATTGTTTTATGGCTATGCGTGATAAAAATAAGAAAGATTTTGACGCGTGTTATATAAATCATTTATTTGAAATTAATAAACATATGGACACTGAGGGACCAGGGAGTTCTTTTAAAGATCTTTGTAGTATGTTAAGAGAAGTAAGTCCTATGAGTTATGAAGTGTGGGAGCACTATAAGACAAAAGAGGAAGTTTTTAAAAAGAACAAAGCGTTGGTTGAAGAAATTGGCGATTCATGGCTAGGAAGTGTGGGGGAATATGAAAGCCAACGTCAAGACGGTGAAGGAATAGATTATGGCCCTTATGTTGAGTTTGAAGAATTTGTTCTACTAGCTTATGAAGGAAGAGGAGAATGGGTAAAATTGTCCTTAGGTAAGTACCAAAATGAATGGTATTTGTTGGAGTATAACTATTAAAAGAAAGAGAATAATAATTATCAGAAGCCACAAGTTTAAAAAACTTGTGGCTTGTTTTTATAAGATACACAAATAAATAGGTGTTATTTATGGTATAATTGTTCTGAAATATGTAACGGAGGAATTAGTAAGTGATTACAGGCGAATTAAAGAATAAAATGGATAAAATTTGGGATACGATTTATACGAGTGGTATAACGTCTCCCTCAACAGTTATTGAGCAGATTACATATTTGATTTTTATGAAACTGTTGGATGATAACGAAATAAAAAAAGAAGCTAATGCATCGGTGTTAGAAATTGAATATAAAAGTGATATTTTCAAAGATGGGGATTTCAAACCTGATGAACATAGTACAGAAACAACTAGTTATAATTCTATGAGATGGAGCACATTCCATAATTATGAGCCAGAAAGTATGTATTATACAGTTCGTAATTTTGTTTTTCCATTTATCAAATCATTAAATGGAGATGGAAAAGATACAGCATTTTCCAAGTATATGGCTGATGCAGTTTTCTTAATTGATTCCCCAAAGGTTTTAGCGCTTTGCGTTGATGAACTTAATAACATTGATATGACCAACAAGGATATAATGGGTGATGTTTATGAGTATTGCTTGGGCAAGATGGCCTCTTCAGGAAAGATGGGACAGTTCAGAACACCACGTCACATAATTAATATGATGGTTGAAATTGTGGAGCCAAGATTGGATGACGTTATAGTTGATCCAGCTATGGGTTCGGCAGGTTTCTTATTAAGTTCTGCAACATATGTTAAGGAGCATTATGCTAAAGAATTATTGAAGAAAGAAAACAATGTTCATTTTAACAGAGAGATGTTTAATGGTTATGATACAGATCCTTCTATGTTGCGTATCGGTGCAATGAATATGCTTTTGCATAACATCAGTGAGCCTACAATAGAAAGAAGGGATTCATTATCAGCGGACAATACAATTCGAGATAAGTATTCTTTGATTCTGGCTAACCCACCATTTAAGGGAAGTGTATTTGAAGAAGATATTAGTCCAGACCTATTAGCACTTAGTAAAACTAAAAAAACAGAGTTATTATTTATTTCGCTGTTCTTAAAGTCGCTTAAAATTGGAGGAAGATGTGCATGCATTGTTCCAGATGGAGTGTTGTTTGGTTCTTCTAGAGCACATAAAGCAATAAGAAAAGAACTGATTGAAAATAATAGATTGCAGGCTGTTATATCGATGCCTTCAGGTGTGTTTAAACCATATGCTGGTGTATCTACTGCAGTTTTGGTCTTTACCAAAGATCCATCGGGAACAGAGAACGTTTGGTTCTATGATATGAAGAATGACGGTTATTCATTAGATGATAAGCGAAGCAAAATAAATGAAGATGATATACCAGATATTCTTGCTAGATATAGAAATCTTGATGGGGAAAAAGACAGAAAAAGAACTGAACAAAGCTTTTTCGTTGAAGCAGATGAAATAAGACAGAATGATTATGATCTGTCAATTAACAAGTATAAAGAAATTGAGTATATTCCAGTGGAATATCCACCAACTGAGGATATAATCAAGGAAATTCGACAATTAGAAAAAGAGATTTCCAAGGAAATGGATGAATTGGAACAATTATTAAAAAAATAAAGAAAAGGAAATACAAATTGAGATTTGTAGGGATGATAGATGGAGAAAATACTATTAGAAGATTGCTGTGAAATACTGGATTCTATGCGAGTGCCAATTACCTCTTCAGATAGAGTAGAAGGACCATATCCATATTATGGAGCTAATGGGATTCAGGATCACATAGCTGACTACATTTTTGACGACGAATTGGTTCTTCTAGCAGAGGATGGAGGTAACTTTGGTTCAAAAGAAAGACCTATTGCTTATCGTGTCTCAGGAAAGTGTTGGGTCAATAATCATGCGCATGTTTTAAAACCAAAGAAAGGTTTAGATGTTGATTATTTATGCTATTCTTTGATGTTCTATAATGTTGGTGGAATGGTTAATGGCGCGACTAGGCAAAAGCTTACACAAGCATCAATGAGACAAATGCTAATTCCTAAAAGGTCATTGAAGGAACAAAAGTATATAGTTAATTTGCTTACAAAAGTTGTTACTTTAAAAGAAAAAAGACAACAGGAACTTGATGAATTAGATAACCTTATCAAAGCCCGATTTGTCGAGCTGTTTGGCAATCCGATTATAAATGAAAAAGGGTGGAACACTGCTGAACTTAATTCGGTTTGTGATGGTATTGGAGATGGACTTCATGGAACACCTGAATATGATGAGAGTGGTGATTATCCATTTATAAACGGCAACAATCTTATGAATGGAATAATAGAAATAACGCCAGCAACTAAGATGGTAAATGAAGAAACCTATAGGAAGCATTTTATAGAATTAACAGATAATGCAATCCTTTTGTCAATCAATGGAACTCTTGGTAAATTGGCGTTTTATAATGGCGAAGCTGTAATGCTAGGCAAGAGTGCTTGCTATTGTAATCTTAAGCCAGAAATAAATAGAGAGTTTGTTTATGGAGTAATGAAAACGGATGAGTTTATGGTTTTTTTAGAGAGTAATGCAACTGCCAGCACAATAAAAAATGTAGGATTAAAGTCAATTAGAGGCTTTAGGTTGATTCTGCCACCAGAAGAGTTACAAACTGAATTTGTTGAGTTTTCAAAACAAGTCTACAAATCAAAAAAAACAAGTCTACAAATCAAAAGTTGTAGTTCAAAAGGCATTGGATGAAGCCCAATTGCTTTTTGACAGTTTGATGCAGGAGTACTTTGGATAGTTTTATGCCTTAATAAGTTTAGGCTATAAAAAACAATAATATGGTTGTAGGATGTTGGTATTTATGAAAGGAATACCAATATGGAAGAAAGAATTGTAACTATTTTAAATGAAATGTCTGAGTATTTGTCTATTGCTCAAATGAAAAAACTGCAAGAAGTTATGTTGAAGACATTCTCTGATAACGTAAAAGAAAAAAGGCAGATTTCTAATGGAGAATATTTGAAACTGTTTATTGCAGCAAAGAATATTGAAGGATGTTCAAGCAGAACAATTTCATACTATAGAACAACAATAGAAAATATGCTGCAAGGAGTAACTATTCCAATTCGAAAGATAACAACTGAAAATATGAGAGCATATCTATCACAATATCAAAAGAAAAACAATTGTAGTAAGGTTACTGTTGATAATGTGCGTCGTAATATATCAAGCTTTTTCTCGTGGCTTGAGGAGGAAAACTACATTTTAAAAAGTCCGATGCGTAGGATTCACAAAATCAAAACAAATCAGCAGGTGAAAGAAGTGATTTCTGATGAAGACATAGAAAAAATGCGAGATCATTGTAAATGTAAAAGAGATTTAGCGATTATAGATTTGCTTTATTCTACAGGTATTCGAGTTGGCGAATTAGTAAATTTAAATATAGCAGACATTGACTTTGATGCGCGTGAGTGTGTTGTGTTTGGCAAAGGCGGAAAAGAACGCAAGGTGTATTTTGATGCAAAAGCAAAACTACATTTGCAATCTTACATTAAGAGTAGAAAGGACAAAAACCCAGCTTTATTTGTCACTTTGGATTCGCCAAGTGATAGGTTAAAGATAAGTGGTGTAGAAATAAGAATTCGAGAACTGGGACGCAAGATAAATTTACCTAAGATACATCCTCACAAGTTTAGGAGAACTATGGCGACAAGGGCTATAGATAAGGGGATGCCGATAGAACAGGTCCAGAAAATACTTGGACATTCACAGATTGATACTACAATGCAGTATGCTATGGTTAATCAGAGTAATGTGAAAATGTCGCATAGGAAATATATAGCTTAAAGGGAGGGAATATGAATACAAGAATTGTATATTGTGATGAGACAGGTGATGATGGTGGCAATACTAAATCAAGTGACATATTTGTTTTAACTAGCTTATATACGCCATCGGAATCGTGGAATAATAATTTTAAAAGTATAAAAGAATTTAGAAAAAACTGGAAAGAAAAATATGGAATACCAGTTAAAGAGGAAATGCATACCAAACAGTTTTTGACAGACAAAGACCCATATAGAAATTATCAGTGGTCGGCTGAACAAAAAAGGCAAATGTTAAAGGAATATACACTGTTAATAGCATCTCTTGATATAAAAATAATTAATACAATAATTGATAAAACGAAAATAAAGACTACGGATTATAATGTTTTGGAAAACGCGTTAACATATAGTGTACAGCGAATTGAAAATGACAGTGTAGGAAACTGGAACTATATTATTATATCTGATCAGGGTAGAATAAGTCCTATGAGGAAGACGGCAAGAGCGATTAGAGCATATAATCCAATTCAATCGCAGTTCGGGGGAGTACTAAACAAACCTATAAAATACTTGCTTGAAGATGTATTAGAAAAGGATTCTAAAGAATCATACTTTATTCAATTATGCGATTTTGTTTCGTACTTTGTACATTTATATTATTCTGTAAATTACTTGAAAAAGAATAAGCCTAAACGAGTCAACAGGTTGATAGATGACAATTTCGTGGGAAGTGTAATGGCTACATTAAAGGCGGGTGATGTTCTTAATTTAAAGGCAAATAGTGCTAATAAGTATGGGCTGGTTATTTATCCAAAATAAAACACCACCTACGACACATTCGTGCTTTCAGTGGTTCACTTATATTATCTTACATATTGCTGCAATCGTCAAGTATTATTGAAAACAAATACAAATTGAGATTTGTAGGGATGATTGATGGCAAGATATAAGCTTGAAGATATATTTGATTTGCAGATGGGCAAGACCCCTTCAAGAAATAATTCAGAATATTGGAACACTTGCGATAACAAGTGGATTTCAATTGGTGATCTTACTCAGGCTGGAAAGTACATTACTGATACAAAAGAATATTTATCTGATGTAGCTGTTGAAGAGAGTGGAATAAAGATTATTCCGGCTAATACAGTTGTTATGAGCTTTAAATTATCGATTGGTAAGACAGCAATTACATCAGAGGATATGTATTCAAACGAGGCTATAATGGCTTTTCATGATAAACATGTAGTTGACCTTATACCAGAATACATTTATTACATGTTCAAATACAAGGACTGGGATGAGGGGACAAATAAGGCTGTTATGGGTAAGACCTTGAATAAAGCCACTTTATCAAAGGTTGAGATTGAGGTATGCCCTCTTGAAAAGCAGAAGGAAATTGTTGAATTGCTAGACAAGGTTTCAACAGTTTTGGATGGAAGAAATGAAGAATTAAAGAAGCTAGATGAACTCATCAAAGCCCGATTTGTCGAGATGTTTGTATGTAAGAATTATCCGAGGGAAGAATTGGATGCCCTTTCTCATGGTAAAGGTGAATATGGTGCACAATCTGCTTCTATAGAATATGATCCAAGTAGACCTAGGTATATCAGGATTACGGATATTAACGACGATGGATCATTAAACGATGATGTAGTTTGCTCAGCAAATATTAAAGATGATGAGGATTACAAACTAAGCTATGGCGATTTTTGTTTTGCTCGTATGGGAGCAACGGTTGGCAAGACTTATGCATATAAGAACGGAAATCAGATATTTGCAGGATATTTGATTAGGTATAAGTTGAATCTTGGTAAGATTATTCCAGAATACTTATATGAATTTACTCGATTGAATGAGTACTGGAACTGGGTACGCTTGAATCAGAGTGGAGCAGCACAGCCAGGAATAAATGCTAAATTTTGTTGGCATACAAAAGTTCTTTTGAACATGTAAACCCATACAAAGCCACCTTTTCTATGATTCCAAATGAAATCACCCTTGTAATACATATTTAAGGCATTCTGGCTAAACCCGGCTATTTTTTTTGTAAAATGATTATAAATGTCTTCTCCCTTATACACCTTAAAATCAGTGTCTGAATCAGTAAAAATGTCTTTGTCGTATACCCACCAAAAACCGAAATTGATGATATCGCAGTGATATTGATTGTATGTTTCAAAACAACGCTCGAAGCAGTTCGGCTCAATCCAATCATCAGGATCCATGAAATAAAGAAGTTCTCCTATTGCCTGTTGCATGCCATTGTTCCTGGCACAAGAGAGTCCCTGATTATTGGTGTGAATAACCTGAAAACGTCTGTCTTTTTGAGCGTATTCATCACATATTTTGCCAGTATTGTCTGTCGCCCCATCATCTACCAGTATTGCTTCCCATTGATTAAATGTTTGGGCAAGTATGGAATCCAACCCTCTTCGGATGTATTCAGTTCGGAGGCGATCCATTCTTTATCTATGTCAAAATTGTTCATTATTAATATCCTGAATTTTTTTAAAATATAGCATGATTTTATTATTTTTGCAATTT